>CAJQSO010000020.1 GCA_905614365.1 uncultured Candidatus Thioglobus sp.
TTTGAAAGCGTTTAGCAACCTCAGTAGGACTAGAAGTTGATGCAACTTTTATTCCAAGCATTGAATCTGTTGCGTAATTAATAGCAGAGCGATCTACCAATGCCTTGATTTGCAAGACACCCGCTTCTTTCATACGATTAACACGATTTCTAACAGTTCCCTCAGAGATTTCTAGCGATTTAGCAATCTCATTAAATGGCTTTCTTCCATCAATCTCAAGCATATCAATGATTCGTTGATTCAATTTATCTTTTAGCGTATCCCTTGTTGGGACACGCGGAAGTTGATCACTGTCATGACTATCATTAGATTGACTAAGGTGCACTATACGATTGCTTGAATTACTCATTTAAATCCTAGTTTTGAGGCATATCTTCTGGATCTATTCCAGGTACAAAAGTAATTCCTGCTTGTTGCTTCCAATCATGAGGGTAAGCAGCATAGAATATTACGCACTTCTCATCACACTCATAAGCTATAGAGTTATCTTTAGGAATATAAAGGACATCACCTGGGTTACAGTTATAAGACTCACCATCACACGTCAGTCTAAATGTACCTTCCATACAATAAATAATCTCATCACATGTTAACTCCCATGGCACAGATACTTGATTTAAGAAATTCAAACCGCCGCACATTGTGTCACTAACTGCACTAGTAACAAAAGGCTTGATATAGCTTTGTCCTGGCTCTAAAGTGTGTAAACGGTGCTCAATGTCACCAAATTTATATAGTTGTGGTTTATTACTCATTTTTATCCCTCTTTAAGTTAAGTTAAGTTTTTCATTAAGTTCGACGACATATCCATCTGGATCTTCAATAAATGCAAGTATACGAGTTCCAGCATTCATAGGTTTAGCTGGGCTAATTATTTTGGCGCCTCCAGCCTCTAGGTCTTCAACAGCTTTATATACATCGGGTGTTTCAATGCAAATATGGCCCCATCCATTACCTTTATCATAGAGCTCTTCTTGATCCCAGTTATGGGTTAGCTCCAGTGCAGGAAATTCTATTTCAGGACCATAACCTACAAATGCATTTGTAAATCTGCCTCCTGGGTAATCAGTTCTCCTTAGTACCTTCATACCTAAAATATCGCAATAAAAGTGAAGTGACTTTTCTAAGTCAAGAACTCTCATCATCGTATGCGCTAATCTAAAATCACTATTAAAACTGGTATCAGTCATTAAATTCTCCTTTAAGTGTTATTTTTTGGTGGATTTGTAACAGCTGCTGCAATCATCTCTTGAAAAGCGCGAACACTGTCTTCCCAGTGAGGAGATAACATACCACCTTCGTTTGAAACTGGAGAGGCCCTGCCAAGTTGCATTCTTTCACAAATTGCGTGATCTTCTTTGTGGACATCCCACCATAGCTTTTTCATTTCATCAGCCTCTTTACTTGAAACACTCTCGCCCTCTGTAGTGTAGATAACTCTTTTTTGTTGCGTATGACATTCATCAACTGGAACATTCAAATAAACCCCAATTTGATCTGGTGCATATCGCCCAATTATAAAATTTGGAAAAAGCGTTAAGTATCTTGAGCTCACAGACAAGCTCCCCTTCACCTTATCGTCATCATCAAGATCAATAGCGCTTCCTAGGCAGACACCATCAACAATTGTGTAGTGATCCTCAAGAGGTTGATTTGTTGTTGTTCGATGGACAAATTGAACATGGTAAGGCTCAATAAAATTTTCCATAAGAAATTTCCAGTTCGTAGAAATCTCACCAAAATCTAAAGTAGCTACAGGCTTCACTTTTTTAAAATCTATATCACTAAAATTTTGAATAAGCGGCGCTGCATAATCCTCAAAATTGGCAGCATTGCCACTTAAATTAATAAAAATCCAATCATGCCAAACGGCAATTTTTATTGATTTTAGATTATGATTTGACATATCGAAGCCTTCTGGCTGATGCTCTTTACCACCAAAGAATGGCGTAGCACAAAGATCACCGTCAAGACTATATGTCCATGCATGATAAGGACAAGATAACATCTTGCCAACATTCATTGGCTCATCTACTAACTTCAAACATCGATGAGAACATGCATTGTGAAATGCTGAAATTTTTCCTTCATTATTTTTAATTAAAACTACTGGCTGACCAGCAACCATAATTGGTCTTGCATCCCCTGGCTCATTTAGCTCATGGGCAAAACCTACAAAAACCCAATTATCAGTAAACACGGTATTGCACTCAGTACGAAAAAAATCAGCGCTGGTATAGGCAGATGAGGGCAGTCCATGCTTAAGCTTAC
>CAJQSO010000021.1 GCA_905614365.1 uncultured Candidatus Thioglobus sp.
TCAGCCCTTATAGTGTCATTATCGAGCCCATTAACACTCTTTATCTGATCTATTGTTGTATTGTAACTTTGAGCAATAAGACTTAGACTATCTCCTAGCTTTATTTTATAACGTGTCCAGCTAATTTTTGGTCTTTGTCCCTGCTTTAATAAATTATCATTGAAGCTATTAACAACTTGTTTAGGCAGCAATATTATGTATGGGAGTGATTCAGGAGTTGCCCATCTCTTTAATCCAGGATTATATTTATAAATCTGATCAATACTTAACCCAGTCCACTGAGAAATAAGCGCTAAATCAAACTGTGAATCTAGTTCAATTGATTTTAAAAAAGGCTTATTATCAATCTTAAGCAGTTTTTGATTATAGCGAGAAGGATCTTTGATTACTTGACTTAATGCAAGGAGTTTAGGAACATATTTTTCAGTTTCTTTTGGTAGATTTAAGCTCCAAAAGTCGGTCTTTTTCCCAAGCTTAATGTTTGCATCAATTGCTTTTTGAACTCGTCCTGGACCTGCATTATAAGCAGCAATAGACAAAAGCCAATCTCCTTTAAACATTACATTTAGGTCTTTTAAATAATTAGCAGCAGCTTTGGTTGAGGCAAGCACATCTCTTCTATCTGCATGCCACCAGTCTTCTTCTAGACCATACATTCTCCCAGTAGAAGGTATAAATTGCCACAACCCTGCCGCTGTTCCATGAGAGTATGAAAATGGATAATAATCAGATTCAACAATAGGCAGCAAAGCAATTTCAATTGGAACGTTCTGCTTTTCTAGTTCAGAGACAACAAGATATAAAAAAGGCTCTGCTCTTTTTGAAATTAAAGATAGATATTCTGGATGATTACTTATCCAATCAATACGACTTTGAACTCTTGAATTAGAAACACTTTTAACACCCTGACGATTGGCAATAACTTGCCATAAATCATCCTCTTGAGAGTATTGAATTGTGTTGACTGACTTACTCTTGAGGCTGGCTAAAGTTTGATTTTTATCAATGACCGATTGACAGCCAGAAAGAATCAAAAAGATTAATAAAAGAGCAGATCTCACTTCTATTTCTTACTTGAGCATTCGGGTGAATTAGGTGCAATCTGACGTTTTTGCCACTCTTGAGGGCTATAGGTATGCATTGCTAAAGCATGAATATGCTTTAACTCTTCAGCAAAAAGCTTATTAATGAAACGATGCCGATCAATAAGCTTCATTTCATCAAAGGTTGGACTTACGACTACAATTTTAAAGTGCGACTCAGTAGCTGGCCCTGAATGTTGACTAGACTCATTATTAACTTCGCAATACTCTGGACTCAAAGCTAAATCAAGTTGATTTTTTAAATGATTTTCCATACTAGGCATCGTCATTACTCACATTTGCGTATTCAAAAGAATCAGAAAAGAAATTCTCTTTAACTAGTTGATGTTCACGACAGCTTTTAGCTGCTGCATTAACCATTACAGGTGGACCACAAGCATAAACCTCGAATCCTGTTAAGTCTTCAAAATCTTTAATAACTGAGTCATGAACATAGCCTTTATTTCCATCCCAAGCCTCATTTGCCTCTGATAATACTGGAATAAAAGAGATGTTGGGGTATTTTTCACTCCATTCAGATGGAAGGTTCGAGTACAAATCGACTTTACTTCTTACCCCCCAGTATAAATAAACCTTCCTTTGAGACCCAATATTAATAAGGTGCTCTATTATTGCCTTAACTGGGCCAAAACCAGTTCCTCCAGCAATAAAAATGATTGGGCATTCGCTTTCCTCTCTTAGAAAGAAACTTCCTTTGGGGCCTTCAATTCTTAAAATTGATTTAGGGGCTAACGAATTAAAAATGAAGTTAGTGAGCTTTCCATCATCAACCAATCGAATATGGAGCTCAATCAGATTTGAGTTAGTTGGCGCATTGGCTATAGAGTAATATCTTGATTCGAAATCTGAGTGCTCTAAGTCGAGGTACTGCCCTGCCAAATACTGAAGTGATTGAGCACCAGGTATCTTTAATATTAGCTGGATTACATCATGATTCAAGTGATTAATTTGCTCTACTCGGCACGGCATACTGCGAACTTCAATAGCTGCCAGAGAGTCAAGCTCATCAACTGCAATATATAAATCACTCTTTGCTTTACACTGACAAAGCAATGCCATATTTGAATCAATATCATCACTACTTAAAACTGATGGAATTTCACCATCATAATCAATATCTCCATTAAGAATAACTGCTTTACACTGACCACAAAAACCATTTTGACAGCCGTATGGAAAATTAAAGCCGTTTGAGAGCGCTCCATCTAGAACAGATTCTTCATCTCCACACTTAAATGATTTACCACTAACTTGATTTAAAACTGTAAACATAGTTTTTGGAGATAAAAATATAAAGGTGCCATTATAATGTAGGTCTTATAGTTATGAACTTACTATTATTATGGCAATTGAGCCAATAAATTTTGTAGTTTTTTTGATGGGACCAACAGCCTCTGGAAAGACTGAATTAGCTATAGAAATTAGTAAACGCATTAACTCAAAATTAATAAGTGTTGATTCAGCTTTAATATATCGTGGAATGGATATTGGAACTGCAAAGCCTAGCAAGGAGATTCTTAAATCTCACCCTCATGAATTAGTTGATATTTGTGAGCCTGATGATAGCTTTTCAGTAACTGAGTTTATATCATTGGCAAAAGAACATATTAAGTCAGCATTAGCAGAAGGTAAATTACCTATTCTAGTTGGGGGCACTTCTTTTTACTTTAATGCTTTAGAGCATGGTTTATCCAAACTTCCTTCGTCTACTGATGAATCTCGCAAATACTTTAATGATCTTTTAAGAAGTGAAGGCAGTGAAAAACTTCATTCAAAATTAGTAGAAATTGACCCTCAATCAGCAGCACGCATTCACTCCAATGATTCTCAAAGAGTTACCAGGGCGCTTGAGGTTTTTCATCTTTCTGGAGAAGTATTAAGCAAGCTTCAGGGC
>CAJQSO010000022.1 GCA_905614365.1 uncultured Candidatus Thioglobus sp.
ACTTCCAAAAGCCATTAGCGAGATAGCAGTTATTGCAATGGTGGGTGAGCCTCCTGATGCATTAATAATTGGCACTGCATGTCCTATTGTCATAAGGCCAGCAAAAACTCCCAAGAAAAAAATGAACCATAGCTTAATAATTTTTGCATTAAAACTGGGATTTTTACTAATGGGTTTAGTTTCTGTAACCAGGCTTTTATTTGCTAATCGAAAAATAATCAAGCCAATAATAACTAGTGTTGATAAGGTTATGACGCCTATCAAATAACCAGTTGGAAAGTCAAAATAACTAAATAGTAATGGATAGAGCATAGAGAAAATAACTGCACCAAATGCATAGGACGCTGTTATAGCTCCAAGTGCTAAGCCCAGTTTATTGTTTGAGGTTATAGAAGATACTGCGTAAAGTGAATAACCATAGCCTAAGCCACTTGCAAATCCAAAGAAAAAACCATAACCAACTATCCATCCAATCCAACTATTTGAACTTGTTATCAGGGCGCCAATCAAAGGGAGGGCTGCAATCAAAGCTATGATGATTGATGGAGAAAGCTTGCGGTATATAGTGTGCCCAAAAAAAACAGCAACTGTAACGCAAATTAGCCCAGTTGAATAGATAAGACTTGATGCCATTCTTCCAGAATTAATTTGCAATTCAATGCCTTCTATTAGGGTGCTAAATGCATGAATAGACCCCATACAAAAAGTAATTAATAGGCACGAAATAAAAACTAAAGATTGTGTATTCTTTTTAGAAGAAGTGTTTTTTTTCATTAATGAGACTATACATTAAGAAACAACAACGGGATAAAAATTAAAAGCTTTAGTGGGGAGTAATACCGCGAATTTTCTCAGATCGACGGCGAAGCCATTCAAGTGTGGAAAGCAAGACAATAGAGAAAATCACAAGAAGAGTAGCAGCAGCTAGAATCGTCGGACTTATCTCATTACGAATTCCCGACCACATCTGTCTTGGCAGTGTGTATTGATCAGGGCCACCAACAAAGAGAACAATTACGACCTCATCAAATGAGGTAATAAATGCAAATAGACCACCTGCAATAACTCCTGGAGCGATTAGAGGCGCTTGAATTTTGAAAAAATTTCTTAACGGTGTTCCGCCTAAGCTAGAAGCAGCACGCAGCAAGTTATTATCAAATCCAGATAGTGAGGCAGAGACTGTTATGACAACAAAGGGTATCCCTAAAATAGTATGGGCAATAATAAGCCCTGGTAATGTTGCAACTAGGTTGACTTTAGCAAAAAAGAAAAACATTCCAGCTGCGGTAATGATGAGCGGGACAATCATTGGGGAGATCATGAGCGCCATTATTAAACGATTAAACGGCATATGCCTATTAGATAAACCAAGAGCAGCTAATGTGCCTAGGACACTTGCAAAGAAAGTGGCAAAAATTGCAATGATAGCACTATTTTTAAAGCCAATCATCCATCTGTCTGTGCACACTGTTGTTCCTGAGTTTTCAGAACAAATACCAAACATTTCTTTGTACCAGCGAATTCCATAGCCATCAAAGTTAAAAGACCAAGTCTCAAAGCTAAAGAATTTCATTTCGGGGCCAAATTGGAGGAAAACTGAATTAGTAAATGATAGTGGAATAACAACAATGAGCGGCGCCACTAAGAAAAATAATACGAGACCACAAAATGTTCTATAAGAATAGTGCCAAAGTTTTTCTCGAGGTGTTGTGTAAGCAGGAAATTTCATTACTAACCCATTTTTAAGTTATCAAGGCCAATGAGTCTGTCATATGCCCAATACAGAACCAAAACTGCAGCTAGAAGAATTGCTCCCATAGCAGCGGCAAGACCCCAATTCAATGTTCGCTGCATTTCACGCGCAACAAAGTTACCAATCATTATTCCATCTTTACCACCAACCAATTCTGGAGTGATGTAATAGCCAATGGCAACAATAAATACTAATATGCATCCAGCGCCAATACCTGGAACTGACTGAGGCATATAAACACGAATAAAGGCTCGAGTAGGAGTGGCACCCAGATTTTGAGCTGCCTTCATATAGCTAGGCGGAATACCTTTCATAACACTATAGATTGGCAAAATCATAAATGGCAGAAGTACCTGCGTCATTACAATAATGGTTCCAGTAAAGTTGTACATCATAGGTAGTCGATCTTCATCACTAAAACAAAGATCAATATTGGTAGCACCAAAAAATGGCAGGTTCACCATTCCCTCAAAGCAAGGTAGGATGTACATTAAGGTGTCATTAACAACACCATTTTGTTGAAGCATAATCATCCAAGCAACAATTCTTACTAGGAGTGATGTCCAAAATGGCATCAATACGCATATCATTAGCAGATTTGATGTTTTCATTGGAAGTGTTGCTAGTAAATAAGCAACTGGATAGGCAAGCAGTAAACAGAAAATAGTCACCATTAAGCTTACTTGGAGAGTTCTAATCCAAATTGTATTGTAAATTTTTAAATACTCTGCCTTCTGAATGATATTTTTATTGGCGTCATACTTTAAGTCAACAGCATTAAGGTAATAACCCATTGTGTAGGGGTCTTTCATAGCGCCTAATGATTGCCAGAATTCAACCTTAGCCCAGCGCTTGTCTCTTTTGATCATCTTCTCTTTGAAAGGCGCTTGCCATTTGAAGGGCTTAACGTCTTCTTTTGATTTTTTATCAACTTTTAAAGCTTCTTTAACTGTTTTATTTATTAAACTTTTCCATCCAGAGTACTCATAAGTCATTCGAGTACCAGATCTACCAAGTAAATTCTTACCAATAACATTTCCTTTACCATCTTTAACTTTGATTGTGACTCTAATATCGTTTACAACTGCGGCAAACATTTCTTCACTAGGGAGCTGGGATTTATCTTCCCATAATTCGTACTGAGCAAATGTTTGTGGAAATACATTATTAATAGCGATATCATCAACACTTCTTGATAGAAGTGAGCCTATAGGCGTTACAAACATTAATAATAGGAATAATAGCGGGGGTAGAATTAACAGAAAAGAGCGTATTTTTGTTCTACGCAAAGATTTGCGTAAGCTGACTTTAAGAGGGACGCCATCGTTTGTTAGTAATAGCTCTTGAGAATTTATTATCGAAGTATCACTCATAAAATATTTATTAAATCTATAACTTATTTGTTAGTTTCTAAAAAATAAAAACAGGTCAGTATAAAAACCGACCTGTTTTATTAAACGAGATTAAATAAATAAGCTCGTTTTAGGTTAGCTACTTATTGAGCCATCCAAGCTGCGTAACGATCATTTATTGCTTGACCACTATCTGCCCAGAAATCAGGATTAGCAAGAATACCACCAGCCATATGCTCATTAGTATTAGGCATATGCTCCATGATAGTCACACCAGTATTGAACCATGGCTCGCCTGCTTGCATAATATCAAGGCCAGATGAACGCATAGGACCGTAGTTGATCCATTTAGCTTGATCTGCTTGCGCCTGAGAACTAGAAGCATGTACTAAGAAGTGCATTGCTGCAGCACGGTTTGGAGCACCTTTTAGAAGAACTAACCATTCCTCTTCAAGTACTTGTCCATCCCATACAGTAACATAGTCAGCACCATCATTTAGCACAGCACCACCGATACGACCGTTATATGCTAGTGACATAGAAACTTCACCAGAATTAACTAAGTCTAATGGCTTGGCACCTGAAGACCAAAATACTACGTGATCTTTGATTGTGTCAAGTTTAGCAAAAGCACGATCTTGTCCTGCTTGAGTACCTAATACATCATAGATATCAGCAATAGCAACACCGTCAGCATACAATGCCATCTCAGTTATAGCACTAGCCCAAGTGTGAACACCACGCTTGCCTGGGAACTTGTCTACGTCAAAGAAGTCTTGTATAGTTGATGGTTGTTCACCTGAGAAGGTGTCAGCCTTGTGGAAAGGTACGTATGACCACCAAATTTGCGGAACTACGCAATCATTTGGAACAGGCACCATAGTATCATCATCCATTGCAACGCCAGTAGGCGAAGGAAGGAACATGCTGCGATCTAGCTCTTCGAAAAGACCCTCATCACAACCAATACGAGCATCAGATGCAAGTACGTCAACGATATCCCACTGAACACTTCCAGATTCAACTTGAGCACGAACCTCACCTAAACCACCGTTATAACTGATCATATTTACATCTCCACTTGAGTAAGTGTCAACGTAAGCTTTTTGTTGTGAAGCTGAATAGCCACCACCCCAAGAAACAAAAGTAACTTCTGCTTGGACTGCACCAGCCAACATTGCTGTTGAAATAGCACCCGCAACAAGAGTTTTTGTTATTACATTTTTCATATATTTCTCCTAAAGTTAAGTCTAATCTCTAACCATCTAGAGCTAGACAATCTTCCGACATCCAACCAATATCAACTTGCTTACCTTTTTTGAGGTCAACATTATCAATTGAATTAGGAATTTTGACGATAAAATCGTCGTGTCCACACACACTAAAGCGCGTGCGAATATGGTCACCATGATAGATGAGTTCCTCTACCTTGGCTGAATAAGTGTTTGGCGTTTTTCCCTTTTTTGGAGCAACCATTATGCGTTCTGGCCTTAATGATAATGTTGCGCGATCGCCAACCTTACCAACATTAACCTTAGTGGCAACAACAATATCTCCAGAGTCTGTTTTTACTGTAGCTATATTTCCTTTGATGGCTTCAACGGTTCCCATTAGGCGATTATTTTCACCAATGAAGTTTGCAACAAATGAGTTTTCAGGTTTCTCATAAAGATCTTCTGGGGAAGAGCATTGAAGTACCACACCATCATTAAAAACTGCAATTCGATTCGACATAGTCAGCGCTTCAGTTTGGTCATGTGTTACATAAACGACTGTCAATCCAAGGCTTTCATGAAGGTGCTTAATTTCATACTGCATTTGCTCTCTTAAGTTTTTATCAAGTGCACCTAAAGGTTCATCCATTAATACTAAATCGGGATCAAATACAAGAGATCTTGCTACAGCAACTCGCTGCTGCTGGCCGCCTGATAGTTGCATTGGTCGTCTTTGACCAAATTCACCAAGCTGAACCATATCAAGCGCGCGATTAACTTTTGCCTCTCTTTCAGTTTTGCCCATTTTACGAACTTCAAGTGGGAACGCTAAATTCTCAGCAACTGTCATGTGAGGGAAGAGGGCGTAATTTTGAAATACCATACCAATGCCTCGTTTATGTGGAGGCACATTGTTGATTGGTTTTCCTTTTAAATAGATTGTACCATTAGTTGTTGGCTCAAAGCCTGCAAGCATCATTAGGCATGTTGTTTTTCCAGAGCCAGATGGCCCTAACATGGTGACAAATTCACCAGGTGCTACGTCTAAATTGAAGTCTTTAACAACAAGTATTTCACCATCATAACTTTTTTGTACGTTTTCAAACTTTACTAACGGTTCTGTATTACTCATAAATAAACACTTTATTAAACAAAAAAGAATACTAAAAGGCGGTTTTTGACCGTCTTTTTTAGTTACTAATTAATTACGTTATATTAAACTTTAAAATTTATTTAAGATACCTATTTAGGGCTTTAGATAAAGGTTAAATTGAGCCTAATCCAACTGAACGTTACATAACATAAACGAAATATACCATACAAAATAAAGTGAGTGTTTCTAATATTGGTACAAATCGTATTATGAATTGCAAATATTTAATTAGTTTAAGATATGAAAATTAGCTTAATTTGATTTAATTATAAGTTTTAAGGGGGCCATAAAAAAGGACAACTTAATGCTGCCCTTTTTCAAGAAAACGCCTCTTAGTCTACTACTTTTTCACCCATAAGAGCCGTCATAATTAGAACAGTTATACCACCAGTGGTGATTGCTGAACTAAAGATACTTCCCATAAGCTTACCAAATGTACCGCCTATATTAGTGGCTAAAGCTCCTGCAAACTGAGGAACTAGTAATACACCTAAACCCATGCCAAAAGAAACAGCTAGTATGAGCATATTTCTACGATTCATATTCACCGTAGAAAGGATTTTAATTCCCGCAACTGCAACAGTACCGAACATTACAATTGTAGCGCCGCCTAAAACAGAAGCTGGTAATGCCCTAAGGATTGATCCTACATGAGGAAATAAGCCCATAATAACAAGGATTATTCCAATCCAAACTCCTACATGTCTGCTTGCAATACCTGTTAGCTGAATCACGCCATTATTTTGGCTAAAAGTTGTATTAGGGAATGTATTAAAAGCAGCAGCAATTGCTGAATTAACACCGTCACCTAAAACACCATTTTTGATTCGAGTTAAGTAACCTTCACCCTTAATCTCTTGTTTTGATATCATGCAGTTAGCAGTGATATCACCTGAAGATTCTATTGTAGTAATTATGTAAATTAATGCGATAGGTATAAAGGCAATAATATCAAAATCAAAGCCATACTTAAAAGGTATAGGAATACTTATAACTTGTTGAACGGCAAACAATGAGCTGAAACTAATCTTGCCCAATACTGCGGCTACAACAAATCCTATAACTAGTCCAATAATAATCGATGATAAGCGGATCCACTGATTGTTAGAGCGATTCAATATAATGATTGAAATCATTACGATGAAGCCTAGAACAATGTTCTGTAAAGAGCCCCAAAACTGCGGCTTATTATCTAGCAACCACTGTCCACCACCAAGGTCAGTTAAACCAACCTTAATAAGGCTGATACCAATAATAGTAATTACTGTGCCCGTTACAATTGGAGTGATTAGTTTTCTTAGCTGCGGTAAGAACTGACTTAAGCCAATCTCTATAAATGCTCCTAAGAAACACACACCCATTATCATTGCAAGAATTTCTTCTGGTCCACCACCTTGAGCTTTCGCAAGAAAGCCAGCTGCCAGAACAGAGCTAAGAAATGCAAAACTTGTTCCTTGAACGCAGATCATTCCAGCACCAATATTCATTGGTTTTTTTGCTTGAATAATTGTTCCAACGCCGGAAACCATAAGTGCCATACTAATAAGATAAGGTATTTGTTCACCTAATCCAAGTGCACCACCAATGATTAAGGTTGGTGTTATAACTCCTACAAAACTTGCGAGCACATGTTGCAGTGCTGCAAAGAATTTTTCAGCAATTGGTGGATTCGCCTCTAGCTCGTATATTAATTCTGAATCTTGAGTCTCTCCATCACTCATATTAATTCCCCTTTTATTAATTAAAATTATTTTTATTTATGTTGATTCGCGATATCATGTTGAAGTCGCTTTAATTGATAACAATAAATGCTAACACTCTGTATATTAACATTATTTTAAATTTAATATAGTTACTTTTGAGCTACTAAAAAGAATTCTCTTTAGGCAGTTTATTTAGTAGAAGCTTAGATAAGATCAAGGAGATGGTGCCCGGAGCCGGAATCGAACCGGCACGCCCGTTAAAGGCGCAGGATTTTAAGTCCTGTGTGTCTACCAATTTCACCATCCGGGCGAAGAGGGATGCAGAACGTGAAATTATATACTATCGATAATATTTTTTTTATCAATTACTTATTAAGAAAAACTAAAGAATTATTAAAATCTTTCTTTAAGCCACTTAATAAATTGCTCTGTAGTTTGGTCACGATTAACTTCATTTAAACTTTCATGACGAGTTCCCTTTAAAATATTACAGGTGACATCGGATAGTCCAATATTTTGAAGTTTTATTGCTAGTTTTTTCATGTCACTTCCATTTAGCGTGCACGGATCTTCAGCGCCGCCAATAATATGAACTGGAAGTTTTTTAGGTAGTTTTTTTAAGTTATTTTGATTGGCCGCGTAGAAAACACCTTTCAAGACATCTCTCCACATTGATATTGACACTTCAAAGCCACAATAGGGATCTGCGACATATAGATCAACTTCATTCTCATCTCGAGAGAGCCAATCTGATTTAGTGCGGTTTGGTTTGAATTTTGAATTCCAAGCTTCAAATGAAAGTTTCCAGGCAATTAAGCTTGGAAGATTTTGCTTTCGAAAAAAACCTTCTATTGCTAATATTATTCTTGAAGCTTTAGGCAAGACACCTGTTTCAATACCACTATTCCAGCAGGCTAGAGCATTAACTTGGTTTGGATACTTTATTGCAAAATTTAAATTAATGATTGAGCCAAGAGAATGTCCGAAGCTAATTATTGGACAGTTAGGAAGCCTTCTTTTGATAAGATTTACAATTTCATTTTGATCTTCTAATACTGAATGTAATCCATCAGATTTAGCAAATACTCCTTGAGGCGCATCATCGGCTATAGTTCGTCCATGACCTCTCATGTCATGAGCGAAAACTGCAAAACCAGCAGCAGTTAGCTTCAATGCAAATCGAGAGTACCTCAATGAATGCTCAGCCATTCCGTGCGTAATATGGACCACGGCTCTAGATTCTCCTGAAGGCAGAAGACTATGCAGGTAAATTTTTGAGCCAGTAGCGCTTTGATAAATTTCTGTTTGCATAAAATTAATAAATTTATTATTTAATTACTTACAAATAATATAGTAGCTTATTTGTGAAGAGCTAAAATAAATAAATATTAATGTCGTGATTAAACCTTTAATACAGAAAGATAAATTATTTATGTAAAATTTATCTTTTATAAGTTTTAATTTCTTGAGGTTGTTTCTATAATGAGTTATTTATTAGCATTGCTTTTGGGCTGGGTTGGGTTCTCTCTTATTAAAAAATTCATGAGTCAAGGCTCGGTTAGCTCTTCTAAGAAAAAAACTGGACAAAAAATGCTTGCATGTTCAGTTTGTGAAACTTATATTCCAGAGCAGGATGCTGTTATTAAAAATGGTAAAATTTTTTGCTCACAAGAGCATTCGGAGTAAATAAATGAAGTTTTTATTTGATTTTGGTCCCATAATTCTTTTCTTTGTTGTGTATAAGTTCTTCGGACTTTACGCTGCTATATATGCAATGATCGCATCAACTTTTGCACAAATGATGTATGCCAGGATAACAACTGGAAAGTTTGTGACCTCACAGGTCCTTACCTTTATTTTGTTGATAGTTTTTGGCGGCATCAGTATTGCATTAAGAGATCCTGCATTCGTTATGTGGAAAGTGAGTGTGCTATATGTAATATTTGCAGTTGCACTTATTGCCAGTAATTGGATTGGAAGTAAGACATTGCTTGAAAGGATGATGGGTAAAGAGCTTGAGCTGCCCAGAGCTGTTTGGACTCGCCTAACTTGGTTTTGGGGCTTTGGTTTTGTAGGTATTGCAATTGTTAATGGCTATTTTGTTAATACTGCACTTACTGCTAGGCAGAAATTTTTAGATAGTGGAATACTGGTTGACCCAAAGATAGATCTAAGCAACTTTGACTGCGCTCAGACGCCTCTAGAAAATCTGTGCTTATCTGCTCAAAGAACTGAAGAGGCTTGGGTAAACTTTAAATTATTTGGCACTTTAGGCCTTACTTTGATCTTAATAGTTATTACTGTATTGTCAATCAGTAAACACATTAAAGAAAAACAGGCAGGGCTCTAATAGAAACTCTATTTTCTTCGGTAATTAATTGGAGTAATTTTTGTCAATAATTGGCGCACTCGTTGCATACAAAGGGAAGCCAGCAAAGATTGTTGCCTCAACTACCCATAAGTATGAGGTTAGTTTTTCTGATGGATCTTCACAGAAAGTGAGAGAAAAAGATTTTCGTTATATCCATCCAGAGTACTCAAATGTAACCGATCAATGCAATAAGGCAGACATAAATATCTTGAATGATCTTCAAGAAGATTCATTATCGCTTCAAGAAATAACCGAATGGATTTTTGATGAATTTACTAGCCAAAACGCTTGGTGCGTTTATTTAATGTCTGAAGATGGTTTATATTTCTATTGGAGTAAAGATTCTTTAATGCTTCGCCCTTTAGAGCAAGTCAAATTAATTCAAATACAAAGAAATGAAAAAGCTTTGGCAGCAGAAAGTTTAGAAAGCTGCGTAGTCAACTTAAATAACAATGTATTTGATAATGATGATATTATTTGGATCCATGAAATAGAGCAGGTTGCACTAAATCAATCAAAGCATAGTAAAGCAATGAGCGCTTTATCTATTGAGAATACTCCAGAAAATGCTCACGAGCTTCTTGTTAAGCTTAAGTATTGGTCTGAATTTACTAATCCCTATCCTCAGAGACATAAAATATACTTAGATGAAGAGATCAAAGTTGTTTCAAAAGAATTTACTAGAAAAGATCTAACTCATTTAACCTGTCTTGCCATAGATAATAGTGACTCTAGTGATGCAGATGACGCAATTAGCATCGATGGGGACAGGCTTTGGGTTCATATTGCTGATGTTGCAAGTTATGTGGAGATTGATAGTGAGCTTGATATTTTTGCCCAAAAAAGAGCTTCAAATTTATATCTCCCTGATCAAATTTTTCATATGCTGCCCCCAGATTTAGCACGTGCTTGCTCTCTAGGCGCAAGTGGAAATTCAAACGCAATTTCGATTGGTTTAAGGTTTAATGGTTCTGAAATACGTGATATTGAAATACACTTGAGTGAAATAAAAGTTATAAATATGTGTTATGAGCATGCTGATAAAGTGATTAATGAAAATGAAGTTTTATCTAAGTTAAATGATATTGCTATTTTTCATAAAGCCTTTAGGAATGATAATGGCGCAATCAAGTTGAACCTTCCAAGTGTTGATGTTAAAGTTAAAGATGATAAGGTTTTTATTAGGCCTCAAGAAGATAGTAACAGCAGAGATTTAGTGGCTGAAATGATGGTGATTGCTGGACGAGCCATTGCCCAATTTTCCATTGAAAATGGTATTTCAATGCCTTATTTAACTCAAGATACTGGCAGTTTTAGTAAAGATATTATTGAAAATATTCAAAATCTAACTATTGCAAAAGCATTTGAAGCCTCCAGAGGTTTTAAAAGATCTAAGATTACAGTAAAGCCCTCTGAGCATTCAGGCTTAGGTCTTTCTGCTTACTTAAGAGTTACTAGTCCAATGAGGCGCTACCTTGATTTATTAGTGCAGCAACAACTAGTAAGATTTCTTAATAAACTTCCAACTTTAGACGATAAGGCTATTAAAGAGAGAATTAAGTCAATTAACTCTTCGATGCCAAAAGTAAGTAAAGCAAGCCGTCAAAGTATTGAACATTTTAAGTGCCTCTATCTGAAGCAAAATAATACTTGGGAAGGGGAGGGCGTTGTTGTTGAAGTAAATGGCGAGAAGGCTTTAGTCAACATTCCATCTCTAGCGATGATGACTCAGATAAAATCCAAATCAAAAGTTAGTATTGAAGATAAAGTAAAGTTAAAGGTAGGCTCAATTAATCTTTTTGAGCTGTCAGTTAATTTCAAGCCACTCTAAGCTGTCACCCAACTTGATAGCATTGCCTTTGTTTTGAGACCAGTCACCTAAGACATATCGCGTGTAATTTTTCATGGTATGAGTGTTTTGACGATGGGTATGTCCATGAATTAAATCATGATCTGGATACTCTGACATTAAAAGATCTGTTGCTTGTTGGTTTACATCCATAATCTTTGAGGATTTATAGCTTTGAGCTTCAACACTTTTTTTACGAAGCTGGCCCGTTAACTTGAGGCGAATATTTTTTGGCAAATGAAGAAAAATATACTGAACCAGAGGATTTCTGAGAACTTTTTTTAACTTTTGATAGTTGATATCATCAGTACAGAGGCTATCCCCATGGATAAGAAGAAACTTCTTTGTATTGTGTTCAAGTTCGTAAGGCTCATTGATTAATTTACAGCCAGTTTCAGCCTCAAAATTATGTGAGAGTAGAAAATCACGATTTCCAGCCATTACAAAGACTTTAGTTTCTTTTGTTAATTCCTTTAACGAGGAAATAATAGCGTTGTGACTTATAATTGAAACATCATCGCCTAGCCAGGTATTAAATAAGTCCCCTAAAATAAATAACTGATCTGCTTTGGAAGCATGATTCTTACAAAAGGTATTAAAAAAATTAACCTTATCACCCTCAACGTTTGTAAGGTGAAGATCAGAGATTATTAATGAAGTTAACATGCTTTTATTGGACAGAATTAATCTGGCCCCATAAAATTAATCTTTAATAGAGGCTTTAATAATCATAACAGCCTCACCAGGGACATCGGAATGACCACCTAAATTTATTGTTTCAACTTTTTCAATGTTATCAACCACATCTTTCCCTGCAATGACTTCACCGAAAACGCAGTAACCCCATCCATCTTGTCCAGGAAAATCTAAAAATTGATTATCATTGGCGTTAATGAAAAACTGCGAACTGGCTGAATGAGGAGCTGACGTTCTTGCCATGGCAACACTATACTTAACATTCTTTAGGCCGTTTTTAGCTTCGTTTTCAATATTAGCTTTAGTAGTTTTCTGCTGCATATCTTCAGTCATGCCACCACCTTGAACCATAAAGTTAGGAATAACTCTATGAAAGATAGTTCCATCAAAAAAGCCATCCTCTACATAATCAGTAAAGTTTTTAGCTGTAATTGGCGCTTTTTCGGCGTCAACATTAATGTGAATTTCACCCATATTCGTCTCTAAAATAATCATGTTGTGTCTCTATTGATTTAAAACAGAGAATTATAACTTATTTCATTAACAGTACTTTCATTAAGAGCAACGTTCAAGTATAATTCATCCCTTTTTAGCAATCAGATTAGGATTTGTTATGTACGCAGTTATTAAAACAGGTGGAAAACAATACAGAGTTACAGAAGGTGAAACTCTAAAAATTGAGAAGCTTGAAATAGAGCCTGGAAAGAAAGTAACCTTTGATGAGGTCTTAATGGTCGCTGATGGTGACAAAGTTCAAGTTGGCTCACCACATGTTGCTAAAGCAAGCGTTGAAGCGAAAGTAATCTCTCAAGGCAAAGGCAAAAAAGTACATATTTTAAAATTCAGACGTCGTAAGCACTCTATGAAGCAGCAAGGCCATCGACAGCTGTTTACTGAAATTCAAATTGATAAAATTAAGGCATAAGGAGTAATCTATGGCACATAAAAAAGCAGGCGGTAGTACTAATAACGGCAGAGATTCCGAATCCAAAAGACTTGGTGTAAAGCGTTTTGGTGGCCAAGTTGTATTAGCTGGAAACATTCTAGTCCGTCAGAGAGGGACTAAATTTCATCCAGGTACTAACGTTAAAAAAGGTAAAGACGATACTTTGTTTGCAGTTGCTGACGGAAAAGTTCAGTTTGAAAAGAAAGGTAAATTCAATCGTCAATACGTTTCAATTCAGACAGCTTAGTAATCTATCTGTACTTATTTTAAAAAGCGCCTTCTGGCGCTTTTTTGTTATTAATCTCATTTATAATTAGTCTTATTATGAAATATTCAATCGTTTTTCCAGGTCAAGGCTCTCAATCTCTAGGCATGCTATCTGATTTGCGCAGTAATTTCTCAGCTGTCAATGAGATCTTTCAAGAAGCAAGTGATGCAATTAATGTAGATCTGTGGAAGATTATTAATGAAGATCAAGAGTTATTAAACCTTACAGAGAATACTCAGCCAGCAATGCTTGCAGCGGGCTATGCGACATATAAAGTTTTAGCAAGTGAAGTTAGTTTAACGCCTATTTCTATTGCTGGGCACAGTTTAGGTGAATATACCGCTCTTGTAGCTTCTCGATCTTTAAGCTTTTTTGATGCTGTTCAATTAGTCAGAAAAAGGGCTGAACTAATGCAGGCAGCTGTGCCAAGTGGCTCAGGCTCTATGGCCGCTATATTAGGCCTTGATGAACAAAAAGTTATTGAAATATGCTCTATTGCTAATGAAGACGGCGTAGTTGAAGCTGTGAACTTTAATTCACCAGGCCAGGTTGTTATTGCTGGAGAAAAATTGGCAGTAGTACGCGCATGTGAGTTAATGAAAGATGCTGGCGCAAAGCGCGCTTTGGTCCTTCCAGTAAGCGTTCCATCACACTGTTCACTTATGAAAGATGCTGCAATGGATTTTAAACGCTCAGTTGATAATATTAATTTTCAAATGGGGAGTGAGAAAGTTCTTCATAATGTTGATGCGGATTATTCAAGTAATATTAAAGAGATAAAATCAAAATTGGTTGAGCAACTTCATAAGCCCGTTCTCTGGACTTCAATAGTTCAAGAAATGAAAAGCTCAGGGGTAGAAAAACTTATTGAGGCTGGACCTGGAAAAGTATTGGCTGGACTAACAAGGCGTATTGATAAGTCTCTTAGTGGTTCAGCTATAATAGATGTCACTTCATTAAAATCTACTATCGAGGAAATATCAAATGCTTAAAGAAAAATTAGTCCTTGTAACTGGCGCAAGCAGGGGAATTGGCAGAGCCATTGCATTAACATTAGGTGCTGCAGGAGCTACAGTAATTGGAACAGCAACTAGTGATGAGGGTGCTGCCAATATCTCTAAGATATTTACTGAAAATAACATTCTTGGTAAAGGTATGAAACTTAATGTTACCGATAATGATCAAATTTCTGCTCTTATAAAGAGCATCACTGAAGATTATGGCTCTGTAGATATACTGATTAATAATGCCGGTATCATTCGTGATAATATCTTGGTTCGAATGAAGGAGGAGGAGTGGGATGATATTATTAATACTAATCTTTCTTCAGTTTATAAGATGTCAAAAGCTGTATTAAGGGGCATGATTAAAAAAAGATCCGGGCGAATTATCTCCATTACTTCAGTTGTTGGCTCTACGGGTAATGCTGGACAGTCCAATTATGCTGCCGCTAAGGCTGGAATTATGGGTTTTACTAAGTCACTAGCCCGTGAAGTTGGAATTAGAGGAATTACAGTGAATGCAATTGCCCCAGGTTTTATAAAAACTGATATGACTGATGCGCTTCCTGATGCGCAAAAAGAGGCTTTAGCATCTCAAATTCCTTTAGCTCGTTTGGGCACGGTCGATGAAATCGCTCAATCTGTATTGTTCCTTGCTGGTGAGAGTGGCTCCTACATTACCGCCCAGACTCTGCATGTTAATGGTGGGATGTACGCGCCATAGGACCAGTGATTAAATAGTTTCTGACCCTTCTTGATATAATTTGCCCTTCTAGGGAAGGCGTATATTAATTAACTAAATTCTACATTAAAAATGTCAAAGTTTATTTAGGCAGGAGGAGCTTTTTCATCAGGCTTTAATGCGCCCATAATTAAAACCAAGAAGATACTCATCATAAAACTGCCAATAAATGCTAGCAATACAATCTGTTTTTTGTTTGGTGTATTGATAGGGTTATTTAAAGGGATAGAAATTTGACTTAGCTTCATAGCATTGACACCATTCATATCAACTATACTTGATTCGAGTTTAATTTTTTCAATGTCTAGATTGATGATTTCAGCAACAAACGGACTATCGTCTTGCCTTGTTTCAAGAGTTTTTAAAGCATTGTTGTTTTGAACTTCATTTAATTGATTGTTTAAAGTGACTATTTCTGGAATAAAAGGGCCATCGTCTTGCCTTGTTTCAAGAGTTTTTAATAGGTTGTTGTTTTGAACTTCATTTAATTGATTGTTTAGAGTGACTAATTCTGGAATAAAAGGATCATCATTCATACGATTCTCTAACAATTCAACTCTTTGTATTAGTGCTTTTTCACCATACAAATACCACTCTGGTAAGTCCTTGCTCTCACCAATAGCGATGGTAAGATCAGAGCTAGCCCCATCATCGTTGATCAGTTTGAAATTGTTTTCTATAATCCCCAAAGATTTTGCTAATTTGGCAGAGTCAATTAATACCACTATCTGATTTAATCGGTTTTCTTTTGCCTTATATCTTGCTCTATCAATCTGGTCATTAATTTGTCTTATTTTTTGACCATCTTCCTCTTTAATGCGTTCAATTTGATTCAATCGGACTAGCTTAGCTTTGATTTTGAGTGCTTCAATTTGGTCATTAATTTGTCTTATTTTTAGACCATCTTCCTCTTTAATGCGTTCGATTTTTGAAAAGCGATTTTGCTCAGCTTGCTCTAGGAGTAGATCACGCTCTATAGATATTTCCTCTATGCGATTGTCAATATTTAGCTCATTAAGGCTAATGAGTTCCATAATGGTTTTGGAATTGGCCAGGTCAACAAGTATATTCAAATACTTTGAAATAACCTCAGCACTATTTCCTTCTATTGTAACTGAATATGGTAGTTCAGGAAGAGAGCCAAGTCCCATTTCGACCAAAGTCAAATCAGGTGTATGAACCTTAACTGACCTAGTAACGCTAGAAATAAACGCATCGACATCATCTATAGGGTTATTATCTGTATTGAATGTAGTTATAAAGTCACCCTCAATAAAGGCTAGTTTTTGCAAATTTTTTGATGACAATTTAGTTAAAAATTGAGAGAAAATCGAATCCTTCGTTTCAGTTGATAAATGTAGTTTATTTATAGAGGTAACCGAGATTGTAGAAGGTGATGTAAATGAAGAGGTTGCTTCATAGATCGGCGTCGGCGTTTGAATAAATGAATATAGGATTGAAATAACAGTCACAAAACCAGTCAGACCAGCTATAAGAAATTTTTTTTCAAACAAACTATAGACTATCGCTCTTAGGTCAATTTCATCCTCTTGATAGTTTTGTACTTCCTGTTTGCTTTGTTCCATTATGAGTTTATTGTAAGTAATAATGAGTTATTTTATCTAAAAAAAAAAGTTGGCTGTAGAAAGTTACTAATAAAGAGGTGATAATTGTATTTTATGTTATAAATTTATCGACGTGAATTAAAAAAATTCTTAAGGAGTTGCTTACTTTCATTTTCTAGCACCCCGCTAACTAGATTAATTTTATGATTAAAGCACTTTGCATCCATTAAGTTTTCTGAAGACCCGCAGACACCCGTTTTTGGATCATAAGCGCCAAAAACAATATGCTCAACTCTAGCGTGCATTATTGCACCCAGACACATGGCGCAAGGCTCTAAAGTCACGTAGAGTGAAGTGCCGGTTAATCGATAATTTTTTAGTTTTTTACCTGCAGCCCTTATCAATTGAATTTCAGCGTGAGCCGTTACGTCATTTGTAGATATTGGTTGATTGTGGGCTCTTGCAATTAAGAGGCCATCTTTTACTAAGATTGCTCCGACCGGAACCTCACCCATTTCTTCAGCTTTTCTGGCCTGTTCGAGTGCAAGACTCATCCATTTTTCATCTTCATTCATAGGTTGATTTTAACAAAGAGTTTATGTCTTAAATCCAATTTCCGGCAGAGGCTAGCTTAAAAGCAATAGCAAACATAATTAATGCAATCAGGCCGTCCAAAATTCTCCAAGACGATGGGCGCTTCATTATTGGTTCTAATAACTTCGCCCCATAAGCCAGACTGAAGAAAAAAACAAAGCTAGACAGGCACGCGCCTAGTGCAAATGCAACTCTATAATATCCAAAAAACTGTTGAGATATGGATCCAATAAGAATCATGGTATCAAGATATACATGTGGGTTAGCAAAAGTTAAAATTGCAGCAATTGAAATAGTTGGTATAAGGCCTTTTGATTTTGATGCGCCAATTTCAATCGTTGTATCTGCTTTAAAGGCTGCTTTTAATCTGAGAACTCCATAACCTATTAACCAAAGAGCAGAAAAACCAAAAAGGAAGTTCGATATCTGGTTAATGATATTGTTTAAGAAAAATGATATTCCAGCTACTCCAATACTAATAAGTAGTGCATCAGCAAGCGCGCAAAATAAAGCCACATAAAAAACGTGCTGACCAAGAATCCCCTGCCTTAAAACAAAAGCATTTTGAGCTCCTATAGCAACTATTAAAGAGAGTCCAAGAAAAAAACCTGTTAAAAAAGCTGAAAACATAATGGCTAATTAGTTTTTATTAGAATTAAGACTTAGCTTTGTAAAAAGATTCAAAATGTATTTCTCTGTCATTTTTTAGCATTCCAGCAGTTTCGTCTATAAATTTATTTCTGTCAATTCTTGTTTTAAATGCCCATATGCAAACAGTATCTTTACTGTGATAAATCGCTTTTAATTCGTCATCAATGTCGCATATTTCTTGAGGGATTTCTGCCTTAATACAAACCATATTTACTCCCACTCAATAGAAACATCTTTGTAAGTTATTGATTCAAAGATATATTTTATAAAGTTTGCACATCATTTTAATAGCAATTTTTCAAAATCGCTTAAGTTCCAAATGATTTAGCCACTAAAGATTCATATAGTCTGTAACATTTATCATACAAGTTGTTATCAAAAGATTGTCCAATAACTTTTTTTGATTCTTTAAATAAGAACTTAATCTCTTGGTTAATGCCCAACAAGTCTTTAACGTTAACCCAGACTTTCGGATTATTGCATAGCGACTCATGCCCAATCAGATAAAACTCTCCATGCTCAGCAGATAACTCCAAAACAGTTTTATAAGTTAAATACCATTGTTCCAGCCAATGATTAAACTCCTTTTCATTTGGATATAGAAGATTAGAAGGATGAATCATTTTATAATCTAAACCAAATTCACTGTGCCCAATCCACTTCATATAATCTCGAATAAAGGAATCTTCACTTTGCTCTTTAACAAACTTCATATGTTGAGAATAAAGAGAAAATGCATGTTGTAGGGGGTCACGAAAAGGAATTAAGATTATTGAACGTGGAAAAATTTCACTAATAAGATCCAATCTTCTAATATTTTGATTGTTTTTGCTTAAATAACGAGTTTTGTTATTCTTCTTTAAAATAAGTGAAATAAATTTTATAAATAATTCATCACGAATTATTGAGTTGTCAGTAAACGTTTTCCAAAAAACCTCTTCAAATGCCTCAGGAGAATTTGAAGAGACTCTTATACTATCGTCATGTGCTCTTTCTTGTAGTTTGCCATGACTTTTTCTAGGACTAATTTTTTTCCAAAAGTTTGGCGCGAGAATAAACGGCATATCATCATAGGTTAATGATGCAAATTGATCCGATTGATATATAGCGTTTAACAAAATCGTCGTTCCTGATCTTGCAAGTCCTGCCACAAAAACATGATTATCATTAAAGTTATCATCTTTTTTTAAAAAGATAGATTGTTCAACATCAAACATAATCTCGCGTATCAATTGTGATGAAAGTACCGTTCTATGCAAGAAGCGTTGTAATGCTGAATAATTATTCATTTAAAAATAATTACTCTAAGTTTTAAATATATTATCGAAATGGCGATTGACATTGCAATACCTATAACAGATAAGATAAGTGTCATAAATTTACTAGATAGCACTATAAATGCAGAAAACACAAGAATAATTAAGAACAATATTCCCAAGATTAATAATGAATTTTTCAAAAGAATAAAAGCATATGTTGGAACCATCTTCTCCTTCCAATGATCACTAATATACGATGAAATGATGACGTGAAATACCTTGTTCGTAATTTTGACAATTGAGTTAATATAAGACATGAATTTCAGTCTTAAAAATAACTCAATACTCAAGATACAAGCAATAACAAGATATAAATAATCTGACATATAGGATTGATATTCTTATTTTATTTCTTTCTATTTTTTAACATTCTTTTAATCGGATAATATAAGATACCAAATAGTGCTAATAAAATTGCTCCTACCACTCCAAGAACCGCAGCAACGACCCCGCCGCCCATTCCAGGACCTATGTATGCAGATGCGGGAATACTAATTGATAACAGAACAATTATTAAGTTTATCTTTTTCATCTCTAATTCCTTAACTCTAAAACTTTGCGTACTTTTTTAATGTCTTCTGGTTTGTATAAAATACGAGACCAACTCACAGTAAAAACATTTCCATTATCTGCACGGTTTACATATTGCCACTGCAAAGACCCATCTTTATTGAAATATAATATCCTACCATAGTTTTGTTCTTCAATAAAAAGATCACCTGTGTCTAATATCTGACTTCTACCCTGAGACATAGTTCTCACATCATATTGTTTAAGAGATTCATCAAAATATTTAGAATATGAATCTGTTTTAAAATCATAAATAACAACCTCATTGTTACCATCAACTTTTTCTCCGTCAAATAATGCCCATGCATTATTGTTAAAGATAGAAATTCTATGATCATCTAATATATCAACATCGTGTTGCGCAGACATATGTCTCTGTCCTCCCGTCCATATAATTGTATTCGTTGATGGTCGATATAAGATAATCATCGATTGATGTCGCATCGACAAGAAAATGTCCCCGCGTTTCCAATGAGGTCCATCACTCAATACCGGCTCAATGTCATTTAAATGTATAGGATCTTTTTCAAATTTACTGGTACCGTTGATAGCAAATAACATATTATTCTCAAGAAGGATGTTACTAACAGATTTCTGCAATAAAATTTCACCCTCTGCTGAGATTTTTGTTATTGCATCATCCAAATAATTACCATATTCTGAACCAACATATTTTTGATCTATTTGATAGGGATATAAATAACTTGGAACCCAGAAATTTCCTTCATGATCTTGTTCAATAGAGTGGTGGAAAGCATCCTCTTGATTTTGCCAAACCAATTCACTATTTTTATCAATCTTTACTAGTGGGGAACCACTTTTAAAGATTAAACCTCCATCATCAGTCAAAAATGGATGGAGAATAGCATATCTTTTAGCATTCAAATCTATTTCTAGTTTGTCAAACTCAGGTTGAGAAGTATCAACTAACTCATTAATTTCATCAATAATAGGACGCCATGTTTTTTTAACTTCAAACGATCTTAAATCAACAAGTTCAACAACTGCTCTAGATGCATCACCGTCATATCTTGAAATTAACAAGTATGTTACTTCCTCAAGGGGTTTTCCCTGAAATCCTGAGACATTTGGAAACCGTTGTTCTTTAGCTTGTAAATTAAAACTTTGACCACGAATTATATCTTTCAGATTCGAAGGAATCTCTGCAATAAAAAGAGCACTACTCGACAAAATCGATAATCGAGATACTGGTGCTAGTAGTTCATATCTAACTAAAGACCCAAAACCCACCAGACCTATAAATAATAAAACACCTGCTAAACACAAAACCCACAATTCAATTTTTATTTTTTTTAATAAATCCATTTCGATTTGACGTATATTTTAATACCGAGTAATTATAAACATTTAAACATTTAAACATTTAAACAATTAATTTTATTTTACGTTGGATTGAAGGAAGTTAGAATTAATTCATAGCGCATATTGAACTATAAATTACTTGTGAGTAGATTTTTATCAAACTTATGGAGATGAAAATATTATTTGGAGAATCGCACAAGACATTAAGAAGTGGATGTTATTTTTTTATGTAAACAACTAGAGCTTTTTCAAATTATTAATGATTTTATAGGTAAAGTATTTCTTTATAATAATGATGTCATAATTTGAATAGAGGGCAAATAAACATTATGGATATAAGTAAAGACAATAAAAATAATTCTAAGAAAGGTCTAAAATTTTTTTTTATA
>CAJQSO010000023.1 GCA_905614365.1 uncultured Candidatus Thioglobus sp.
ATACTAAACCTAAAAAAGATGTAGAGCTTAAATCAAAATCTAAAAATATTTCACAAAAGCTTTCATTCAATGAACAGCAACTATTAAAATCATTACCTGAAAAGATTGAGGATCTTGAAAATGAAATTTCAATGTCTCAAAAATTATTATCAGATCCTGATTTTTATCAAAATCCAGATGCTCAAAACTTGACAATTAAATTAAGTGCTATGGAAAAAGAAGTGAGATTACTATATGACAAATGGAGTCAATTAGACAATGGAAACTAACTCTATACCATTAATTGTGGATCTAGATCACACGCTAATTGATACCGATCTATTATTTTTATCTTCTTTAGGTGTGTTAACCAAAAGTCCATGGCTTATCGCACATTATTTTTTTTGGCTTTGGAAGGGAAAAGGATATTTAAAAGATCAATTGGTGAAAAGGTTTGAAATTAATATTCCTGAACTACCTTACAACGATAACGTTATAAGTTACGTAATGAAGCGAAAAAAAGAAGGCAGTAAAATAGTACTCGCTACTGCTTCACATAAAAATTATGCTTTTGCTGTTGCCAAACATCTTAAGATTTTTGATGATGTTATGGCTAGCAATAAAGACTTTAATTTATCGAGCCACAATAAAGCGGACACTCTAGTAGAGCGCTTTGGTGAGAGGAATTTTGATTATATGGGGGATCATATGAGAGATCTTCCAGTTTGGGAAGTATCAAGACTTTCAATCATTGTTAATGCAACAAGTCGCATAATGTCAAACACAAAGCACTTAAAGACCCTAGTTATATCTAGTAAGGCTTAAAAGCCCTCTACCGTATAAGATAACAGCGAAAGTATAAGATAGATCAAAAATGTTGCTGCTATAACCCATGTTGCAACTTTCGATAAACCAAGGTTTTTTCCCATTACTCGATTATAGAAAAGCCAAATAATATAACTTACTACAAGCGCTGCAATTAGTAGTCTTAATATAAACATAGGATAATTTATTTTTTAAATGATTGGTTTATTTTAATCGCTAACTTGGAATTAATGCCTACTACTTTTTGTAACTCATCAACACTTGCATTTTGCACCTCTTGCAGCCCTCCAAAATAGTTTAAAAGAGCGCTGCGTTTTTTTAAACCTACCCCTTCAATTAACTCTAAAGATGAAGTGGTTCGTTTTTTTGCTCTTTTTTGACGATGATTTTTTATTGCAAACCTGTGAGATTCGTCTCTAATGTGGTTGATTAAAAGGAGCGCTGGATCATAGGGTGGAAGTGTTATCTTTTTGACTTTTTCATCTTCAACTGTAATAAGCGTCTCTAGACCAGCCTTTCTTCCTTCACCTTTAGCAACCCCAACTAACATTACTGAGTCAATTCCAATTGAGTTCATAACCATAATTGCTTGGTTAAGCTGACCTAACCCACCATCAATAAACACTATATCAGGCATAGCTTTTTTTGAATCAAGGAGGCGTGAATATCTTCGATATACTGCTTGGTTAATTGCAGCGTAATCATCACCAGGTGTTATATCCTTAATATTGAATTGCCTATAACTACTAACCTTAGGGAGCCCCATTTCAAATACTACGCATGAAGCAGTTGTTGCCTCTCCCATTGTATGGCTTATATCAAAACACTCCATAACCTTTGGAATAGTTTTTAATGCTAATGTTTTTTGAATTCCTTCCAATTGCTTTTTCTTAGTAAATCTTAAGAGAAGGTGTTGCTTTAAATTTTCTTTAGCATTGAGCATTGCCATCTCTAAATAATGTTTTTTGTCTACTCTTGGGGATTGAATAAGCTTCGTAGATAGCCCAGACTCCAATACAGTCTTATCTTTTAGCTTATGACTTAATACTATTTCTTTAGGTGTTTTTGTGCCTAAATAATATAATGGTAGGAATGCACTTAAAACTTCTTCACACGAGTCATTTTTTGCATTTTTTGGAAAGAAAGTTTCACTACCAACTTGTTTACCTCCCCTTACAAATACAACTTCAATGCAATGAGTATCAACATCATTTGCAATAGTAACAACGTCCATATCAGAGCTAAATTGAGAGCCATGTCTCTCTTGAA
>CAJQSO010000024.1 GCA_905614365.1 uncultured Candidatus Thioglobus sp.
TGCCTTAGCTTTTACTTCAGCTGCAATTTTTTTAGCATTAACATCAGCTTTTGCTGCATGTTTGGCTAATTGTTTTTCACGAATTGAAGGATCTCTATATTCTTTCACAAGCTGTTTTACGCGATCTGAAATCTGTGCGCCTTGTGAAATCCAATGTGACAGTCTGTCTTCTTCTAGTTGAAGCCTGACTTCTTGTCCGCGAGCAACTGGATTAAAGAATCCAATACGCTCAATGTAACCACTGTCTCTTCTCTTTCTAGAGTCAGTTGCTACAATCGAATAAAAAGGGTTTTTCTTGGCTCCACCTCGGGCTAGTCTAATCTTAACCATGGGTTTTTTGCTCCTTTTAGATTGTTGAAATATTAAGGCGAGAAATTATATCAGTTTTAAATGTCACGCGCCAATTTAATCGCATCACCAATATAATTCATTGGAGTTAACTTAAGAAGCTCTACTTTAGCTTCTGCTGGGATTTCCAGTGTATTGATAAAGTCTTCTATTATTTTAGAATCAATTTGCTTACCACGAGTCAAAGCCTTAAGTTTTTCATAAGGATTTTCAACGCCATATCTTCGCATAACTGTTTGAATTGGCTCCGCTAATACTTCCCAAGCTTTATTCAAATCTTCTGTTAACTTTCTCTCGTTTATTTCTAACTTTCCAATACCTTTACAAATCGATGCGTATGAGATTAAGCTATGAGCGCAGCTAACCCCTAAGTTTCTTAATACAGTTGAGTCTGTCAAATCTCTCTGCCATCTTGAAATTGGAAGTTTAGTTGCAAAATGATCGCCGATTGCGATTGCTAAGCCTAGATTTCCTTCAGCGTTTTCAAAATCAATTGGATTAACTTTATGAGGCATTGTTGATGAGCCAATCTCCCCCTCAATTGTTTTCTGAGTGAAGTAGCCTAACGAAATATAGCCCCAAATATCACGACAAAAATCAATTAGAATTGTATTAAAGCGATTTAACGCGTGAAAATACTCAGCAATATAGTCATGTGACTCTATTTGAGAACTATAAGGCGCATAATTTATACCAAGGTTCTCAATAAAATCCTTTGAAACACTCTGCCAATCAATTTCTGGGTATGCGCTTACATGGGCATTAAAATTTCCAACAGCACCATTAAACTTACCCATTATCTTAACTTCACTAAGCTGATCAATTTGTCTACTTAGTCGATAAGAAAAATTCGCCATCTCTTTACCAAGAGTAGTTGGTGAGGCAGTTTGCCCATGAGTTCTAGAAAGCATTACAACTTCTGCATTATCTTTAGCTAGTTTAGTTATAAGGCCTAGTGTGCCCCTCATTTCTTTAAGAAGAACTAGCCTTCCATTTTCTAGCATTAGAGCATGTGACAGATTGTTTATATCTTCTGAAGTGCAGGCAAAATGTATAAATTCACTTACTTTTTGAAGCTCAGGGATTAAAGAGACTTTTTCTTTAAGGAAGTATTCAACAGCCTTAACATCATGATTAGTTGTTCTTTCAATCTCTTTAATTGATTTGGCATCATCCAATGAAAAGTTATCGGCAATAGCCAATAGAGCTGCATTAGATTTAGGGCTAAATGTTGGAACTTCTGAAATATTTGGGTTGTTTGACATTGCTTCTAGCCAGCGCACCTCAACAAGAAGCCTGTACTTTATAAGCCCGAATTCACTAAAAATTGGCTTAAGCGGACTTGTTTTATCGCTGTAACGACCGTCAATGGGTGAAATGGAAGTGAGGTTATCAAATATCATAATACGAACTATTGCTTTAAAAAATTTAAGCTTTCATATTAAAAAGGATAAAATTATACTCTTATATTTAAACACCTAATAGTCAGTATTATTATGAAAGAAGCCTACTTAAAGCATTGTGATGAAAGAAAATCAGAAAATTTACCCCCCTTAGTACTTAATGCAAAACAAACTAAATCAGTAGTTGAAGGCCTCATTTCAGGCTCAGATGATGATTTTTATCTAGACTTGTTAACGCATAGAATTCCTCCTGGTGTTGATGAGGCAGCCTATGTAAAAGCTGGATTTTTAACAAGTATTGCCAAAGGTGATGAGTCTTGTAAGGCTATTTCACAAAAGCATGCTACATTTTTATTAGGAACAATGCTTGGTGGATATAGCATTACTTCACTAATTGACCTACTTGATATTGATGAAACTGCTGAGGAAGCATGTAAGGCACTTTCTCACAACATTCTTATCTATGAAGCACACCAGAGTATTTTAGAAAAATCAACACGCAACACTTATGCTAAAAAAATAGTTGACTCTTGGGCTTCGGCTGACTGGTTTACATCAAAAGATCCTCTTCCTGAAAGCATTAAAGTGGTAGTTTTTCGCGTAGATGGTGAAACTAATACAGATGATCTCTCGCCTGCTACTGAAGCATGGTCTCGCCCTGATATACCTCTTCATGCAAAAGCAATGCTTATCAAAAAAATGGATAGACCACTTGAAAAAATTGAACAGCTTAAGGAGAAAGGATTTCCTTTAGCCTATGTTGGTGACGTGGTTGGTACAGGGTCTTCTCGAAAATCTGCAATTAATTCAGTTTTATGGCACATGGGTAGGCCAATAGATTTCATCCCTAATAAAAATAGTGGCGGCATAGTACTAGGTGGGAAAATTGCACCGATATTTTTTAATACGGCAGAAGACTCTGGCGCTCTTCCAATTGAATGTGACGTTTCTAAGCTTCAAATGGGTGATGAAATTACGATCTATCCCTATGAGGGTTTTATTAAAGATGCATCTGATAATATAGTTTCTAAATTTGAGCTGGCACCCAGCACTATGCCAGATGAAGTTCAGGCTGGTGGAAGAATTCCTCTCATTATTGGAAGAGGACTTACTGACAAAACAAGATCTGAACTTGGTTTAGATGTTAGTGATGTTTTTCTGCGTCCAGTTGACCCAAAAAATAGTACTGCAGGATTTACTTTAGCTCAAAAAATTGTTGGTAAGGCTTGCGGAGTTAAGGGGATTAGGCCAGGAACTTATTGTGAGCCTCGAATGAGTACTGTTGGCTCTCAGGACACCACTGGCGCTATGACTCGTGATGAATTAAAAGAGCTAGCTTGCTTAGGTTTTTCTGCAGACCTGGTGATGCAAAGTTTCTGCCATACGGCGGCCTATCCTAAACCTATTGATCTTGAGCTACAGCATACTCTTCCAGATTTTATGCATTCTCGAGGCGGAGTTTCGCTAAAACCAGGAGATGGCATCATTCACTCCTGGCTCAATCGTATGCTTTTGCCAGACTCTGTGGGAACTGGTGGAGATTCACACACACGCTTCCCAATTGGTATTAGTTTCCCTGCAGGCTCTGGATTAGTTGCTTTTGGAGCTTCTATTGGCGTCCTACCACTAGATATGCCTGAGTCAGTTTTAGTTCGATTTAAGGGAAATATGCAGCCTGGAATCACCTTAAGAGATCTAGTCAACGCCATACCTTATGTTGCAATTCAAAAAGGTCTTCTCACTATAGATAAGTCTAATAAAAAGAATGTATTCTCTGGGCGTGTTTTAGAAATTGAAGGACTGGGAGATCTTAAAGTTGAGCAAGCATTTGAACTTGCTGATGCTACTGCTGAAAGATCTGCAAATGGCTGTACTGTTCAGCTTAACAAAGAGCCAATTGCAGAATATTTAACTTCGAATATCACCCTTCTAGGCTCAATGATTGATGCTGGTTACGATGATAAAAAAACTATTGCCAAAAGAATTCAAGATATGAAAAAGTGGCTTGATAATCCCGAGCTTCTTAAGGCCGATAAAGATTGTGAGTATGCTGAAGTAATTGAAATAAATTTAGACGAAATTAAAGAGCCAATTCTAGCTTGTCCTAATGATCCAGATGATGTCAGACTTCTTTCATCGGTTGCCAAAACTTCAATTGATGAAGTCTTTATTGGCTCATGTATGACTAATATTGGACACTTTAGAGCTGCTGCTCAGCTACTAAAAGATAAAACTGAATTAAATACCGTTTTATGGGTAGTGCCTCCAACACGTATGGATGAAAAACAATTGAGGGCTGAAGGCATTTATGAAACATTTGAAAGACTAACAGATCGAACTGAAGTTCCTGGGTGCTCACTTTGCATGGGAAACCAAGCAAGAGTAGAAGAAGGCGCCTCCGTCGTTTCAACCTCAACTAGAAACTTTCCAAATCGACTTGGTGATAATAGTGATGTTTATCTTGCCTCTGCTGAGGTTGCAGCAATATCTGCAAAACTAGGTTACATTCCAACTCCTGAAGAATATCTGTCTTTAATGAAAGATATAGAGCCTATGTCTGGTGAGATTTATCAATACCTGAACTTTGATAAGATTGCTGATTACCAAAAATCAGCTTCAAAGGTCCCACTTGAAAATATCCTTCAAAGCTAAATAGATTAGACGTTAAAAAAGCCGCTATAAAGCGGCTTTTTTAATAATATTTTATAAAGAATTACTTAATCTTAGCTTCTTTATACATCACGTGCTTTCTAACCACGGGATCAAATTTTTTAACTTCAACTTTTTCAGGATGAATACGCTTATTTTTAGTAGTCGTATAAAAGTGACCTGTTTCTGCTGAAGATACTAATTTAATTTTTTCTCTCATAACTTACTCCTTATACCTTTTCGCCGCGACCACGGATTTCAGCCAATACTTCATCAATACCCTTCTTATCAATAATTCGAAGACCTCTAGCACATAGCTTTAACTTAACAAAGCGATTCTCAGCTTCAACCCAAAAACGATGTGTATGAAGATTCGGATAAAAACGACGACGCGTTCTATTGTTGGCATGCGAAACGTTATTACCACTCATAGGTCGCTTACCAGTTACTTGACATACTTTTGCCATAACGACTACCTTTTACAAAATTCTAAAAAAGGGAAATTATACGCAAAAATTGGGAGTTTTTTTATATAAATTTATTTACTTTATTGATAAAAACTGTATCATACCAATCTTCTGGAGGGATGGCAGAGTGGTCGAATGCACTGGTCTTGAAAACCAGCAAGGGTTAATCCCCTTCCAGGGTTCGAATCCCTGTCCCTCCACCATGCATTCCTTCTACTAAAGTGTCCTTATTTCGGATTAGTGTTATTTTTTTTAAAAAAACTATTCTCTAAATATACCTAGCTCTTTTTCCCAAGGAGCGTTTACATCCATTCTTCCATAAAAACAACTATCTCCTTCATAATCTTCATAAATATTATTGAAATCATGTTTGGTAAATTTCCATTTTTCTTTTGGCAGACAAGTAACTTCGAAAGGATCAAAAGGAGTGTCTGAAGTTGGCGTGAAATAAACACTGTCCTGCATATCTGGACAATTTTTATTTTTATGGCCCCAATAATCATCATTTTGTGGATCTAAACTATGATTTTGTCCATTTCCTTGTCTACTCATAATGTCAGAAGTTTCTCTTGTATTGTGACCTTCAAAGAAATTTTTTGAGCATGGAAATATTCCACCCATTGCATGAATAGCCTCATGAAGAACAAAATATCCAAATTCATTTTCTTCAAGTTTTATTCTATTTTGATGTTTAATAAATATGTTAAATATTGGAAAGCCACCTGAATATGGCCAGTCTTTATAGCTATAATCTCCAAAATTTAAGTAAATTTTTCTAGGGTTATTAAAACCATTATTAACTATCGTTCTTCCAAAAATATTTCCACAACTTCCCCATTTCGACTTATCTAATTCTTTTTTTGTTTTGTTTATTCTAATAAAACTTATATCCAACTTACCATCTTTCCTTCTGTCCCACTTTATATTTTGAGCTGCTCCATTTTTAAATTTTGATTTCTTATTTGCTTCTTTAGTGGTCTCTAGAATAAATTTATCTGATGCTTTAATCCATTTTTCTAGAGCACCATTTATGTCCCCCTCTTTATCTTTAGAATCTTTTAAAAGAGAATAAATAATATGAATTTGATATCCATCATTTACATCAGGTTGATCTTCAAAAAATCTTCCTAGTTTTTTATCTGAATCAAGAATGACAGTTGTAACATTTGGATCATAACATTCATCAGCATTTACAGAGAAGTTAAACAAACAAATTAAAAATATTATTAACGTTTTTTTCATAAACAATTATTTGAAAAATATACTCAATTTTTTTAAATTATTATCGATTTTATAGAAACTCTTCTATTTTTAACCTTTAAATTGTCGAGTAGTGACATATCCTCTAGAAGCACTTCTCCAACAACATGAGGCCAGGGTTCGAATCCCTGTCCCTACAACGTTCATTTCCTTTAAGATAACATCCTTATTCAGTAAGAATTAGATGATGAGGTAAAAATGAATTAATAACTTCATCTAATCTTTATCTAATCAACTTCAAATCTTCATTTAATTAAAATAATTTTATTGTAAATTACATTTTCTTTTAATAACTAACTAAGGAACACATGAAAAAAATACTCTCTTTCGCTTTTATAATTTTACTATTACCTTCTATGGCTTTTGCTGGAGCATGTCCAATGCTCAAATCACAAGTTGAAGATAAAATTGCAACATTAGATCAAGCAAGATATGCAACTTTAATTACTGCTGCACTTATGCTTCATGAAGAAGGTGTCAAAGCGCATAGCTCTGGTGATCATGGTATGTCTGAAGTCTATCTTAATGGTGCTTTAAGACTACTAGACGTCTAAATTATAAAAAAATTTATAAATGTGCCTTAATTTATTAGGGCACATTGAATATAATTAATTAAATTTCTTTTTTGTAGATAAATTAATTTTTTATGTTGATTACATTTTCAAAACCTTCAAAAGTATTATATTTTTTATCAATATTTTTTATGATTACCATCAACTCACAAGCAATTGCAATTGCTGATCTTTCTTTTCCATTTAGTGCAGATAGTGGTAAATACTGGCAATATGTTAGTGATCGAGTAATGGGTGGTGTATCCGATGGTCAAGTCTCTCTTGAACAAGATGGAGAAATGTATTTTGCAAGACTGACAGGTAATGTAAGCACAAGAAATAATGGGGGCTTTATTCAGTTACGTTCAGGAGTTTCATTCGAAAACTCTGAAAAAAATGGTAAAAATCTTCAAGGTGTCCGACTTAACGTAAGAGGTAATGGTGAAACTTATGAAATTCATATTACAACTAATGATAGAGTCTATCGTGGGGACTATTATTCAGCAACCTTTAAAGCTGATTCTGATTGGACAATGATTGACTTACCATTTAATAAATTCAAACGTAAACGTTCAAATAATTCAAAATTAGATGCAAAAAATATAACAAGATTTGCTATTGTGGCTTATGGACGAGAGTATGTTTCTGATGTTTCGGTCTCAACAATAGAATTTTACTATTAGTTTATTTTTACTTATAACTCTTTTGTAAGTCTGCCAGTAATTCTATGACATGACTATAACCATTGGCACCAAGACCAGCAACTACAGCATCTACCACAGGTGAGATATAAGAAACATGCCGAAAAGATTCTCGTAAATGTGGGTTAGAAATATGCAGCTCTATTTTGAAACCTGAAAAAGATTTTAATGCGTCATGAATTGCAATCGAAGTGTGAGTGTAAGCTGCTGCATTAATAACAATAGCGTCTATTTTTTCTTTGATTGCATTTTGAATCCACTCAACTATTTCGCCCTCATAATTAGACTGCATAAATTTAACATCATGGCCATCTTTTAATCCCTTTTTGATGCAATCCTTTGAGATACTATCTAATGTCTCATGCCCATAAATCTCAGGCTCACGCGTACCAAGTAGATTTATATTTGGACCATTTATAACGTATATATTCATCAATTTTTTCTCAGTTTTCTATGCACTGCTCTAATAGCAAGTTCATAGCTATGAATACCAAATCCACTTACAAACCCAACGTTCCCTTCAGATACTTTTATTGGCTTAGTAATATCTACCCCTTTTTGAAAAATATTGGCAATATGCACCTCAATAACTGGTTTATTTTGAAGAGTAACTGTTTCTATATTCGAAGTATAAATATCAAAGTCTAGCGATGATGCATGAGAATAACTTACAGGATTGATTATGAGAGCATCAAACTCTTTACAAGCCCTTGTTAAATAATTCGTTAACTCAGCCTCATCATCAGATTGACAGAACTCTAAAGATAAGCCTAAACTCTCACAAGTTTCTAAGCATTTTTTCTGAACCTTCTCTAAAGTAAGATCATCATGACCAAATTCATTAAAGCGACTTAAATCTGAGAGACCAGGTCCATTAATTATTAGTAATCTATTATTCATTAAGTATTTAAATTCAATTTATTACAACGATATTATACTTTCCGAATGAAGATATAGCACATGATTAGGAATTGAGAAGTTTTCTAACTAAATATTAGTTTTTGACTAGAGACTCAATCAAAGCCCGATAGGATGAAAATGATGGACAATCCCTTTCCAAATCTTTAGCATCTTCATCCCAATAACGAAGATTGATGCACTCTTCTAAATAATCATTTTTTTCAAACTCTTTAACCTCTTCTTTATTCATCGGACCTCCTTGTAGATTAAGAGTATGAATAGATGCCTGAGAAAGACGCTCAAAATAGTCTGACTTAACTGCACATAAATATCGCTTTGCAGCAACATGCTGACGAATTGGCTCCACAACAGATAACGGAAAGTAGTCCTCTAAAAAATTAGCGCCTGCCTCTTCATGGAAATTATTTTTACCTTTAGCCAGTGCTGTTTCTGGAATTTCATTCTGATAATGTCCAATATCATGAAGGAGTGCTGCAACAATTAGACTGCCATCAGCGCCGGATTGTTCAGCACACTGTGCAGCCTGAAGCATATGCTGCACCATTGTGACGTCTTCCCCTAAATAGGATTCTGCACCTCGCCTATTAAAAATATCTTCGATATGATTTACAATATTATGGCTATTGATCTTAATCATTATTTCGATTTTCTAAAATATTGAGAAGACTATAAAGACCATCTAAATCAGTATAAGCCCCCTGTAAATGGCGCTTACCTTTATCAGAAAAAGCAGTCCTTGCATGCATCACCCTGGTGTTATCAAATATAATTATTTCTCCAGGTTGTAGCTGAAATGTAATCTTTAACTCTTCTCTCTCAATTACCTCACCCCAATGCTGATAAGCTAAATAAAATGGACGAATCTTTTCTGCAGGTAAGTTAATTGTATCAATAGATCGATTGTTATATCTCACCTTGATAACTTCATTATTGTCATTCACTTCAATCATTGGCACTCTAGATCTGAGGTCTGTTTTTTCATCTGAAAATCGAAAATTAATCCAGTTATTTGTTAAATTTTCAAAGTTTTCAAAGTTTTCTTCTCTCAGTATTTTTGCCGCGTTAAAACCATCTAATAGAACTGAATCTCCACCCTTTGTTGAACTCTCTAAGCAATGTAAAAGCTGAACTGTTGGAACAGGATCACGATATGGATTATCAGTATGAGAGCCAAGCCCCATATTTGTATAGGCAAGATTATTTGGATTTACTTCAGTACGAACCTCAAATAATTTTCCATAATTTGTCTCTCTAGTAAATCCTAACTCAGCGATTACAGATTGCACAAGACCTTCTTTGGTTGAAGCATCTTTAATAATACAAAAACCTACATCTCGAACTGATCGTAAAGTCTCTAACTTAGCATTATCACTGTTTTGAAAATTTATAAATTTAACTCTGGGTAGGCCATTACTAAAACTAGTTTTTTTCCATAATTTTTTATTTTTTTCACTTCTATCATCGTAATGATTATTAAGGTTATAACAGTTTCTCCATAGCCATTCCTGTGAAAAAATAGACCAGTAGTTTTCGGGCATGAATTGAATATGAACATCGCCCCTTTCATCTTGCTTAACCTTTTCAATAGAGGTATTTTTGGGTATGCTAATAACACTAAATAAACGCTGCCCATTATTAGCATTCCTTGATTTAGGCATTTGACAGTGGTCTCGTAGCCAATGACTATAAAGATTACTTTGACTGCCATCTTTCCAATTAATCACTAACTCATCATTAGCTAAAAAGATCTTTTTAATTTGATTAATTGAACTATCATTTTTCATTAAAGTAAGGCTATTGAACTAAAGAATTCATAATAAAAAACTATAAATTATTACATCATTGGGCTCTTGGTTTTATCCTGCTGGCCAAAAAAAGAAACCTCTTTTGGATACTCCGGCAACTCAACACTATAACTTGAGCATCTCACTGTATCCGTTTTTATACCTCTAACTATAAGTCCATCTAAATCACTTGGTAATGGATTGTCAGTAAGTGGTATAGCATCTTCTGCAGTATAACTAACAATATATAGAGACCTAGGAAATTTAGTTCGATTCGAATTAGAACCATGCAAAAGCTTAGAGTGCATCAAGCAAGCTGAGCCCGCCCTTCCAGTACAACTTATAGCTTCGCCCTTATTAGCTGACTCAACTTCAGAACCTACCGCTCCTGTAAAAACTCCATCATGCCATAATGAATAAAGAGGTCCATTATGTGAACCTGGAACCACTTCAAGTGGTCCATTTTCAAGCGTAACGTCATCTAGAAAAAAAAGAACTGTCATAATGTCTTCATTTGAATGTGGCTCAAAAGGAAAATCTTGATGAAACTTAACTTCAGTTCCTGAGCTGGGTAATTTAAGATTTAGTTTGTTCGTCCAATGCTTAATATTAGGACCAAATATCTCAGCAACAAGATCTAGTGCGCTGTTGTCCTTAACAATATCAAGGCAAGAGTCTGATATTTCTGCTGGTGAGGTAATCCTTCTTAAGGCTGGCTTATCTGCACTATGACTTTTTATATCAACATCAAAACGTGGCCTGCCATCCTTTATCTTGCCAAAAGACTCTGAATGAAGTTTGCTTTCATCAACCCAAGTTGCAAGCTGGTCGTTGACTGATAGTAGTTGAGCCTTAGTAAGAGCATTTTCAAGAAATATATAGCCATCTTTTTTAAACTGATCTACTAAAGCTTGATTTTTTAAAGAATTTTTAATTTGCATATAGTGCCCCCAAATCAAATTATGTACTAAATTTAAGAAAAAATAAAGAAAAATTTATTACAACGTAAGAAAGAATATAAAATCTTACGTCATGGAATTAATATTTGATAATTTAAACTTTATACACTGGCTTATTCTTGGTATTGGCTTAATAATAATTGAGCTATTTCTATGGACGGTATTTCTTCTTTGGATTGGCTCATCAGCAATCACTTCTGGTGTGATTTACTTCCTTTTTCCTAATATTTCTGGCTCAATGCAGCTACTAATTTTTGCAGTGATTGCAATTGCAGCAACCTCCTTAGCAAAAAAATACTATCCTGTAAAAACTGTTGATGAACAGCTTCATAATAAAGCTAAGTCTCATATTGGTAAAGAGTGCACCATTGAGTCAATTGAAAATGGAGTTACTAAAGTTAAAATAGGGAAATCTCTTTGGTTTGCAAAAGGCTCAAATCTTAGTGCTGGTCAAATAGTTAAAATTATTGACGTTGAGTCTTCAACCTTTATTGTTGAACCTTCAAAATAACGAGTTCTTTAGAAATTAATATAGCAGTAACGATCAACTTCTAAGGAATTATTTGACGCCATATTGAGTTCTATAGTCCTCTATGCTTTGAAGGGTCTCTGCATTTTTTGAGTCTTTTAAATAGTCAACAATATGCGATAGATTAATAATACTTAGAACCGTAATTCCAAAAATTTCCTCAACCTCCTGAATTGCTGAAAGCTCACCATTTCCTTTTTCTTGACGATCTAACGCAACTATCACTCCTTTTGTTTTAGCACCATTGGCATTGATAATATCTTGTGCTTCTCGAATTGCAGTTCCTGCTGTTATTACATCATCAATGATAAGAATGTCACCTTCTAAAGGGTGTCCAACAATACTGCCGCCCTCTCCATGATCTTTTGCTTCTTTGCGATTAAAGCTGTAAGGTACGTTTCTTCCAAGACTGTCATTAAGCGCAATAGCTGTTGCAGTGGCTAAAGGAATTCCTTTGTAAGCAGGGCCAAAAAGGACATCAAACTCCAGCCCACTTGCTTCGATTGCTTTTGCATAGAAAATACCCAGTTGTGATAAATGACTTCCCGTATTAAATAGGCCTGCATTAAAAAAGTAAGGACTAATTCGACCAGACTTAAGGGTAAATTCACCAAACTTAAGGACGCCAGTTGCTAACGTAAAATCTACAAAATCCTTTTGATACTGTTCCATTGGTTATTCCTAAACTATTAAAATAAGTGCAATGAGAATTATAACAATTAATGTTAATGGTATTAGAGCCGCTGAGCGAAAAGGTTTGTTTGACTGGCTCAAGACAAAAAATGCTGACGTCGTTTGCCTGCAAGAAATTAAAGCACAAGAGGATCAACTAGATGAAAGGTTCTATCCAGAAGGGATGAATACCTATTACCATAGCGCAGAGCGCAAAGGCTATAGCGGAACGGGCCTCTACTGTAAATCTAAGCCAGATAAGATTTCTTATAGCCCCTGGGAAGATATGAATTCAGAAGGCAGAATTATTCAAGCTGATTTTGGAGACTTAAGTGTTATCTCAATTTACCTACCCTCAGGATCGTCTAAAGAAGAGAGGCAAGCATTCAAAATGGAATTTATTACTCAACGCTTTATGCCTCATTTAAAAAAACTGCAAAAGGATGGTAGAAAGTACATCATCTGTGGCGATTGGAATATTGCCCATAAAAAAATTGACCTAAAAAACTGGCGGCCTAACCAAAAAAACTCTGGCTTTCTTCCAGAGGAGAGAGAATGGCTTGATACGCTTTATGATGATGTTGGTTTTATAGACTCTTTTAGAGAAATTAACCAAGATGAATTTCAATATACTTGGTGGTCAAATAGAGGTCAGGCATGGACTAATAATACGGGCTGGAGACTCGACTACCAGGTAGTCAGTAGCAATTTAGCTGGACTTGCCAAATCATGTGAAATATACAAAGAGCAGCGTTTTTCTGATCATGCTCCGCTAATAATTGATTACCAGCTATGACAGAAACAAAATATTTACGAAAAATACAGAGCTTTGTTAGGCGCTCAGGAAGACTCTCTAAGGCTCAATCTATTGGACTCAATGAGCTATGGAGTTCTTATGGCGTTGATCTGAGTAATAAAAAACTTGATTTTGATAAACTCTTTGTATCGAAAAATAATGTCACACTTGAAATTGGATTTGGAAATGGTAATAGCCTTCTTGAGATGGCAATCGCACAATCTAATCAAAACTTTTTAGGAATAGAGGTTTATGAGGCTGGCGTTGGAAGGCTTATTAATGAGGCTAATAAAAATAAACTTACCAACCTCAAAATTATTAAGGATGATGCGGTAGAGGTGCTAACAAATAATATTTTAGATAATAGTATTTCGCATTTTCAGTTATTCTTTCCTGATCCTTGGCACAAAAAGAAACACCATAAGCGTAGAATTGTTCAAATAAGCTTTTTGGACCTCCTATCAAAAAAACTTAAAAATGATGGTGTTGTTCATATAGCTACTGACTGGGAGAACTATGCTGAGCATATTATGGAGTCACTAGAATCACATCCACACTTTAAAAACTGTGCTGGCGACCATATGTATTCCTCGAGACCAAAAAATAGGCCTTTGACTAAATTCGAAAATCGAGGTCAAAAATTAGGCCATGGAGTTTGGGATATAATTTTTACAAACATAAAAGGAGGTTAAATGTTATTTCCTATATTTGTTGTCGTCACTCTTGCAGAAATCTACGTTCTGGTAACTGTAGGTCAGACTATTGGTGGACTTTCAACAGTACTACTTGTGATTATTACTGCATTTATTGGCTCTCGTCTTCTTAAACAACAAGGCTGGTCAACAATGGCAAAGGCTCAACAGAGCATTGCTGAAGGAAGAACTCCTGCACTAGAAATGTTTGAAGGAGTTGTAATTTTAGTTTCTGGTATTTTGCTATTAACACCAGGCTTTATTACTGATATTCTGGGCTTGCTTGGCTTAATGCCTTGGAGTAGAAGTTATTTTATCAACCACTTTTTAGAAAAAAATGCAGAGCGCGTCTTTAGTAAAAAAAATTCAGTCTTTATTAATAAGGGTGAAAATAGTGGGACAAAAAAAACTAATAAAGATGAGACCATTGAAGGTGAGTTTTGGGAAGATAAATAATTTAAGCCTTTTTTTGATTTAGTAAACTACTCTTCAATATGCAAAATAAAAGAACTCTCGATGATTGGCTGAATTGGCAAGATACATTAATGGAAAAAACCATTGTTTTAGGCCTTGATAGAGTTCAAATTGTCTATGATCAACTATTTCCAGATGGAGTGCCCTTCGCAGTTATTACAGTAGCAGGAACAAATGGTAAAGGCTCTACCGTTGCTTTTATTGATAGTATTTATAATGAAACAAAATATAAGGTTGGCCGCTCTACCTCTCCTCATCTATTAAAGTATAACGAACGCTTTGCAATTGATGGCCAGGAAGTTACTGATGAATTAATCATAAAAGCGTTTGAATTAATTGAGACAAAAAGGCAAGACGTAACGCTTACGTATTTTGAATTTTCAACTCTTGCTGCACTAATCATGTTTGCAGAAGATAGTGTGGATCTTGCGATTCTAGAAGTTGGCCTTGGTGGTAGACTTGACTCTGTCAATGTGGTTGATAGTGATGTAAGTGTTATCACAAATATTGCCATTGATCATACAGACTACCTAGGTGACACAAGAGAGGCTATTGGCCGGGAAAAAGCAGGAGTAATGAGAACCTCAAAGCCTTGTATTTGTGGTGATCAAGACCCGCCAAAAAGCTTACTATCGTACGCAAAAGAAATCAACACCCCCCTAACTCTTGTCTCTGAAAGTTATAAAAATGCAATAGGATTAGAGGGGGCCCATCAAAAGCTTAATGCTGCAGTTGCAGTAAAAGCTATAGAGAGCCTTACAAATCAATTTCCAGTTTCAAATAATATGATTATTGAGGGAGTTAAAAAAACTAGAATCGCAGCACGATTTGAAAAAATTATCATTGGTGATAAAACAGTTATTCTTGATGTTGCTCATAATCCAGCTGCTGTAAAAACTCTTGTAGAAACGTTGTCAGAAAATCCAGTGAAAACAGTTGCCATTTTTTCAGCACTTGTTGATAAAAATATCGCTGATATGATTGAGCTTGCCTCAGGGTCAATTAAGCACTGGTTTTTAGTTCCAATTAAAGCCGAGCGATCAATTGAGCTAAAAGCCTTAAAAGATAAATTTGGTAACTCAGAATCGACAACAATTTGCCTTAATATGAGTGATGCGATTGAACAATCACTTGAGCTTGAGGGGATTGATCGGGTTGTTATTTTTGGCTCTTTCTATACAATTGCTGACGCCTCTGAAATTATAAAAAAGTTTTAACATTATTAGTTATTTGAGATAACCACAAACGCTAAGAAACTGTTGTAAAATTAGAGCTATCTTTCAGGGAACTCATGGGCAATTTTTTTAACAACGTTTGGAGTGCTATAAGCTTACTGGCTTGGTCAGACTGGCTTACCCTTATTATTCTAGTTATTTTTATAATTAGAGGCTTTATCCAAGGCCTTGCTAAAGAAATTATTAGCTTTATTTTTGTTATATTTGCAATAATTTTAGCTTGGCTTTACTACGACTCACTTGCTAAGACCTTCCTAAGTAATTGGATTAGTGCAGATAATCAATCAATCTATGCGCTATCTTTTGGTGGAATATTTTTTGGCATTTGGTTTATCAAAAAAGGCTTTTATAGACTTGCTGGAGCGTCTTCTAATAATGATAATCCTAATGACCTTAATCGACCTTTTGCAATTAGCATAATATTAGCCATTACTGCAATCGTGAGTTTTAACTATTTAGCTGTTATTACTGAACTCCAAACAATTGAATCACTAATAACTAATGAGTCACTGCGAAGTTTTGTTGCATTTTCTATAGTTTTTATAATTTTAGTAGTCACGCTAGTTACATTATCAAAACTTCTCAATATTAAAATCGATACAGAAAACCCATCTGTTATGGCGCCAATTTATGAAGGTATTTTAAGAATGTTGAGCTCACTTGATATCATTCTAAATGCTAGAAATGTGGGTGGACTAAAAAATAATTTTTTTGGCGCAATATTAGGATTATTTAAAGGTGGTATTTTTGTCCTAATAATTGTACTTGTTCTTCAAAGTATGACATGGGTCACTCAAAATCATGCCTGGGTAGAAACTAGTGGCGCTCTTAGAACATTTCAAGATTGGTCAGTTGATATAAAGCCTGTGTTATCTAAGCATTTATTGTTTGTTGAACTTGAGCCCGGCGATGCAGTTGTCGAATTTATAGAAAGTGAAATCTTAAAGGAATAAAAAATATGTGCGGCATTGTTGGCATCCTCTCCACTACAAAAAAAGATGTAGGTCTTTATATTTATGACGCTCTTACGATTATCCAGCACCGTGGACAAGATGCTGCAGGAATAACAACTGCCAATAAAGGTCGTTTTTATATGCGCAAAGGTAATGGCCTAGTTCGTAATGTTTTTAGAACAAAGCATATGGAAAAATTGATTGGTGATATGGGTATTGGGCACGTCCGCTACCCTACAGCAGGAAGTTCATCTGAGGCTGAAGCGCAGCCTTTGTATGTCAACTCACCTTATGGTATTGCTTTTGCACACAATGGAAACTTAACAAATGCTGAGGTATTAGCACATGAAATCTTTGAGCAAGATCTAAGGCATATTAATACTGATTCAGACTCAGAAATACTACTCAATATTCTTGCAAGTGAGATAGCTGAAGAGCAAAAACATCGAATTAACGAAAGGGATATTTTTAAAGCAGTCACTAAATTACATCAGAGAGTTAAAGGTGCTTATGCTGCAATTGGAATGATCCCAGGCTACGGGATTTTTGGATTTAGAGATCCCAATGGTATCCGACCACTGATTCTAGGAAAAAGAGTCACTAAAGCAGGGACGAAATACATGCTTGCATCTGAAAGTGTTGCTCTGACTGCTCTTGGTTTTAAAATTACTAGGGATGTAAAGCCTGGTGAAGCAGTTGTGATAGATCGCAATGGTGAAGTTCACTCTCAACAATGCTCCGATAACTCAGTTTTGTCTCCATGTATATTTGAATTTGTTTATTTTGCTAGACCTGATTCAATTATCGATAATATTTCTGTCTATAAATCACGTCTCAGGATGGGTGAAAAGCTAGCTGCAAAAATTAAATCTGATTGGTCGGAAGAAAAAATTGATGTAGTTATGCCTGTCCCCGATACCTCAAGAACTGCAGCTCTTCAGCTTGCAAATGAATTGGACTTAAAGTACAGAGAAGGGTTTATAAAAAATCGCTATATTGCTAGAACTTTTATTATGCCTGGACAGAAAGAAAGAAAGAAATCAGTCCGTCAAAAATTAAGTGCTATTGAACTTGAGTTTAAAGATAAGAATGTTCTTCTAGTAGATGACTCCATTGTAAGAGGTACAACAAGTAAAGAAATTGTCCTAATGGCAAGAGCCGCTGGAGCAAAGAAAGTCTACTTTGCATCAGCAGCGCCGCCAGTGCGCTACCCTAATGTTTACGGCATAGACATGGCAAGCAAAAATGAATTTGTCGCTCATAATAAAACAACTGAGGAAGTATGCAGATCTATTGGTGCTGATAAATTAATTTATCAGAATCTTGCTGATTTAATATGGTCAGTTCAACAAGGTAACCCTGATATTAAGAATTTTGATTGTTCATGTTTTGATGGAAATTACCTAACTAAAGATATTGATAAACCTTATCTAGATAACCTTGAAGTGAAAAGATCTGATAAAGCCAAAAAAGGCAGTATTTCCAATGAAAGCTCTGAATTGATCTACAATGAAGCTGACTAACAAGGTTTAAATCATGGAAGACTACAATTTTCAAACAAAAGCAGTCCGTGAAGGGACTAATGCAACAGAGGAGCAAGAGCATTCTGCAGCTATCTTTCTGACTTCGAGCTATAGATTTAAGAGTGCTGAGCAAGCTGCTGATCGTTTTGCAAATAAACAAAAAGGTAATGTTTATTCCAGATTTACCAATCCAACAGTTGAGGCCTTTCAAAACAAATTGGCTGCCCTAGAAGGTGCAGAAAAATGCCAGGCAACTGCAAGTGGAATGTCTGCCATCTTTGCAACAATTATGACTCTTCTAAAGCCTGGAGAGCATATGGTGGCATCTCGATGTATGTTTGGCACAACCATAGTTCTTCTAAATAATATCATTGAAAAGTTTGATATTCAAATAACGTTTGTTGATTTAAAGGATTTAGATGCGTGGGAAAAGAGCGTTCAAAAGAATACTAAATTATTTTTATTAGAAACGCCATCAAATCCTCTTGGTGAAGTTGTTGATATAGAAAAACTTGCAGCTATATCAAAGAAAAATAATATAGTGCTAGCAGTTGATAACTGTGTCATGACGCCCGCACTTCAAAAGCCATTAGCCTTAGGGGCTGATCTAGTAATTCACTCTGCAACTAAATATATTGATGGTCAAGGAAGGTGTCTTGCAGGCGCTGTTGCAGGAGGTGGATTATTAATTGATGAAATAAGCTCGTTTACGCGAAGCACAGGGCCAACTTTAAGTGCGTTCAATGCCTGGATTGTCCTAAAAGGGCTTGAGACACTCAAGATAAGAATGGATGCTCACTGTAAAGGTGCAAAGAAATTAGCTAATTGGCTTAGCGATCAATCATTTATTAAAAAAGTTCACTACGTTGGTCTTGAGGACCATCCACATCATGAAATTGCAAAGAAACAGCAAACAGATTTTGGTGGAATAGTTTCATTTGAAGTTAGTGGTGGCAGAGAGGAAGCTTTTCATCTGATAAATAATACTGAGATGATTTCGATTACTGCAAATCTTGGTGATACTAAAACTACCATCACGCATCCCTCCTCTACAACTCACGTTCGACTCTCAGATGAAGAAAAAAGACGAAGTCATATTACTGAAAACCTTATTCGTATTTCAGTAGGATTAGAGGATATTGGTGACATTATTGCTGATATTAGGCCATAAGTTGAATTTCAATAGTAATTTAACTATGATAAAATTCTATCAGTACCTAATTTTTGGAATTTATGAAGCAAAATAGTTATTCTTATAAAGATTTAATTACCTGCGGCAAGGGTGAACTTTTTGGTCCTGGTAATGCGCAGCTTCCCAAACCTCCTATGCTGATGTTTGATCGCATTACAAATATTACTGAGAATGGTGGTGAATATGGAAAGGGTGGAATGACTGCAGAACTGGATATTAATCCAGATTTATGGTTTTTTGATTGTCACTTTAATGAAGATCCAGTAATGCCTGGTTGCCTTGGTGTAGATGCAATGTGGCAGCTAGTTGGTTTTTATTTAGGATGGCTTGGTGGGCCAGGAAGAGGTCGTGCCCTTGGTTCTGGACAAATTAAGTTCACGGGTCAAGTATTACCAACAAGTAAAAAGGTTACTTACAATATAAGTCTGTCTCGAGTTATTGCGAGAAAACTCTATATGGGTATTGCAGACGCAACAATGGAAGTAGATGGGAAGACTATTTACGAAGCTACGAATCTTAGAGTAGGTTTATTCACTGACACATCTTCCTTCTGATGAATAGAGTGGTCGTAACGGGAATGGGCATTGTTAGTAGCTTAGGCTCAAACAAGTCAGAAGTTCTTGAATCCTTAAAATCTGCAAAATCTGGAATAGTATTCAGTGAAAAATACTCAGAAATGGGTCTTAGGTCTCATGTTCATGGAGCAATTGCAGAGGTCGATACGAGTGAAGTTATTGATCGAAAAATGCTTCGATTTATGGCTGATGCTGCAATATTTAATGCAGTCGCGCTCGATGAGGCAATCAAACAATCTGGTCTAAGTGAAGAAATGATTTCGAATGATAGAACTGGTTTAATTATGGGTTCTGGTGGAGCATCAAATCAAAATATTGTTGAAGCTGCAGATATTTTGAGAGAGAAAGGCATCAAAAGAGTTGGTCCATATCGCGTTCCAAGAACCATGGGCTCTACTACTTCTGCTTGCCTATCTACACTCTTTAAAATAAAGGGAATAAATTATTCGATTAGCTCAGCTTGCTCTACAAGTGCGCACTGTATTGGTAATGCTATGGAACAAATTCAATTGGGTAAACAAGATGTAGTATTTGCTGGCGGAGGTGAAGAGCTTGACTGGTCTTTAACTATGTTATTTGATGCTATGGGAGCCCTTTCTTCAAAATATAATGACTCTCCTGATAAAGCATCACGTGCTTTTGATACAGATCGAGATGGGTTTGTAATCTCTGGTGGAGGAGGAGCTCTGGTGCTTGAATCTTTAGAGCATGCAGAGGCACGCGGGGCAACTATAATTGCAGAATTAGTTGGCTATGGGGCAACGTCTGATGGATATGACATGGTCGCACCTTCTGGTGAAGGCGCAAAACGCTGTATGGAAATTGCCACAAAAGGCCTTAATGGTCCGATTGATTATATCAATGCCCATGGCACATCAACGCCAGTTGGAGATTCTAAAGAGTTAGGTGCAATCAAGAAAGTTTTTGGCACCACCTCAACACCTCTAATTGGTTCAACTAAATCTCTTTCGGGACATGCCCTAGGGGCAGCTGGAGTTAACGAATCTATTTATTCGCTTTTGATGCTCCAAAATGATTTTGTTGCCGAATCTGTAAATATAGAAAATCTTGATGAGGAAGGCATAGGATTATCAATTGTCAGAGAAACTAAAAACATTAAACTGGACCGCATACTCTCTAATAGTTTTGGTTTTGGCGGGACAAATGCTTGCCTTGTTTTTGAAAGATTTAGCAAATAAATTTTTTATGGCCTAGCGTCAATCTCTTTTTTCTCTTTTTCCGAAGGGAGCATATCTTCTTTAGAAATTCCCATCGCAAGAATTGTTGAACTTGCAACATAGATAGAAGAATACGTACCAATGATAACGCCAATAAGAAGTGCACCAGCAAAACTATGGATCACCTCTCCCCCTAAATAAAATAGAGCAAAAAGAACAAGTAAAGTTGTGAGGGATGTCATTAATGTTCGTGATAAAGTTTGATTAAGAGCCTCATTAACAATTGGCCCAGGCTCCACATGGCGAGTTGCAAGAAAGTTTTCTCGGATTCTATCAAAAACCACAATCGTATCATTAAGAGAGTAACCAATTACCGCAAGAATAGCCGCCAATACTGTCAAGTCAAATTCAATTTGCAGTAATGAAAATATTCCTAATGTAATAACCACATCATGAATAAGGGCTGCAATTGAGCCTAAAGCAAAGCGGTACTCGAATCTAAAGGCAACATAAATTAAAATTCCAATAAGGGCATAAAGCATTGCAAGACCACCATCATTAGTAAGCTCTTCACCTACCTTTGGCCCAACAAACTCAACCCTGCGTACATCTATTCCCTCACCAAGCATTCTAATGATTGATGAACTAAGTTTTGCACTAGAGCCGGCTTGTGGCTCTAACTGAATAAGAACTTCAGTATCTGAACCAAAATATTGAACATTAGCACCGTTAAAATCAGCAGAAGCTAGCTTTGAACGAATATCTTCAAGATCAGCTGTTTTTTCATATCCTAATTCAATTAGCGTGCCGCCAGTAAAGTCAATACCAAATTTAAGACCTTGAAACCCTATTGAAGCTATAGAGATAATTAATAAAATTGCAGAAAAAATCATTGCATATTTGCGTCTCCCTACAAAATCAATAACTGGAATATTTAATGATTTAAGGTTCATATTGCCAACTCCTTATTTTTCTTACCACCATAAATAAGGTTTACCATTGCCCTAGAGACAATAATTGCTGTGAACATAGAGGTAATAATTCCAATTGAAAGTGTAACAGCGAAACCTTTAATTGCCCCTGTACCAAAACTAAACAACACCAAAGATGCTATAAGAGTTGTAATATTAGCATCAGCAATAGTCAATAGTGCTTTTTCATAACCTGAAGAAATTGCTTTTTGGATATTTTTAGCTGAGCGCATTTCTTCTTTAATTCGTTCAAAAATTAGCACATTAGCATCGACCGCCATACCAACTGTCAATACAATGCCTGCAATCCCTGGTAATGTTAGGGTTGCCTGAAGCATTGATAGTATTGAAACTATAGTTATTAAATTTAACGTTAAAGCCACATTTGCAACCAGGCCAAACACACGATATCGCCACGCCATAAAAACTAGCACCAAGGCAAAACCAACTAAAACAGAAATAAATCCTTTTTGAATGTTATCAGCGCCTAAGCTTGGGCCAATTGTTCGCTCTTCAATAATTTCGACGGGCGCTGAAAGTGAGCCTGCTCTTAATAGTAGAGCTAAGTTTCGCGCCTCTCTGGAGCTATCTAAGCCAGTTATTTGAAAACGATTAGAGAAGGTTCCTTGAATTGTTGCTGCATTAATAATATCTTGTGTCTTGCTACGTTTCTTTACCGCAACACCATCTTCAATAATTGTTTCTACTTGATTCTCAATAAAAACAACAGCCATTCTATAACCTATAAACTCTTTCGTGGTTTCCAACATAGTTCTACCGCCAGAACTATCTAAAACAATACTGACTTGTGGTTGATTGTCTTGGTCAACACTAGAAGATGCATCTACTATGTTTTCACCCGTTGCTATGACAGTTGTTTTAAGCAGTAAAGGCCTTCCATCTTTAAACTTATAAAGCTTTGAGCCCGATGGAGTTTTTCCTGATTGTATAGCAGTTTGAACATCATTTTGCTCATCAACCAGCCTAAACTCAACAGTTGCAACAGCTCCTAATATTTCTTTTGCTCTAGCCGTGTCCTGAACTCCAGGCAATTGCACGACAATTCTTTCTGTGCCCTGTTGTTGAATTATTGGCTCAGCAACTCCTAGCTCATTTACTCGATTACGAAGGGTAGTAATATTTTGTTTTAGTGCGCTAGCTTTTGCAGCAGCTTGAGCATTTGACGAAACTTCAAGACCAAGCTCTAGCTCTAACTCACTACCTTCTACAATTACCAAATCAGGCAAGTCACTTTTTATGACCTTTTTGGCCTTATTCTTAAGGTCTTCACTCCTAAAGCTTACAACTAACATACTATCTTCTTTACGAATTTTCTTGTATAGCTTGTCTTTACGCAAAACAGTTCTTAACTCATTGTAATAACGATCTAAAGACGTTGAAACTACCGCCTCCATATCTACTTCAAGTAAAAAATGAACGCCCCCTCTAAGATCAAGCCCTAAAGACATTGCCTTGCCACCCAAATTCCCAAGCCATTGAGGAATTGATGGTGCAAGATTAAGAGCAACCACATAATTTCTGCTTAGTGAGTTCTTTAAAAGTGTTTTAGAGAAAAGCTGCGACTGGGAGTTGTTAAACCGAATCAGAATATTACTGTTATCAATATTTATAGATTTAAAGTCAACATTATTTTTACTCAGCGTGCTACTTATAGAGTTTAAATCGCTTTCTTCAACAATATAGTCGCCTGTTCCCGTAATCTGAATCGCCAAATCTGAACCATAGAGATTTGGCAATGCATATAGAGTTGAGAGGAATAAGAAAAATACAATAAGTGTATTTTTCCAGGCTGCGTAATGATTCATATTGAGTTTTTATATATTATTTTTCTGTCTCTTTTTTCTCAGTTGCCTTTGCTTTAGCTTTTGGGCTGGCTTTTGCTTTAGAACTTGACTTAGTCATAGACTTAGCACTTCCCTTTGGCATTTTTTGATTAATGCCCTGTTTTTGCAATTTAACAATAACTCCTGAAGCGATCTCTACTTCCGCGAAAGATTCATCAACTGCGGTAATTTTTCCAATGACGCCGCCATTAGTTACAACTTCATCGCCTTTTTTTAAAGCTTTTAATAGGCCTTTGTGATCTTTAGCTCTTTTTTGTTGTGGTCTGATTAATAAAAAATACATCAGTACAAACATTGCGATCAGAAATAGTTCTGGTGGTAAATTCATTTCTCACTCCAAAAATAATAAAGGGGTTATTTTATCTTAGTTAAGCCGCCCATGTAGCTCTGTAAGACTTTTGGTATTGTAATACTACCATCAGCATTTTGATAGTTCTCTAGCACTGCAACCAAAGTTCTTCCAACTGCTAGCCCTGAACCATTTAATGTATGTAAAAACTCTGACTCTTTAGTGTCAGGATTTTTCCAACGAAGCTTCATTCTTCTCGCTTGAAAAGCTTCAAAGCACGAACATGATGAAATTTCACGATATGCAGATTGGCCTGGAAGCCACACTTCTAGATCATAAGTTTTGGCCGAAGAAAAACCTAAATCACCAGTGCATAATGTAACTTTTCGATAGGGTAATTCTAATAATTTGAGAATGTCCTCTGCATGTGCTGTAAGCTCTTCAAGAACATCATAAGAATCTTTAGGTTTAGAGATTTGTACTAATTCAACTTTTTCAAACTGATGCTGACGGATTAAACCTCTAGTGTCTCTTCCATATGATCCTGCTTCAGACCTAAAACATGGCGTATGAGCAACAAACTTAAGAGGTAAATCTGACTCTTTTATAATTGAGTCACGCACAATATTTGTTACTGGTACTTCGGCAGTTGGAATTAGATAAAGCGCCTTTGCTTCTCCCTCTTCACCATGTAAATGCGTTTTAAATAAGTCGGCTTCAAATTTTGGCAATTGACCAGTACCCATCAGAGAGTCTGCATTTACTAGGTAAGGAACATACGTCTCAGTGTAACCATTAATCTCAGTATGATGATCAAGCATGAATTGAGTAAGCGCTCTTTGAAGCTTTGCAACTTTACCAGTCATCACAACAAATCTCGCACCCGAAATCTTTGCAGCTGCTTCAAAATCAATACCATGCATTTCGCCCAAATCCACATGATCCTTTGGCTCAAAGTCGAATTTTTTAGGCTCTCCCCAATTAAGAACTTCAAGGTTATCATCTTCACTAGAGCCTTCAGGAACTGAAGGATGAGGTATATTAGGAATTGCCATAGCAATCTCATCAATCTTTAATTGTAGTGCATTTAATTCGGATTTAGCTTCATCAAGGCTCTCTCCAAGACTAGAAACTTCATCTAACAAAGGCTTAATGTCTTCTCCAGAAGCTTTCGCTTGGCCTATTGCTTTTGATTTAGTATTACGTAAATTTTGCAGCTCTTGTGTTTGAACTTGAATGACTTTCCTTTGATCTTCAAGCTTATTAAACTCATCAACAGCAAACGTAAAATTACGCCTTTTAAGTTGCTCAACAACAAAATCAATATTTCCTCTTAAGAGCTTGCTTTCTAACATTTTATAAACCTAAATTATTATAGCTAAATTATACAATATCCTATGCTGCAAGAAGGATTGATGCTTTAAGTTGGAGTAAAAGTGTAATCACTTAACCACCTAAAAATTAATACTGGTACTTAACTTCCAAGTTAACTCTTTGGTACTGATCAAACAGACTTAGCGCCCGGTTTGGCTTAGCATCGGCGTATGTAGCGCCTAATGAAGCCTTCCAATGATCATTAATATCCCAGTCAAGTCCAGCTGAAGTTAGTGAAAGATCGTTATTTGATAAAATTATATGGGAGGCGTTCCAGCTCCAATCAGAATCACCAAACTTGTCACTTACTCTTGCCATGTAAGTCGTACTATTTTTTTCTGAGCTAACACTTCCCGTTAAAGTTGGAGTTAGATAATCATTATAGAAATCTAAGAGGTACTGAGAGTTAACTGAAATCAAAATTACTCTATCATTTTTTTGAATATCAAAGGCCAAATCCCAATCAATTCTATCTACCTTTACAAACTGTCCTGAACGATTTTGTTGTAAGTTTTTTTTATAAGCGATATCAAATTTCAGCAAGAAATCATCAAATGCTTTATTCATTCCAAACCCTAATAATTGATATGGAGTTGCATAAACTAAGCCATCAGTTAGATTGATGAGGGCATCATTAGGAATAAGTTGACCAGCATAAAAAGCCATATCACTTCCCTCTGAACTTACTCCATAGCGCACTCCAAATTCATCATAGCTATCATTTTTAAGCGTCGTTAATTTGCTTTTTGCAATTCTAGGATTTGTATTATAAAAAAAGCTTAAATCACTACTGTCAAAATAACGCGTAGAGCTCAAAATCCATTGGGAAATCATCGATGGGTCTGTTAATCCACCCAAGGGATTTATTACGTCAAGTGCCCCACCCTCGAGCTCGCCCCAACCAATAGTATAACGACCTAGCTTAGCACTCCAGTCGTCAAAACTAAATTGCACAAATGCCTTCTCTACGTCTACATCACTTGCCTCAATTACGTTATTACTATCACTAGGCCAATATTTTATTGCTTTAATTTCTACTTCACCATAACCTGAGTCAAAAACGGAGCCACTGGTTCCAAGCCTCAGCTCAGTTCTTTCCATAGAAGTACTATAACTACTAGCAGGATTAACGCCATACTTCTGGGAAACACTGAGATCTAGCCAAGTAAAAGATTTTTCTGTATTTATGTCATTGTCACCAAAGACATCGCTGTCATCATCCCACTCACCAAACTCTTGATCAGAATCTTCAAATTCTAACTCATCGTCAAATAATAACTCATCCTCAGCAATAGAAATAGAATTAATTCCAAAGCCAATAATTAAAGCAATAATTCCTTTATAGATAAAATTTAACATATTCAGAATTTATTTAGCCTGTTTACGTAAATCCTTTAGAAATCTTTCTCTAAATGCTTGGTCAGTCAATGCTCTCTGAGTTAAAAAATCTTCTTTGATATCCATATCAAAGTTTATCGCTTCGAGCTTCATATTTGTGAGCCTATTACTTACAGTATTAAAAAATGTCAAACTTCTTCCCATCCAAACATCATTGATCTTTTCAACTTTGCCGACCTCAAGCTTCTTGATAGGATTATTGTATTTATCAAACATTTGTACCTTAAGAGTTATGAATCTCTCAGTATCAACCCAGTTTTGCGTTTTCCCATAACTACTTTTGCTAATTCTATGTTGTTTTGGTGTCGACTCCACAACTGCCACCTCTCTTCCTCTAAAAGTTCCGAGCTCAAGTAATTCATATGTATAGTCATCAAGTTTTCCTGTCTCTTGGTCTTCAGTTGTCATCTCAGTTCCAAAGATACTGGCAGATTCAGTTTCCTCATCGTCACTATTTCTAACACTAATCCTCTTAACTTTTCCAAGGGCAGAAAGATATAGCCAGGTCTCATTATCTCTATCACTATCATCATAACTATATGAAAGCATTCCTATTCCTTTTTCACTTGAAGGCTCTAGGATTATTGCAATACTCTTAGTGTCTTGGTTGCCTATTCCAGTATTAATTTGTGCATTTTCAATTAGCTTTACACGCGCTTTTTCAGCACACTTTACCTTACCTCCGCTGAGACCATATTTACAGGTAGTCAGCTTCATACGAGTAAATGCTGAGTCAGTAGATTTACGGCTCTCAACATCAACTTTCTCCATAATCTCTCGTGCACTTAAATTAGTTTCAGCATATGTATTAGGCACTTGGAGAATTAAAAATACACCAAGCACAACACTAAGCAATGTAGATTTTGAGTAAGTAAGTATTAATTTATTCATTTTGTAGCCTCTATAAAATTTAAATTATCTTCAACATCTTTCTGGCCAAACTTTGGTTTGAAAATCATAATCAATGCTGGGAAAAACAATAAGTCACACAATAGTGCAACAAATATAGCTAAAGAACCAAAAGTCCCAATCTTTGCGAGTCCTAAATAATCACTAAATATAAGCATCAAAAATCCACAGCCCAGTATGAGAGTTGTAAATGTTACCGCCTGACCAACTTCATTTATAGTTTCCACAAGCGCAAGCTTCATATTGTGATTTTGTGCAAGTGACATTCTGTAATGACTAATAAAGTGAATCGTATCATCCACTGCAATACCAATAATTAAAGGTGCAATCATTAAAGTATCTGTATCGAGTGGGACTCCAAGAAGACCCATTAATCCAAATGCTAATGATGCTGGAATTAAATTAGGAATAATCGACATAACACCTGCTTGAAAAGATCCTAGGGTTATCATTAATAACAGGCTAATAACTACAGCTGCTATTGCCAAACTCTTAAACTGGTTATTACTAATGTTATCAGCAAGGCGCATCATTAAAGCAAATGAGCCAGTAATTTGAACTTTTATATCAGGATATCGATCTTTTAATCCATTAAATTCCTTATTTATATCGCGTTGGATATCTTTGAAAAATTCCTTATATTCGTTAGAACCTGCATTTTTTAGTTGAACACTTATGTGACTCTTACTATAGTCATCACTGACAAGGGCTCGTCGCTCTTCAGGATTTGAGCTATTAAACAAGTAAAGCAATTGAGATACTGCAATTTGACTATCAGGAATATTTCGGTAATCTTCAGAGTCTTGCATAATAGCGTGAGTATCTATTACTAGGTCTGCCAAAGAATTTGTACGAATAATAAACTCACTATAATTTTCTTCAATTGTATTTTGAAGTCTATTCATCGCATTTAATACATCTGGATCCATTATTCCATCTGAAATTACTGTATCTACAACAATTTCCATATTTCCTGTGCCCATCATGTGCTCATCAACAATTTCATATGCTTGACCAATTGGCACATCATCCGAATAAAGCTCAACTAGATTGGAATCAATTTTTACTTGAGTCGCGCCATATAAACAGATTACAAATACGCTCACAAAAATAATAGCTATGGAGTAACGGAAACGCTCTACAAAAGCTGGGATTCTATTTAATAGAGGCTGAAGCCATTCTGCGCCTAAGAGCCAATTCAAACCTATTTTTTTTGAAATTTTTGCTAATGGATTTACAAAAAAACATAAAAAACTAAACATTTGTGATTTCAATAACAAAGCAAACGACCTTATCCCAGTTTTTGTATTTTCATTTACTGCTTCAGTTTTTTTAATTTGCATTGGGTGCCAATAATTCAATAAAACTGGCAGTAAATATATTGTGTATAAGAAAGCAAAAAGGACACCAGCTGCAGAAGAGAGGCCAAATTGCACAAACATAGGCATGCCAGTAACCGCCAATGAGGACATTCCTGCCATTGTGGTTATTGTTGTTAATAGAATAGGAACGCCAGTCTTACCATAAGCCTTTGATAATGCCTCATCATGTTCTTTACCATCTCGCCTGAAAAATAAATAAGAACTCATCACATGAACGCAGTCAGCTACGCCAACTGCAATAATAAGCATTACAGTTAGAGCAATAAGAGTTGTTGATGCTAAGTTAAGCCAGCTCAGACCTCCAATAACAAATAGAATACTCAGGCCAATTGCTAGCTGGGGAAGAACCACTGCACTTGCAGAGCGAAACAATGACCAAAGTAATAGGTTAATGATTACCACCATACCCACCAATAAAAATGCAGCTTGAATTAACGTGTCCATTGCTAAAGACATCATGGCAGAGTTACCAATCGGATAAAAGTTAAAATGTTCTGTCATTTTTGGCTGCTCAGTAATCGCTGTTATAGCCTTCATAAATGGGATATAAAGTCCTGGCTCATCAGGCTGATATTCGATTTTTTGAATAATAGCATTATCATCTATACCTTCATCAAAATCATCACTCCACTCATCATCAGAAAACAGAGAAAACTCATCGTTTAGCTCCTGAACTACTGGGATGGCCCCAAAGTCTGTTTGGATAGAAATTGCCCCAAAACGGTGGTCTTTTGAGAACATAAATAGCGGTAAACTAGGCTGACTATCTGCTTCAGAGCTGATTTCACTTAAAACTATGGCATCACTTGGAATTTTTTTAGGCACTAAGCGAGGTGAACTTAAAACATCATCTTCATTTTTTTGAATTCTAATATTAGATAAGGACTGAACACGCTTAATATGAGTTAATGATTCAACAATATCAGGAGTAAGCCCATACTTTTCAAGCCAAACATCATCACTTATCTGCCTGTAATTATCGAGCACCTCTGTTATTTCAGAGACTAGGGTTAATGATTTATTTGAGAATACATCACCATCTTTAGCTTCATAAACAATAAATAGACCATCATCACTTCCAAATTGGTCACGAAAATCATCCAAAGCTTCAATTGCAGGGTCAGACTCACTAAACCAAACGCTAAATGAAGTATCTAAAACAAAGCGAGAGGCACCATACCCCATAAAAAGAGTCGAAAGCAGGGCTAGAAGAAGAACAGTTTTTCGATAAGGTATTAATTTACCTGGTACTTTTTCAAAATATGTATTAAGTTTTAGCAGAAGGTTTTTCATATTTGGAGCTTTAAATGAGATGTATATTATAGCTATTTAATATCATCTTTTTCGAATTCAAGTCTCAAATAGTAGTAGTAATTTGTTGCCAGTGAATCAAACCTAGGGTATTTATTTTGACATCAAGCTCTAATCTTTTTCTGCAAAAATCAAGGTCTTTGAAGCCACTCTTTTCAACCCCTTTTAGAAAGTAGTCCATCATCTCATTATGAATTACTAATTTAGCTTCATCTTTAGTTGCATATTTTTTTGCCAGATTACTAACAAAATTAATACCATCTATTAGCTGCTCAACAACTTTCTGAGTTGGTCTAATTGCTGCAAAGTGCGTTAAGCAAACTCTCTGAGGATTATATTCCATAATTTTATGTATGCTTTTAATTAACTCCTCTGGATCAAACTGCACCGGGCTTGTACTTGGAAAAATATATACTTCATCACTGTAATCAAGATCACGATAAGAGATACCAAATGTATCTCCAGTAAACATTGATTCTGTTTGCTTATCCCAAATGCAAAAATGATGTCTTGCATGTCCTGGAGTATCGATAAACTTTAACTCTCTTCCATCAAAATCTAAAATAAAGTTGTCATCTGCTTCGATAACTCTAGATGCTTCTATTGGGATAATTTCACCGTACAACTTCTTAAATTTTTGCTCACCATAGACCGCCATAGCTCCGGCTATAAGCATAGTAGGGTCAATCATGTGTCTTGAGCCACGAGGATGAACTATTAGGCTGGCATTTCGGCATTGTTTCATAAGCTCACCTGCACCGCCAGCATGATCAAGGTGGACATGAGTGGGAATTATATAAACAACATCCATAAAACTAAGGCCATCTTGCTTGAGTGCCTTCTGAACATTAGAAACACTAAAGGCAGTTCCAGTTTCAATGATCGCAACTTTGTTATTGTGCTTAATAATATATATAGCTGCAAAATCACTGCTGAAATAACCCGAATCAATCACGCTGATTCCACTAGCAATTATTCTTACTTCAATGTTATCCGTCATGTGCTATCTTGATTAATTCTGGCAATAATGATGGTTTTATTTTACTTGATTAAGAATCAGATAAAAAAATACCCCGCCTTAAAAAAGGTCGGGGTATTTAGAATAAAAGCCTAGCAATGTCCTACTCTCACATGGGGAGACCCCACACTACCATCGGCGCTAAGTGGTTTCACTGCTGAGTTCGGGATGGGATCAGGTGGGTCACACTTGCTATTGTCACTAAGCAAACTGCTTACTTGAATTAAGTCAAAACTTATCTCAAGTGAATTAAAAAGTTTTTATACCAAGAAGGTATAACAAAATGGATTAAGTAAAGTTTATAAGGCATATTGCCTGTTGACACAACAACATCTCCAAATATCTTGGGTGTTATATGGTCAAGCCTCACGATCAATTAGTACTAGTTAGCTCAATACATTGCTGCACTTTCACACCTAGCCTATCAACCTCGTAGTCTTCGAGGGATCTTTAGGATTATTAAATAATCAGGGAGACCTAATCTTGGGAGGGGCTTCCCGCTTAGATGCTTTCAGCGGTTATCCTTTCCACACATAGCTACTCGGCAATGCCACTGGCGTGACAACCGAAACACCAGAGGTGTGTCCATTCCGGTCCTCTCGTACTAAGAACAGCTTCCCTCAAGTCTCCAACGCCCACGGTAGATAGGGACCGAACTGTCTCACGACGTTCTAAACCCAGCTCGCGTACCACTTTAAATGGCGAACAGCCATACCCTTGGGACCTGCTTCAGCCCCAGGATGTGATGAGCCGACATCGAGGTGCCAAACACCCCCGTCGATGTGAACTCTTGGGGGGTATCAGCCTGTTATCCCCGGCGTACCTTTTATCCGTTGAGCGATGGTCCTTCCACTCAGAACCACCGGATCACTAAGACCTAGTTTCCTACCTGCTCGACGTGTCAGTCTCGCAGTCAAGCATCCTTTTACCTTTGCGCTCATTGCACGATGTCCGACCGTGCTGAGGATACCTTTGCGCTCCTCCGTTACTCTTTAGGAGGAGACCGCCCCAGTCAAACTACCCACCATGCATTGTCCCCGATCCGGATTACGGACCAAGGTTAGAACCCCAACCATACCAGGGTGGTATTTCAAGGGTGGCTCCACTCTAACTAGCGTTAAAGCTTCAAAGCCTCCCACCTATCCTACACAAGTAGGATCAGAGTTCAATGCAAAGCTGTAGTAAAGGTGCACGGGGTCTTTCCGTCTGGCCGCGGGTATACTGCATCTTAACAGCAATTTCAATTTCACTGAGTCTCGGGTGGAGACAGTGTGGCCGTCGTTACTCCATTCGTGCAGGTCGGAACTTACCCGACAAGGAATTTCGCTACCTTAGGACCGTTATAGTTACGGCCGCCGTTTACTTGGGCTTCGATCAAAAGCTTCGCGCAAGCGCTAACCTCATCAATTAACCTTCAAGCACCGGGCAGGAGTCACACCCTATACGTCCACTTACGTGTTTGCAGAGTGCTGTGTTTTTAATAAACAGTCGCAGCCACCTAGTTTTTTCAGCTCTTCTTTGCTCAATCAGCAAGTGATATCACATAACAAGAGCACACCTTCTCCCGAAGTTACGGTGTCATTTTGCCTAGTTCCTTCACCCGAGTTCTCTCAAGCGCCTTAGAATTCTCATCTCGTCCACCTGTGTCGGTTTGGGGTACGGTTTCATATAACCTGAAGCTTAGAGGATTTTCCTGGAAGCATGGTCTCACTCACTTCGCCCAAAAGAGGGCTCGTTATCACGCCTTGAAATAGAGGTTCCCGGATTTTCCTAAGAACCATTTCTACACGCTTGAACAAGGACAACCATCGCCTTGCTGAGCTAACCTACTCCGTCTTCCCATCGCAGTTATATGAAGTACGGGAATATTAACCCGTTTCCCATCGACTACGCATTTCTGCCTCGCCTTAGGGGCCGACTAACCCTACGCCGATTAACGTTGCGTAGGAAACCTTGGACTTCTGGCGAGGGGGTTTTTCACCCCCTTTATCGTTACTCATGTCAGCATTCGCACTTCTGATACCTCCAGCAAACCTCACAGTTCACCTTCAACGGCTTACAGAACGCTCTCCTACCATCGCAATAAATTGCGATCCGCAGCTTCGGTATATAGTTTAGCCCCGTTAAATCTTCCGCGCAAACCGACTCGACCAGTGAGCTATTACGCACTCTTTAAAGGAATGGCTGCTTCTAAGCCAACCTCCTGGCTGTCTGGGCCTTTTCACATCGTTTCCCACTTAACTATAATTTTGGGACCTTAGCTGACGGTCTGGGTTGTTTCCCTTTCCACTACGGACGTTAGCACCCGCAGTGTGTCTGCCGCGCTCATACTTTCTGGTATTCGGAGTTTGCAATGGTTTACTAAGCCTTGACGACCCGCTAGCCATAACAGTGCTCTACCCCCAGAAGTAATACGCGACGCTCTACCTAAATAGATTTCGGAGAGAACCAGCTATCTCCGGGTTTGTTTGGCCTTTCACCCCTATCCACAGTTCATCCCCTCATTTTTCAACATAAGTGGGTTCGCGCCTCCAGTTAGTTTTACCTAACCTTCACACTGACCATGGATAGATCACCCGGTTTCGGGTCTACTCCCAGCAACTAAACGCCCATTTAAGACTCGGTTTCCCTACGGCTCCCCTAATGGTTAACCTTGCTACTGAGAAGTAAGTCGCTGACCCATTATACAAAAGGTACGCAGTCACAGAACAAGTCTGCTCCCACTGCTTGTATGCATACGATTTCAGGTTCTATTTCACTCCCCTCCCGGGGTTCTTTTCGCCTTTCCCTCACGGTACTTGTTCACTATCGGTCAGTAGAGAGTATTTAGCCTTGGAGGGTGGTCCCCCCATATTCAAACAGCGTTTCACGTGCGCCGCCTTACTCGATTTCACAATTAAAAGATTTTCGTATACGGGACTATCACCCTGTGTCGTTGAACTTTCCAGAACATTCTACTAATCTCAAAATTGCTTAAGGGCTGGTCCCCGTTCGCTCGCCGCTACTAAGGGAATCTCGGTTGATTTCTTTTCCTCTAGGTACTTAGATGTTTCAGTTCCCTAGGTTTGCCTCCTTAACCTATGTATTCAGTTAAGGATAATGATCTTATGATCACTGGGTTTTCCCATTCGGAGATCTCCGGGTTAAAGCTTATTATCAGCTAACCGAAGCTTATCGCAGATTATCACGTCCTTCATCGCCTTCTACTGCCAAGGCATCCGTCGTATGCACTTATTCACTTGACCATATAACCCCAAAGTATCTGGGTTAATGATTCTTTTTACACCGAGAAGTCACTAACTGTATCTTACGATACAATCGGTGAATTCTATTTTTTCAATGATAGATAAATCTATCAATGAGAATCCATATTTTTTGAAATTGTTGTGTCAATGCAATACACCTTTTTACGTTGTATTGTATTTAACAAACTTTACTTCATATCCAAATTGTTAAAGAGCTCCGAACCAAGGGTTAAACCAAGGCTTGGTATAAAAACTTAAATAAGACATATAAATAAATCTTATTTAAGTTTTCATTCGAGAAAAATGGTGGAGCTAAGCAGGATCGAACTGCTGACCTCCTGGATGCAAACCAGGCGCTCTCCCAGCTGAGCTATAGCCCCAATAGAAAACTAATAACCCAGAAAATATGGTGGGTCTGGGTGGATTTGAACCACCGACCTCACCCTTATCAGGGGTGCGCTCTAACCAACTGAGCTACAGACCCTTAATATCAATTAAATTGAATTTGGGTTATTGGTCTTTTTCTCTTTCTTTAATATTATCAAACAACTTGTGTGAACACTCGTACATTTCTTAAGGAGGTGATCCAGCCCCACCTTCCGGTAGGGCTACCTTGTTACGACTTTACCCCAGTCATGAATCACACCGTGGTGACCGTCCTCAATAAAGTTAGACTAGCCACTTCTGGTGCAACCCACTCCCATGGTATGACGGGCGGTGTGTACAAGACCCGGGAACGTATTCACCGTAGCATTCTGATCTACGATTACTAGCGATTCCGACTTCATGGAGTCGAGTTGCAGACTCCAATCCGGACTACGAAAAGGTTTCTGAGATTAGCTACACCTCGCGGCTTCGCGGCTCTTTGTCCTTCCCATTGTAGCACGTGTGTAGCCCTGGTCGTAAGGGCCATGATGACTTGACGTCGTCCCCGCCTTCCTCCGGTTTATCACCGGCAGTCTCCTTATAGTTCCCACCATGATGTGCTGGCAAATAAGGATAGGGGTTGCGCTCGTTACGGGACTTAACCCAACATCTCACGACACGAGCTGACGACAGCCATGCAGCACCTGTCACTGAGTTCCCGAAGGCACCAATCTATTTCTAGAAAGTTCTCAGGATGTCAAGACCAGGTAAGGTTCTTCGCGTTGCATCGAATTAAACCACATGCTCCACCGCTTGTGCGGGTCCCCGTCAATTCCTTTGAGTTTTAACCTTGCGGCCGTACTCCCCAGGCGGATAACTTAACGCGTTAGCTTCGCCACTAAGGGGTAAATCCCCCCAACGGCTAGTTATCATCGTTTACGGCGTGGACTACCAGGGTATCTAATCCTGTTTGCTACCCACGCTTTCGTACCTCAGCGTCAGTATTGGTCCAGAAAGTTGCCTTCGCCATTGATGTTCCTTCTGATATCTACGCATTTCACCGCTACACCAGAAATTCCACTTTCCTCTACCATACTCTAGTTGACCAGTTTCAAATGCAGTTCCCAGGTTAAGCCCGGGGCTTTCACATCTGACTTAATAAACCGCCTACGCACGCTTTACGCCCAGTAATTCCGATTAACGCTTGCACCCTCCGTATTACCGCGGCTGCTGGCACGGAGTTAGCCGGTGCTTCTTCTAAAGTTAACGTCAAGGCTAATGGCTATTAACCACTAGCTTTTCTTCACAATTGAAAGTGCTTTACAACCCTCAGGCCTTCTTCACACACGCGGTATTGCTGGATCAGGGTTGCCCCCATTGTCCAATATTCCCCACTGCTGCCTCCCGTAGGAGTTCGGGCCGTGTCTCAGTCCCGATGTGGCTGATCATCCTCTCAGACCAGCTAAAGATCGTCGCCTTGGTAGGCTTTTACCCTACCAACTAGCTAATCTTACGCAGGCTCATCTGATAGCGTGAGGCTCGAAAGTCCCCCACTTTACTACGAATAGATTATGCGGTATTAATCCGAATTTCTTCGGGCTATCCCCCACTATCAGGTAGATTCCTACGCGTTACTCACCCGTCCGCCACTCGACGCCTACTAGCAAGCTAGTATCGTTTCCGTTCGACTTGCATGTGTTAAGCATACCGCCAGCGTTCAATCTGAGCCAGGATCAAACTCTTCAGTTTAATCTTTGACTTTTTAGAACACTTGGCATTTTATAACCAATAGTTCAATTTTTTAAAAAGCTTATCTGCTTTTGTTTTTTATGTGCACTGCACAATTTCTTGCACGAGTGCCCACACAAGTTGCTTGATAAATTTTTAAAGAGCTACCAACTAAAAAAGTTCTTTTTGGTCGGTGAAAGCGGGAAATTATACATGCTCAAGTAGTATCGTCAAGTGATATTACGAATATTTTTCAAATAAACTTTAATGGGTCTAAATTGATAGGATAAATCACCTACAAATAGTCATTAAAATCAATTATTTAGAGACTTTTTTTGAACTTTCTAACTTCCTTTATTTTTTCTTACGAAAAGAAATAATTGTACTCTATTTGCCAATACAAAATGAGGAGAAGATTTCACCCAATAAATCATCTGAAGAAAACTCCCCAGTAATTTGCCCAAGAGACATACCTGCCTGACGCAAATCTTCAGCTACTAACTCGCTTGCTCCGCCTTCTAATTGCTCCAGAGCACTATTTATATATATGAGCGTTTGATCAATTGAGTCAATATGTCGTTTTCGAGCTAGAAAAACGCCTTCACCGTCGGAGTTTAAGCCAGCAAATTCAGCTAGCGTCTTTCTTAACAAGTCAACTCCATCACCATTCTTAGCTGAAAGACTAACCTCTAATTGAGTATCTAGTTTAATAACTTCAGATTCAACATTTGAAAGATCGATCTTATTTCTTATACATATAATTGGTTTATTTTTAACCAAATCAGGCAATATTGAAAAGTCAGGCACATCGTCTTTTGTGTCAAATACGAGTAAGACTACGTCTGCATTATTAATTTCAGTATATGCTCTTTTAATGCCTTCTTGCTCAATAATATCATCACTATTGTGAAGTCCAGCTGTATCAATAATATGAAGGGGCATTCCATCGACATGAATTGTTTCTTTCAACACATCTCTTGTGGTTCCAGCAATATCTGTAACAATTGCACTAGGCAGTTTTGTAAGTGCATTAAGCAAGCTAGACTTTCCTGCATTCGGTTTTCCAGCAATTGCAACATGAAGCCCATCTCTTAAAATTGCCCCTTGGTTGGCACTCTCAAGTATATTCTTAAGTAAGTCTTTTAAATTTTTAAGCTTAGTTGAGACTTGATGAGATTCAAGAAAATCTATCTCCTCATCAGAAAAATCAATAGTTGCCTCAACAAAAACTCTTAATGAAGTTAGCTCTAGAAGTAAATGATTAATCTTATCTGAGAATTCACCCGTTAAGGATCTTACAGCGCTAAGGGCAGATTCTTCTGAGCTCGATTGAATTAAGTCTTGAACTGCCTCAGCCTGAACTAAGTCCATCTTGCCATTTAGAAAGGCTCTTTTACTAAACTCTCCAGGCTCAGAAAGTCTTGCGCCTAAAAATAAAGCAATTTCTAAAATTTTTCTCATAACACTCATGCCGCCATGGCCCTGGAATTCAACAACATCCTCGCCAGTATATGAGTTAGGCCCGGGGAAGTATATTGCTACCCCTTTATCAATAGTATTATCTTCATTGTCATAAAAAGCGCCATAAAAAGCATGCCTGGGCTTTAACTCCTTTTGAAGTATTTTTTTAGAGATAACTTTAGATAGTGGACCTGAAACTCGAACAACTCCAATTCCACTTTGGCCTATAGCAGTTGCTAATGCACATATAGTCTCTATCTTAAGCGTCATCTTCAAAATATTGTTCTAAAAATTGATCAAAATCTAAAACATCATTAGATTCAATCTCTAGCTGCTCTTTTATGGAGCTGATTGCAAGTTCATCTAATCTAAGAAAATAATCGTTATCAAAAGCTTTCTGTTGATTTTGTGTTTTATATTGACGACTATATTGATCAGTAAATTCAAAAAAGCCTTTCTCCTGATGCTTCATTTCATTAAGCATTATTGCTGATGGAGTTAAATCAGGATCTTTGATTCGCATTGAAATACTTTCTACTGACTCTTGATGTGCATCACTTTGAAGCTTTGAGCATTGCTTTATTTTCTCAAAAAGAATCTCACCCCAATCAGCTAGAGTCACTTCCTCACCAACATGCCTAAGAATTAAACCAGGCTGTCTGCCTTGATGAGCAACTAAAAGAGCGTTAGAGTCAATATCTACTAACTCAGATGATGAAATAGCTGGAGAGTCCTCCAAAAGACAGAATAATAAGAATGCCTCTAAGAACTCAATTTGCTGCTTATCAATACCTACTTCAAGCAAAGGATTAATATCCAGTGATCGTATTTCAATATAACCTACGCCGTTATTATTAAGGGCTCTGAGGGGCTTATCATTTGCATATAAAATAGGCTTTGGACGAACTGATGAGTAATACTCGTTTGCGATTTGAAGAATATTTGTATTGAGCTGTTGGTATTCTCCATTTTTCTTTAGGCCAATCTTTTCAAAATCCTCACAGTTGGTTTGCATTGCTGCACGAAGACTATATATATAGTGACATAAACTATTATAGTTAGCCTTAACTCCCTTCTCATCTTCTTGAGAATTCTGATAACCAATATCACCCATTCTTAGGGAAGTCGCGTAGGGTAGATACAACGTGTTATCGTCAAACTCTTCTAAATTATGCTCATGATAATCATGCATAAATGATTTACATACTGTTGCAGAAGCTCCAAATAAGTATGGAATTAACCAGCCATATCTCAAAACATTTCGTGTTAGCCCCATGTAGTGAATATCCATAAAGTCTTTGGAGTCAGTATCTGTTGGTGATATTAATCCACGGTATGACTGCCAGAACTCTAATGAAAATGAATAGTTAAAATGAATACCAGCGATTGCCTGCATTACGCTTCCATATCGATTAGCAAGGCCGCGTCTATAAACTGTTTTCATCATTCCTAAATTTGAACTGCCATAATTGGCAATAGGTATATTAGTTTGACCTCTTAATATACAAGGCATACTAGCAGGCCAAAATCGTTCATTTTCTGGCAAGTGATGATAAATATAATTATGGATTGTCGTCAGCTCATTTAGAACTTGATCAGCTCCCTTTAAAGGCTGAGTTACTAACTCAAGTAAAGCCTCACTAAAGTCTGTAGTGATTGCAGGGTTTTTTAGGGCAGAACCTAGCCCTTTTGGATGCGGGCTTTGGGCAATATTTCCATCATCTGAAACTCGCAAACCCTCTTTTTCAATTCCTATAAGGTTAGCTTTAAGGCTATCCTTAAATGGCATGAGTGATTGAATTTTTTTATTAAGTTCCACAATATAATTTGAAATATTAAAGTCGTTATTTTACCTCGGACTTGTGTTAACGGTGATAATAGAAAATGTGTCCATTAAATACCTAGAATTTAAAAAATTGTGCCTTATAAAAATACCAGTATTGAAGTAGTAGTTGGGATAATACACAATAGTAATAGTGAGGTATTTATTGCTAAGCGCCAAAAAAATCAATTTATGGCCGGCTTCTGGGAGCTTCCAGGTGGCAAAGTAGAGCCAGGTGAAGATCACATTAGCGCAATCATAAGAGAACTTTTTGAAGAAACGGGAATCACCGTAAAAGACTGTAAATTAGTTCAAAAGATTCAGCATATCTATCCTGAAAAAACTATCAATTTATCAGTTTATAGTATTGATGATTATTTAGGTGATCCGGTAGGATTTGAAGGACAAGAAATTACTTGGAGTAGTGCAGATAACTTCAAAAATTTCAAATTACTCCCAACCATGTGGAGAATTATTCATAAATTTTCACTGCCAAAATTTTATTGGATTACACCTGATAATCATCAATCCGATATAGTCTTTAATGAATGTAAAAAACGACTGTCTAATGGAATTAAATTTATCCAGCTAAGAAGTAAAACCTCTCTTAATAATACTTACATAGAAAAAATATACAGGCTGTGTAAAGAAAATCAGGCAAAACTTATTTTAAATACACCAAATAAAACTTTTAATGAACTTTGTGATGGCTGGCATCTAACTAGTTTAGAGCTTATGGCACTAAAAGAAAGGCCAGTTATTGAAGAAAAACTAATCGGTGCATCAACCCATAACATTGATGAGGCTCTGCATGCAGAAAATATTTCTGCTGATTACATCAGCTTGTCACCAATAGAAAAGACACTGACTCATCCAGACTCTATCCCCTTAGGGTGGGAAGGTGCTTCTGGGATTATTGAGAAGTGTAATTTGCCAGTTTTTTTACTTGGCGGAATGCAGAAAGAGCTAATTGAAAAAGCTTTGAGTATCGGAGCTCAAGGAGTTGCTGGAATTAGAGGTATTTAAATGCGTGAGCCAGTAATCTCAAAAACTTTATTATGAATATCTTCCTTACTCATTTGCGCTAATCCATCAGATCCACCTTCACATAAGAGCTTATCATTTACAAAAATTTGAGGGACTGATCTAAAGCCAGACTTAACAAAAAACTCTCTAGCGTCTTTATCATCTTGAATGTTGAGCGTTTCATATTCAATATCAAGATCATCGAGATAGTTTTTTGCTCTTGTGCAGTAAAAGCATGAGTGCGATGTATATACTTTAATCATTAGTTGTTAGTACACAATAAAAGATTGCAAATAATACCAGTCAAAAGAATTCAGCGCATCTTAAATAGTTTCAAAAATATTGTGGATTTTAGCCTCTAAGGTAAACCCAAGAAGACTCACTAGAAAGGTCTTTATTAAATCTATAGCCTTCGTCGGCAAAATCTTTTAAGTCCTCTGGGCTCTTCAATCTATTTCTTATAATGTAATTCACCATTAAGCCTCTTGCACGCTTAGCATAAATACCTATAACTTTATATACTTCACCTTTTTTTTCCTTGAATACAATATCCAAAACTTTCGCATTAAGTGTTTTTTTATCTACAGCTTTAAAGTATTCATTGGATGACAAATTTACAATGAGTTCTGACTCATCCTCATTAAGAACGTCACTTATCTCAGTTCCCCAATATTCATATAAGTCCTTACCTTTAGAGTTAGAAAGTTTGGTTCCCATCTCTAGACGATAAGGCTGAATTAGGTCAAGTGGTCTTATAACGCCATAAAGACCAGAAAGCATTCGAACACTATCTTGCGCAAACTCAAGATCGTCAGTTGACAAAGCTGGGGCATCAATTCCGTTATAAACGTCTCCTTTAAAAGCAAGTATTGCTTGCTTAGCATTATTTCGATTAAACGGCAGTTTAAACTTTTGAAAGCGATCAAAATTCAACTTAGATAATTTCTCACTCAATGACATGAGTTTAGAAATTTGAGATTGGCTTTTCTTTTTTAAAATGTTAACCAGCTCACTGGAGTTATCTAAGTGGCGAGTTTGAGAATAAAAATCAACATTACATTGAGAGAAATCTTGCGTTTTTGAGGGTGAAATAATTGCTAACATAATAGTAACAAAAATAAAAATATTCTACCTTAATATCCCCACTATAACAATATAAGTAGACAAATTTGGAGTTTAAAAATCAGCTAAAATAAGGTATTATATATTTTCAGTTTTACATTCAGTTTTCATGAAAAATAAACAATTACACCTACCAAAGGCTCGAGGACTTTACCATCCTAATAATGAGAAGGAGAATTGTGGTGTTGGTTTTATTGCCAACGTCAAAAGCCATTCTTCTCATAAAATTACGAAAGATGCTCTAGAAATGCTCTCTCGTATGGACCATCGTGGTGCCTGTGGCTGTGAGGCAAATACTGGTGATGGTGCTGGAATCTTAACCAATATACCTCACGAATTTTTTTCTGAGGAAATTAAAACGCTATTTGGTATTGAAGTAAATGCTGGAAGTTATGGTGTTGGAAATGTTTTTCTACCTCAAGATAAAAAAGAAAGTAAACATTGTATTTCAGTCATTGAAAAAGTTATAAAGGATGAAGGGCAAACTTTAATTGGCTGGCGTGATGTCCCTGTTGACTCTGATAAAGCAAATGTTGGAGATACAGCTCGAGACTCACAGCCAGTAATGAAACAGCTTATTATTGGTAACTCAGAGAATATCGATACAGAGGCTTTTGAAGGAGTTCTTTATATCATTCGAAAAAATGTCTCGAAGATTATTCGAACTGATGAGTCACTTTCTCAAGCATTACTTTTTTATATTTGTAGCCTTTCTACTAGAGTAATTATTTATAAAGGTATGTTGATGGGCTCGCAGCTATTAGACTTTTATCCAGATCTAAATGATAAGAAATTCAGCACCTATTTAGCAATGGTTCATTCACGCTTCTCAACCAATACATTCCCTTCATGGGATCGTGCGCAGCCTTGTAGATTTATGGCCCATAATGGTGAAATCAATACTCGCCAAGGTAACTTCAACTGGATGAGGGCTCGTGAAGGAGTCTTAGAAAGTGAGGTTTTTGGAGATAATTTATCAAAAACGTTACCCATAATTGAAACTGAAGTTTCTGACTCTGGTAGCTTCGACAATGTTCTAGAATTTCTATTAATGAATGGAAGATCTCTTCAGGAAGCGGTATTAATGATGGTTCCAGAAGCTTGGCAAAATGATAAAGAAATGAGCAGTGAGAAAAAAGCTTTTTATGAGTATTTCTCAAATGTAATGGAGCCTTGGGATGGACCGGCGTCTATTGCCTTTACTGATGGAAGATATATTGGAGCTGTTCTTGATAGAAATGGTCTTAGGCCGTCACGTTATTATCTAACACATGATGACCGTGTGATTATGGCATCTGAAGTAGGTGTTGTAGATGTTGCAACTAATAATGTTAAAACAAAGGGTCGCCTTAGACCTGGAAAAATGTTTCTTGTTGACTTTAAAAAAGGCAGGTTAGTTGATGATGATGAAATTAAAAGTAACTTTGCTTCTAAAAATCCCTATGGTGATTGGCTAAAAGAGCAACAAATATCTCTATCTGATTTAAAAACTAATACTAGTGAGAAAGGCTTTTTTCCAAAAACACTTATAAACCGCTTGCAAGCCTTTGGTTATAGCACTGAAACTCTAAAGTTTATGCTTCTCCCTCTTGTAACAGAACTGAGAGATCCAGTCGGATCTATGGGAAATGACTCTGCTTTAGCTTGCCTCTCTGATCAGTCAAGAATAATTTATGACTACTTCAAACAGCTTTTTGCTCAGGTTACTAATCCAGCTATTGACTCAATTCGTGAAGAAGTTGTGATGTCCTTAAGCTGCTCGATTGGTCCTGAAGGTAATTTACTTACTAATAAAGCTGAAAATGCAAACCGATTAATCATTGATCACCCAATTTTAACAAATGAAGAAATATCCTCACTTAAAGAGTGCAATCATCGAGGATGGACAAGTAAAACAATTGATATCACCTATGACATAAATGAGGGCCAGAGCCTAAGTAAAATGCTTGATTCAATTTGTGCACAAAGCACTCAAGCTATAAATGATGGCCATAGCCTTGTCATACTCTCTGATAGAAAAATTAACTCTCGCCGAAATGCAGTAAGCGCCCTCCTAGCATCTTCCGCAGTTCACCGACATTTAGTGGCCACTCATAAGAGAACTCAAGTTGGAATAATTGTTGAAACTGGTGAGGCTAGAGAAGTTCATCACTTCTGCCTATTGACAGGGTTTGGTGCAGATGCTATTAATCCATACCTAGCTTTTGAAGCCTTATGGCAGGCAAGAAGAGATAACTTAGTAAATCTAGAAAATGATGAGGCTATAGTCAGTGCATATCGTAAAGCAATAGCAAAGGGAATGCTAAAAGTGATGGCTAAAATGGGTATTTCAACTCTTGCTTCATATAAAGGCGCTCAAATCTTTGAGGCTGTTGGTTTGTCTGATGAAGTTATGTATAAATGCTTTTTTGAAACAGCGAGTCGCATTAGTGGTGTTGGATTTGACGTCATTCAAACTGAATCTGAACAGCAACATAAAAAAGCATTTCTCTCAAACTCACTCAATAACCTTGGACATTATGCTTGGCGAAGCGGTGGTGAAAAACATATGTGGGAACCAGAAACTATTACAAGCTTGCAGCAGGCTGCTAGAAGTAATGATCAAAATGCATACTGGGAATTTGCTAAAAAATCTAATGATGAGGGCACTAGAAATTGTACTCTTAGAGGTTTAATGTCATTTAAATCAGCAGCTTCAATTGATATTGATAAAGTTGAATCAGCAAAAGAGATTGTCAAAAGATTTGTTACTGGAGCAATGAGCCTGGGCTCAATATCACCAGAATCCCATGAATCTCTTGCAATTGCAATGAATCAAATAGGTGGTAAATCGAATACTGGTGAAGGCGGAGAGGATCCAAATCGCTGGACTCCAGATGCAAATGGAGACTCTAGGCGAAGCGCAATCAAGCAAGTGGCCTCAGGTCGGTTTGGCGTTACCATTGACTACCTAAATAATGCTGATGAACTGCAAATCAAGGTTTCGCAGGGAGCTAAACCTGGTGAGGGTGGGGAACTTCCTGGTGGTAAGGTGGATGATTTTATTGCCAAAATACGCTGCTCAACTGCAGGTGTTGGTTTAATTAGCCCCCCACCGCATCATGATATTTATTCAATTGAGGATTTATCACAACTTATTTTTGATCTTAAAAGATCTAATCCTGCAGCTCGAATTAGTGTCAAGCTAGTTTCTGAAGTTGGTGTAGGAACTGTTGCTGCAGGCGTAACTAAAGCAAAATCAGATCATATTGTTATTGCTGGACATGATGGTGGTACTGGCGCCTCTCCATTAACCTCGATTAAACATGCAGGACTTCCTTGGGAGTTAGGTGTTGCTGAAACTCACCAAACATTAGTAATGAATGATTTGCGCTCAAGAGTAGTAATTCAAACTGATGGGCAACTTAAGACTGGTAGAGATGTTGCTATAGCTGCGTTATTAGGTGCTGAAGAGTTTGGTTTTTCTACAGCTCCACTTATTACATTAGGCTGCATTATGATGCGGAAATGTCATCTCAATACTTGTCCAGTTGGCATTGCAACACAAGACAAAGTTTTACGTAAAAAGTTTACTGGTAAGCCTGAACATGTTGTTAATTACTTATTTATGGTAGCGGAAGATTTGCGCATTATTATGGCAGAACTTGGATTTAAAAAACTGACTGATATGGTTGGCCGAGTTGATATGCTTGAGATGAACAAAGCAATAAATCATTGGAAACAAGACTCAATTGATCTCAGTAAGATATTAACGCCTGCGGATAATCAATATAGGAATGCTGGTACCTATCAAACAATAAAACAAGATCATCAACTCAGCGAACAACTTGATCATGATTTAATTGCTAAATCTAAAAAAGCTATTGAAGGAAATGGTAAGGTTAGATTTGAATCAAGCATTTCCAATATTGACAGAGCTGTTGGCGCTATGCTTTCCTCGCATATCGTTAAAACCAGAAATGGTAATAATCTAAAAGATGGCGCAATAAATATTGACTTTAAAGGCTCTGCAGGTCAGTCTTTTGGCGCATTTCTTGCAAATGGAATTACCCTATCTATTGAGGGTGATGCAAATGATTATGTTGGTAAGGGCTTGTCTGGTGGTCGAATTGTTATTTATCCACCAAAAGATTCAACCTACCTAGCGCATAATGAAATCATTGCTGGAAATGTCTGTGGATATGGCGCTACTGGAGGCGAAATGTATTTATCAGGCCAAGTCTCAGAGCGTTTCTGCGTCAGAAACTCTGGGCTGATTGCCGTTGTTGAAGGAATTGGTGATCATGGCTGTGAGTATATGACAGGTGGGCGCGCAGTAATACTGGGTGAAGTTGGGCGTAACTTTGGCGCCGGGATGAGCGGTGGAATAGCCTTTGTATATAATCCTGACCTAACTCTTCAGGGGAGATCTAACTCATCTACAATAGATTTAGATCCAATGGACAGAGAATCTACTTCCGAGTTATTTGTGCTTATAACTGATCATTTCAAATTGACTGGCTCAAAAATAGCTGAAAAAATACTCAGTAATTGGAATGAAGAAATAACTCATTTTGTAAAAGTGATGCCGAAAGCTCTAAAAGAAGTTCTTGCGGCCAAAAGCAAGCAATTACTTCAAGCGAGTTAAATAGGTATCGCGTCGATTACATCTGCGCTTGCACCTAAGACACTATTAACTCCATCGCCAACAACAGGTATTACAGATATAACTGCCCCGGTAACCCTAATAGGAACAGTAATAACTTTAGTAAAGACGCAGCTTGATAAATACAAAGCGATCAAAGTGTATAAAATAAATTTTTTCATAATTACCTCTCTAAGACGAGAAAGTGATAAGCATGTTGATTCGAATCATCCGGAAGATGTGATTCACAGCTAACCTGATGCCAATCAGACTCGTCATATTCAGGAAAATAGACATCGCCATCAAACTTACCTTCAATCTTAGTAATATAAAGTCTACTAACTTGGGGCAGTAATTGCTCACAAAGACTTGCTCCACCAATGATCATTACCTCATCTTCATCTTTAGTAGTTGAGAGAACCTCATCAATGCTAGTTAAAACTTCACAACCTGTAATTAAAGTTTTTGAGTTTCGAGAAATTACAATATTTCGACGATTTGGTAAAGGTCTACCAATAGAGTCATACGTTTTTCGGCCCATTACAATTGACTTTCCAGTAGTAATTTTTTTAAAATAAGCAAGATCTGCAGGAAGATGCCATGGCAACTTATTGTCTTTACCAATCAGACGATTTTCATCCATTGCGACTACTATTGATAAGCTCATAAATTCTGCCTGATTGAAGTAAAATATTAGAATATTTTACAATTTTTAAACTTCTAGTGTCACTCATTCTAGCCTCATCGTCGCCATTTAGAAAAGCTATTTTAGAGAAGCTTCGTATTGACTTTAAAACAGCATCACCAGATATTAATGAAAGTAGAGAAAATGGAGAGTCTCCTTTCAACCTAGTTAATCGCCTGTCTAAAGAAAAGGCTCTAGAGGTAGCTAAGTCTCATTCAGGATTAATTATTGCTTCAGATCAGGTAGCTACCCTTGGTAATGGAAATAATGAAGATGATGAAATATTTTCTAAGCCAGGAAGCCACGAGAATGCTTTTTTACAGCTAAAGAAAAGCTCTGGAAAAACGATTACATTTCTTACTGGATTGGTTCTCTTAAATACTGAAACCTTAAAAATTCAAACTCATGTTGAGCCCTACAAGGTAACCTTTAAAACACTTTCTGATAATCAAATTTTGTCCTACTTAAATAAAGAAGATGTTCTTAATTGTGCTGGTAGTTTCAAGTCTGAAGGACTAGGAGTTGCATTATTTAGTAATATGGAGGGTAGTGACCCTAACAGCCTAATTGGACTTCCAACAATCCAACTAATTAAAATGCTAGCCAAGGAAAATGTTCATATCTTATGAGCATTTTATATTCAGAAGAATTTAAGCCTTTCTCATCTGGCTTAAAAAATTATTGGGGATCTCTTTTTGGGTCTTCTGAAGCTCTAGCGCTTATTGAATTTGCTGAGTCTCAAAAGCAGGTAGTTCTATACATCGCAAAAGATATTAGCCATTATGATGAGGTTAGAAAGGCACTCAATTTTTTTAATACTTCTTTAGAAATATTAGATTTTTCTAGTTGGGAGGTTTTAGCGTTTGACCATTTCTCACCCCATCCAGATATTGTCTCAACAAGACTAGAAACTCTCTCAAAACTTCCCTCTCTTAAATCTGGCATCGTAATAACAACACTTGAAACTCTATCTCAAAGATTGTGTCCAAAGAATTATATTGAAATATATAGTCTTCACCTAAAAACTAACCAAAATCTCGAGATTGAACCTTTTTCTGAAAACCTTATAAAAATAGGCTATAGAAGGGTTAAAACTGTAATGGAGCAAGGCGAGTTTTGCGTTAAGGGCGCTCTAATTGATTTATATCCTATGGGTAGTAAAAATCCTTATCGAATCGACTTATTTGATAATGAGATAGATTCAATAAGGTCATTTGATTCATCTTCACAGCGGTCAATTGATATTGTTAAGGAAATAAAGCTACTTCCTGCTAGGGAATTTGCAACTGACACTGACAGCATTTCAGTCTTTAAAGATAACTATTTATCTGAATTTGGAAATACTGATGGATTCATTTATAGCGAAGTTAGTGAGGGGCGTTATCCAGGTGGAATAGAATTTTACTTACCTTTATTTTTTAAAAAAACTGAAACCCTGTTTGATTATATTTCAGGTGAGCCTGTAATTGTTTATCAAAAAGGACTTGCTGAAGCCATGGTGATGCAAGCTAAAGAATTATTGGAGCGTTTTGAATATTGTAAAGGCTCACTAGAAAGACTCCCTCTAGAAATTAATAAAGTATTTTTAAGCACTGAAATATTTTTTAAAAAACTTTCAGATAAAAAACAAATACAAATACAGAGTTCCAAAATAGAAAAAAAAGAAGGTTATAACTTCCCATCTTCGATACTTCCCCCAGTTAAGATTGAAGCTCAAACAAAAAAACCACTTAATAAGTTAATTAATTTTATTGAAAATTTTGATGGACAAGTATTAATTGTTTGTGAATCAGAGGGTAGGCAGAGTGTTCTCACTGATCTGCTTTCAACTCATCAACTTAAAGTAAATGATTGCTCTGACTGGAGTGATTTTCATAATCAAAATAATAGGCTCTGCATAACTAATGCAAGTTTGAGCGAAGGCGTTCTTTTTGAGAAGATTGCAATTATTACTGAAAATAATCTATTTGGAAAGGATGCTGTAAAACAGAGGAGAAGACGAAGAGCAAAACATAAAGACTTTGATGAAGCAATTAAAAGTCTTGTTGAGATTCAGTTAGGTGATCCTGTCGTTCATGAACATTATGGTGTTGGACGATATTTAGGACTTAAAAGTCGAAGTTTTGATGGGAATCAACAAGATTTTCTGTCACTTGAGTATGCAAATGGCTCAGTACTAATGGTTCCTATTGCAGCGCTTAACCTAATCTCTAGATATTCTGGTGCAAGTTCAGATAATGCCCCTCTTCATAAGTTAGGAAGTCAGCAATGGACTAAAGCAAAAAGAAAGGCAGCAGAAGCACTTTATGATGTTGCCGCTGAACTATTAGAAATTTATGCAAAGCGTCAATCTCAAAAAGGATTTGCTTATCCAGCGCCAAATGACTCTTATAGTTCTTTTGTATCTAGCTTCCCATTTGAGGAAACTCCAGATCAATTAAAAACAATGGATGATGTTCTTTTAGATATGCAATCTGAAAGACCAATGGATCGACTAGTGTGTGGTGATGTAGGGTTTGGCAAAACTGAAATTGCAATGAGGGCTGCTTTTATAGCTGTTGAATCTGGCAAGCAAGTTGCAATTCTTGTTCCTACGACACTTTTAGCTAACCAGCATGACCAAACTTTTAATGACCGCTTCTCTAAATTTCCTATTGTAATTAAATCTCTTTCAAGGTTTCAAAATACCAAAGAACAAAATGAAATTAAATCTCATCTTAATGATGGAAAGATTGATATTATTATTGGGACTCATAAACTGATTCAAGGAACTATTAAATATCATAACTTAGGTTTAATTATTATTGACGAAGAGCATCGATTTGGCGTAAAGCAAAAAGAGGCGCTTAAAAAAATTCGTGGTCAAAGTGATATATTAACTATGACTGCAACACCTATACCTAGATCGCTAAATATGGCGTTAGGTTCACTTCGAGAAATGTCAATTATTGCTACTCCTCCAGCTAAAAGAACAGCAATACAGACCTTTGTTGATGAATGGGATAAAAATACTATCAAAGAAGCATGTTCTCGTGAACTGCATCGAGGTGGGCAAATTTTTGTTGTTCATAATGATATTGACACAATTGATAATATGGCGGAATCTTTGAGCAATCTAATGCCAAATCTAAAAGTTCGAATTGCGCATGGTCAAATGCCAAGTAAAGAACTTGAGCAAATAATGGCTGATTTTTATCATCAGCGCTTTCAGCTTTTAGTTTGCACTACAATTATTGAAACTGGAATTGATATTCCGAGTGCTAATACAATCATTATAAATAATGCACAAAATTTTGGACTTGCCCAACTTCACCAACTTCGAGGTAGGGTTGGCAGATCTCATCATAAGGCATACGCTTATCTTATAATAAAGTCACACCAGTCAATTACAGCAAATGCAAGAAAACGACTAGATGCTATTGCCTCACTTGAGGAGCTTGGTGCAGGATTTATGCTAGCAAATCATGATCTTGAGATTAGAGGTGCTGGAGATCTTCTGGGAGAAAATCAAAGTGGAAAAATATCTGAAATTGGATTTAATTTATATCATGACTTATTAAAGCGCACTATTAAGGCAATACAAAATAATACTAAATTCGATATTAAAGATGCGTTAGTTGAAGAAGTTGAAATTAACTCAGGTATTGCTTGCATCATTCCTGATACTTACTTACCAGATGTTCATGAGAGATTAGTTCTCTATAAGCGTATTGCAAGTGCTGCAAATGATGATGAATTAAAAGAGCTAAAAATAGAAATGATTGATCGCTTTGGCCTTCTCCCAGATCAAACTAATAACTTGTTTGAATCAACTTCATTAAAAATACAATCTAAAGAAATAGGGATACTCAAAATCAATATCTATGATGAGAAGCTAGAAATTACTTTAAATGAAAAAAATCTCATTGACACATCAAAGATTATTAATTTAATTCAAACAAAACCCCAGCAATTTCAATTAAAAAATCAAAATACTCTAATTTCTAATGAAACTATGGAGGCTGATTATTCGCGCATTAGAGGTGCAAGTAAATTAATAGATAGCCTAGTTTAATTATTGCTTAAGATTAACTAAAAATTCTAATCTATTTAACTTTATCTTGTGATGGAACAAGTTTAGGGGCAAAGTAGCGAATCCCAGGCACAACGACTAGTGCGGCAAAAAATAAAACAGCTAAACAACCAAGAATATCTCCAATCAAATAATTTGTTATGAAATTCATGGCATTAATTGGTAAGTCGTCTGGCTTACCTAATGAGAGATATGAATAAACAAAAAACTTCATAAGTGTATTATAAAGAGCAGTTAATATAGCTAAAAAAAGCAAATGTTGAAAAACTACCCTCCCACCATCGAAAAAATTCGATAATTTAAAAAATTTCATACTAGCAATCGCTAATAGTGGTGAGAATGTGCCTACGAGATGCAAAAGATTTATACCTGTAAAAGATGAGTCATGAAACCAAACAGATGACATTGTTATAGCTAGAAAAACCGCTATAAAAATATTAAAGCCAAATAAAAGATAGCATAAAGATACTGCCCCAATAGGGAGCCAAATAATATTTCCACCAATGTATGCCTGGCCATTAATAAATGTTACAAATATAATAACTAGAAAAGCTATGATATTTTGATATAGATACTCTTTCATTGTTTTATCCAAGTTTAGAGTCTGTAAGAAAACTACACCAGACTTATAAACTCTATGTATGTAATAAGATAGAGTGTTTAATACCTTAACTTTATTCAACCAAAACAAGTGATTGTTACGAGTCTAAGGAAAATCTCGTGCTTAGTTTTTTAAAGAGACCTGTGCAAACTACCTTGCAAACTTAGCAATGCCTCTAAGAAAAATATTAGTTGGAAACTAACAAGTTCAATCTTATCATAACTTTCAAACTACTGATCAAATATTAATATCATTTCACGCTTATCAGCTGAAGACTGATTTGCACTAACTACGCCATTAGAAGTTAGAAATAGCACTGCACGTTTTATTGTTGATAATGAATACTTTGAGAAGTATGGATCATTTTTTATTGCAGTAATCGTTACATTAGAATTGGAAGTAATGAAAGAAAAAACCGCTCTTTCGACTTCTGAAAATTCACCTAAACCAAATTCTTTTTCACACTCATCTAACGCTTTTCTTAACTGAAATAACCTGCTGACTGCTTTTTTCATTATGTATTCCTCAATTAACTTAGCCCCTCTGAGAAAATTATAGATTAATATGAGTTATAAAATATCACATAATGGAACCAATAGACCAATATTTAATAGGCCAGAATTAAAGCTTAATTTGTTTAATTCTAAAATTTAATAACTCTAAATCCTTTTCCTACTAATTCATTCTTGAATATTAAATTGTTGCTTAAGGCTAATATATTCAATCACCTTTATTCTTGGGCCAAATTGACTAACCACTCTAGACGAAGCAGCATTAGCAAAGTTAGCAGCCCAGGAAAAGTCCTTACCATGGCCTAAAGCATATAAGAAGGAACCAGCAAACATATCTCCCGCACCATTAGTATCTACTGCACTTGCAAGGACTCCTGGAGTATGAATCATATTAGTTCCATCAAAAACTAATGATCCACCCGCACCTCTCGTAATAGCAAAGGTTTTGGCATACTTTTTTAAAGCTTCGGCGGCAGCCTCTACTGTATGAGTTCCAGTAAAACTTCTAGCTTCATCACCATTACAAAAAATTAAATCCACTCCGTCATCACCAATAATAGTTCTAATATTATCTGAAAAAACCTCGACAATAAATGGATCAGAAAGACTAAGTGAGGTTTTAACCCCATTCTTTTTCGCATATATCATGGCATCTCTTGCAACAGCAGTTCTTTCATCATCAGTCACTAAGTAGCCTTCAATATATAGCCAATCAGATGCTGCTAAGGCCTCTTCATCAACTTCACGATAGGATAGCTCTAGGCTTGCACCTAAATAAGTGTTCATAGTTCGCTCGGCATCAGGACTAATCATTACTAGGCATTTACCAGTAATACCTCTAGAAGAATCAACTTGATGAAAATCTACGCCTGCACGATTTAAATCTTTAACAAAAAAAATGCCTTCTTCATCATCTGCAACTTTGCCAGAAAAAAAAGCTGAGGATCCAAATCTACTAGCGGCTACAATCGTATTGCATGCAGATCCTCCACAACTCCTTTTAACAGCTACACGCTGACTAGTCAGCTCATCCATTAAGTATTTTTGACGTTTTTCATCAACAAGAGTCATTAAACCCTTGCCAATATCATTTTCACTTAAAAAAGAGTCACTAACAATAACTTCAGTATCAACTATTGCAGCGCCAATTCCATAAATACCATATTTTTTCATAGCTTTTAATTCCTATATTTCTATTAATTTAATTAAGGTTTTTATACTCTCAGCGCCTCAGGAACTGGAAAATTTACAGACTCTTTAGCGCCACTTACTTCAATAATCTCACTGCCACCATTCATCATCAAATAAGATACTACAGCCTGGACTAGAATCTCTGGTGCAGATGCGCCAGCTGTAACTCCTATAGAGTTGATATCATTCAGCCAAGCATTTTGAATATCAGTTGCTCCATCAATCAAATAAGCGGGCTTACCTTCATTTTCTGCAATCTCTTTGAGTCGATTTGAATTAGAAGAATTTTTTGAGCCAATAACAAGAAGTATTTCTGAATTTTTAATCATAGCTTTGACTGAATCTTGGCGATTTTGAGTTGCATAACAAATATCACTTTTTTTAGGTGCTTGAATTTTTGGAAATTTAGTTTTAAGAGAGTCAACAATTTCTTGTGTATCATCAACTGACAAAGTAGTTTGTGTTGTATAAGAAATATCTAAATCTTCAGACAAGTCTAAATCTTTAATATCTTTAATTGACTCAACTAAAGTAATACGGCTAGATGATTTTGACTGCCCTAAGGTTCCCTCAACCTCTGGATGACCGGCATGACCAATCAGAATAACTTGATGATTTTGTTTTTGGCGTCTGATAACCTCTTTATGTACTTTTGTTACTAAAGGACAGGTTGCATCATAAATAATATCTGAAATCTCAGCGGCATCTTTTCTTACGGCTTGTGATACTCCGTGGGCACTAAAAATTACAACACTTCCTTTTGGAACTTCACTAACCTCTTCAACAAAGATTGCGCCCTTCTTTTTTAGGTTACTAACAACGAATTTATTATGAACGACCTCATGACGTACATAAATTGGCGCGCCATGTTTTGCAATTGCGCGCTCAACTATCTCTATAGCGCGATCAACACCAGCACAAAACCCTCTTGGATTGGCCAAAAATATCTTCAAAATTTCGCAGCTTGATTCACGTTAAAAATATTATAATTATTTTTGATTATTAAGATGAAGTGCAGAGAGAATCTGAAAGACTTTTTGACGTAAGTCTGATCTGTGAACTATCATATCAATAGCGCCCTTCTCAAGTAAAAACTCACTTCTTTGAAATCCTTCTGGCAGCTCTTCTCGAACCGTTTGCTCTACAACTCTTGCTCCAGCAAATCCTATTCTTGCATTGGGCTCAGCAATCTGGACATCGCCTAGCATTGCTAAACTTGCTGATACGCCACCCATTGTTGGATCAGTTAAGACTGAAATAAATGGGATTTTATTATCAGCTAATAACTTAACAGCAAGTGAAGTTTTTGACATTTGCATTAGAGAAAAAAGTCCTTCCTGCATCCTAGCACCGCCACTTGCAGAAAAACAAACAAAAGGATTCTGATTTTCAATAGCAATATTAGCAGCTCTGACAAATTTTTCACCAACAACTGACCCCATTGATCCGCCCATAAAACTAAAATCAAAAGCTGCAACTACAATTGGCATACCTTTTAATAATCCCGTTTTAACAACTAACGCATCTTTTTCCTTGGTCTTTTTTTGGGCATCATGATAACGATCTTTGTATTTTTTTTGATCTTTAAACTGAAGTGGATCTACCGACTGAATATTAGCAGCTATCTCAAGTTGATGCTCAATATCGAGAAATCTCTCTATACGTTTTCTAGCAGAAATTCTTAAATGATGGTCGCACTTTGGACAAACATAATGAAGACGCTCAAGTTCTTCCTGATAAAGAACTCGGCTGCACTCTGGGCATTTACTCCAAAGTCCTTCAGGAATATTTTTTTTAGTATTAATGCCAATAGATGGCATAATTTTTTCTAGCCAACTCATAGTATTTGTAAATTAATTAATTGCATTTGAGATTTCCTTTGCAAGGTTGCCAACCTTAGTAATCATTGTATCTTTGTCACTCGACAATTCTTCAACAATTGAAACTAGCGCACTACCAACAATCACTGCATCAGCATTCTGGCCAACTTGTTTCGCAATTTCAGCATTACTTATTCCAAAACCAACTCCTAATGGTAGTTTAAAATACTTTCGCATTCTTTCCAAGTGATGGTTAACTGATTCAACATCTAGATTTCCTGCGCCTGTTACGCCCTTCAATGAAACAAAGTATATATAGCCAGTGGCCATTTCTGCAATGTATTGTAATCGCTCATCGGTCGTTGTCGGGGCAACCAAAAAGATAAGATCAATCTCTAGTTTATCAAGTTCTTTCTTAAGATCATGGACCTCTTCTGGAGGCATATCAACAACCAAGATTCCGTCTACACCTGCTTCATGAGCTCTAACTGCAAATTCTTTATAACCGAAAACTTCAATTGGATTTGTGTATCCCATTAAAACGATACCAGTAGATTGGTTATGCTCCCTAAACCTCTCAACTATTGCAAAAACATCATGTAAATTAACACCATCTGCAACAGCTCTCTCATGTGATTTTGCAATTACTGGTCCATCAGCCATAGGATCTGAAAAAGGCATTCCTAGCTCTATAATATCTGCACCACTATCTGCCAAAGTAAAAACTAGGGCTTCTGAGTTATCCAGGCCACTATCACCAGCAGTGATGAATGGAATAAAAGCAGTCTTGTTCTTAGCTTCGAGTTGTTTGAAAATATTTAAGATTCGTGACATAATTATTAATACTATTTTTTAATTAAATTTTAACATAGACAAAGTTAAACTCAATTTAATGTCCATATGATTAGGATTATTTTGTTTTGGTAGAGTATGAGTGAACTGCATCCACTAAAACTTTCATACTTTCTGGATTAACATCAGGAGTAATCCCATGCCCAAGATTAAACACATGTCCAGTTTTACCTTTGAACTGGTCAAGAACTTTATAGGCTTCTGCCTTTATTACATCCGGCGATGCATAAAGTACTGATGGATCAAGATTGCCCTGTATTGCAACTTGTGCGCCCACTCTTCTTTCTGCCTCGGCAAGCTCAATTGTCCAATCAATACCCACTGCATCACATCCAGTTGCAGCAATTTGCTCGAGCCATGCCGCGCCGCCTTTAGTGAAAAGTGTCACTGGAATCGTTTTGCCTTCATAGCTACGATGAAGCCCATCTACAATTTTTGACATGTACCTTAGTGAGAAATTTTCATAACTGCCTTTACTTAAAAGCCCACCCCAAGTATCAAAAATCATTACTGAATCTGCTCCAGCCTCAATTTGAGAATTTAGGTAGTCTATAACAGTATCAGCGAGAACATCAAGAAGTTGATGCATATGCTTTGGGTTCTCATACATCAAGCCCTTTACCTTTGAAAAGGTTTTACTAGTGCCGCCCTCAACCATATAAGTTGCTAGTGTCCATGGGCTTCCACTAAAGCCTATTAACGGAACCCTACCTTTAAGGTTTTTTTTAATTACACTTACCGCCTCACTAACGTAAGCAAGCTCAGTACCAACATCTGGTTTCGTTAAGTTTTCAATGCTGCTGAGCGTGTGAAGAGGATTAGTAAATTTTGGTCCCTCACCCTCAACAAAATGAAGCCCCAATCCCATAGCATCAGGAATAGTTAATATGTCAGAAAAAAGAATTGCCGCATCAAGATCAAATCGCTCAAGGGGCTGAAGAGTAACTTCACATGCAAGATCACTTGACTTACATAAAGTTAAAAAATCACCAGCTATTTTTCTAGTAGCGCGATACTCGGGTAAGTATCTACCTGCTTGCCTCATCACCCAAATTGGAGTGCGAGATACTTCTTTCTTTAGAAGCGCATTAATGTAGTCGAATGCCATTATTTTTTCTCAGTAAAAAGTTGATTATAATCATTATAAAACTTTATTTTGGTTTGCTTCTGACACAAAAAAAGCCACATTTGTGGCCTTTAGAGTGAATCAATTAGTATTTAACGCTTGAATGCGCCGTAACGTGACTTAAATTTTTCAACACGTCCAGCAGTATCCATAATTTTTTGCTTACCTGTATAAAAAGGATGGCAACTTGAACAAACATCAAGATGAAGTTCGTCTTTACCCGAAGTTGAGCGCGTTTCAAATGCGTTGCCACAACTGCACACAACTTTAACAGTATCGTAAGAAGGATGAATGTCTGTTTGCATAACTTTATATCTTCAAATTTGAAAGAACGTGAATTATATACTATCTCTCTGCAGGGGTAAATGTTTTAACGCTTAATGCATGAAGTTCACCACTCTTTATCTCTTCTTTAACAACTCCTAAAACTGCCCTCTGCCTTTGCAATAAAGATAGACCTTCAAAAATAGGTGAAACAATTACTGCAGAGCAATTACAACCATCACCTTCCATAGTCACTTCAGATTGCTCTATTCCTAATTCAAGTTTTTTCTGCACCTCTTCTAAAGTCATAATAAATCTCTAGTTATAGTTTTAATAGTAATCATTTTACTAAATTTAATTAGCTCACGCGCCAAAGACGCCTTTTAATGTGAAGAAAAATAAAATCGACATTAATGCGCCTGCCGGTAATGTCACTATCCACGATAAAAATATCTTATTAATAACTCGCGTATCTAGTGCAGCCATTCCTCGTGCAAGCCCAACTCCTAATACTGCTCCAACTAATACTTGTGTTGTTGAAACTGGAATTCCTGTTCCTGATGCTATAACAACTGTTGCTGCAGCTGCTAAAGTGGCAGCAAATCCACGAGATGGAGTTAGTTGGGTGATACGAGTACCAATAGTAGCAATGACCTTATGTCCATAGGTTATAAGCCCAACAACAATGCCAGCACCACCAACTAATAAAATCCATACTGGAAGAGCACTTTTAGATCCAATAGACCCACCACTTTCAATAACGCTGTAAATTGCTGCCAGTGGCCCAATTGCATTTGCAACATCATTAGAGCCATGAGCAAAAGCCATTGCAGCTGCGGTAATAATCATGAGCACACCGAAAACTCTCTCCATTGAAGCAAAGTGAAAATCCTTATTTTCATCAGGATCAAGGTGTATTCTTCGAATCACGAGTGTGCCAAAAAGCGCAACAATTAAACCACATCCTACAGACAATGAGTAACTTGTAAATAAGTCAAAACTCAAGCCAACATGTTTTAATCCTTTCAATATAGTAACCAAAGAAACAATAAAACCTACTAAAAACATATAATAAGGAACGTATTTTTTTGCATTGTCAAAAGGATCATTTGTATCAATAATTAAATTTTGTAGACTCCTAAACAGCATAAAAGAAATTATTCCCGCCAATACTGGTGAGGCTACCCAGCTTAATACAATTTTAACTACTTGATTCCAATCAACAGCATCCACACCAACCCCGACAGCTCCAAATCCTACAATTGCCCCCACAATAGAGTGTGTTGTTGAAACTGGCCATCCAAATGATGAAGCAATTAATAGCCAAGTGCCTGCGGCCAATAATGATGCCAACATACCATATACCAATAAATGCGGCTCATTAGTAAATAATGCTGCATCTAAAATACCTTTACGAATTGTGGCTGTAACTTCACCTCCAGCTAAAATTGCACCAGCAAATTCAAAAATAACTGCAATAATAATTGCTTGTTTAATAGTAACAGCACCAGAACCAACAGATGTGCCCATTGCATTAGCAACATCGTTTGCACCTATACCCCAGGCCATAAAAACACCAAATACAATAGCCAGTATTATTAATACATTACCGTAATTTGCAATAATTTCCATTATGAACTCCGGTTATTTGGTAAGCATTACTTCAAAACGTGAACCTACCTTCTGAGCAGCATCAGCAGTCTCACCAAGCCACTCAATAGCTCGGTAATAAAACATCACATCTACAGGTGGCAAGTTGGATTCAAGCAAAAATAATTTATTACGTATATCATTCTGCGCTGTATCAGTCTCATGCTCTAGTTCATTAATTTTCTTAACCATCTCGCTCACAATTTTGCGCTCACGCTTACTAAAGGCAGTTTCTAACAACTCATCAAGTTCATTAATTGCTACCAGTGCAGCTCCTGAGGTTTTAATACAAAGATCGGCAAGTTTTATGAAATCCTCCGCAAACTCTTTAGGAAAGACCATATGACGAGTCATCATTAAGCCCGCAAGATCTTTAGTAATGTTAGCAATAGAATCTTGGATTAAAAGAACATCAAGCAAATCTCTACGAGAAAAAGGCATCATAAAAGTACTAGGCAAGTTCATCCTTAATTTTTTCTTTAGCTTATCAGCCTTTTGCTCTTTATTTCCAATTGAAACTTGAGCTTCTTGAGCTTTATCCCAGTCCTCTGATTTAGCTGCTCGAGCAAAAACTCCAAACTCTTTAATACAGGAATGAACCTGCTTCATGTGCTGTTGCAAAGGGTTTATTGGTGAATTTCCAAATAAACTAGTGATATTTCCTGATTTAGTCATAACTATTTTATCTCCATAAAAAGATTTATTTTCTATCTACTAAGCACACATCTAAAAAAGCAAATTTTAAAACAAAGTTAAAAAAAAAGGGGTACTAATTTAAATAATATTTTACCAGTGGAATTAGTCTTGATTTGAACTGCTCATCATCCACTTAAAACTCCTTAAATTCTTTAAAAACTGACTCATTAAAGCCTAAATACATTATCTCTAGATTTCCCTCAAATACAGGGTAAGTAATTTTTTACGCATTTTCACTTAGCTTAATTTCTAAAGTGTAACATTATATAAAATATTTTTTCCATCTAACCCTATACTCTTAATGCCAAACCAATCAACTACTAATGACGTTAATGTAATCATTTTAGCTGCAGGTCAAGGCAAAAGAATGCATTCTAGTATATCCAAAGTGCTTCATGAAGTTGGTAATAAGACTTTAATTCAGCATGTCTTAGATGCTGCGACTCCTTTAGCAAGTTCGATTAACGTAATCATTGGTCATAATTCAGAATCAGTGAAGAAATCAGTATCAAGTAATCTTATTACATGGGTTTTGCAAAAAAATCAACTTGGAACGGGTCATGCGGTAATGCAGGCAATCCCAAATATTCAAGAAAACTCAATGTGCCTTATTCTATACGGTGATGTGCCTCTAATTCAAACTCACACATTATTAAAGTTACTTGAAAAAGCAAATAAAACTGGCTTTTCTCTTCTAACAGTAATTCAAGATGACCCTTCAGGATATGGTCGAATCATAAGAGATTCTTCAAATTCTATCCAATCCATTATTGAGCACAAAGATGCAAATACTGAGGAACTTAAAATTGATGAAATCAATACTGGCATTATGGCTATTACCGGCGCCTTATTAACAAAATACTTAAATCAGCTTGAGCCAAATAATTCACAAGGCGAACTATATCTTACTGATATTGTTGAAAAAGCAGTCAGAGATAATGTTAATATTGCTTCATTTATATGTGAGAATTCAGCAGAAGTAATGGGTATAAACGATAAAAATAACTTAGCGGGGGCTGAAAGAGCTTACCAGTTAAAAATTGCAGACGAGCTAATGACAAATGGCCTTACCATAAAAGATCCTAGTCGTTTCGATTGTCGAGGTAATCTAAGTTTTGGAAGTGACTGTATTATTGATGTAAATGTTATTTTTGAAGGTGAAGTTAAGCTAGGTAAAAATGTTCAAATTTCTCCGAACTGTATTATAAAAAACTCTAAGATCGGTGATAATTCTCACGTCATGCCAAATTCGATTATTGAAGACTCAGTTATTGGAAGTCATACTAGTATTGGGCCTTTTGCCCGAATTCGTCCTGAAACCAAAATAGGTAGTCATGCAAAGATTGGTAATTTTGTTGAAGTGAAAAAATCAATAATTGATGACAACTCAAAGGTATCTCATTTAAGTTATGTTGGAGATAGTCAAGTTGGCAAGGCTGTCAATATTGGTGCTGGAGTAATAACCTGTAATTATGATGGTGTAAATAAAAGCCAAACAACTATTGGAGATGGAGCATTTATTGGTTCAAATAGTCAACTAATCGCACCAGTCTCGATTGGGAAAAATGCAACCATTGGAGCGGGATCAACTATCACTCAAGATGCTCCCGATGAAAAACTTACGTTGAGTCGAAATAAACAATCAACGATAAGCAAATGGAAGCGGCCTCAAAAGAAATAAAATTTCTATCTTATAGGATAACCACTCAATGTTAAATCTTCCTAGGAATGTCTGGATATTAACTGTCTGTCTAGCACTTTTTATGTCACTTAGTGTTTTTATGGTATTTGTGGCAGGCATTATTGGAAGCACCCTGGCACCTTTAAAAAGCCTAGCAACCCTGCCTGTAGCAACTATTGTAGTAGGAACTGCAGTCACTGTTATTCCAGCTATTCGGTTGATGTCAATTTTTGGTCGTAAGAAAGTGTTTTTGAGTTCATGCGTTTATACAATATTACTCATTGGCTTGTGTATTTTCTCAATCATTAATAAATCATTTTATTTATTTTGTTTTGCATCCTTCTGCTTAGGTGGAAGCGTTGCTGTTATGCAGCAATTTAGGTTTGCCGCAATTGAAAGCGTGGAGCCCGAACTAAGACCAAAAGCAACTGCAGTTGTTCTTCTTGGAGGGATAGTTTCGGCTTTTCTTGGTACTGAAATTGCAACTTTAGGCAAAGATTACTTTGATACCGATTTTGTTGGATCTTTCATCATTCTTTCCCTTTTATTTATTATTGCATTTATATTATTGTGCTTCTTTAAGCCAGCTGAAAAGTTTAAACAACAAATTGATAATTCTAAAAGGTCTTTAATTGAAATTATAAAACAAGGCTCTTTTATAGTTGCCGTATGCGCCGCGATAACTGGCTATGTTGTTATGAGTTTTGTAATGACTGCAACCCCTGTGAGCATGCATATAATGGATGGTTTTTCCCTTCATCATACAAAATCAGTCCTACAAGCTCACGTCATTGCGATGTTTCTCCCTTCACTATTTACAGCTTTGATTGTTAAATATTTAGGTCTTACTCGTATGATGCTCCTTGGAGTTATATTTTTCTTTGCTTCTGTCTTCATTGCATACAGTAGTCATGCTCTTAGCAGCTATTGGTGGTCTTTAGTTCTTCTTGGCCTTGGATGGAATTTTTTATTTATAGGAGGAACTAACCTACTTCCAAAATCCTATAATGAAAATGAAAAATTTAAAGTTCAGTCAATTAATGATTTTTTAGTTTTTGGTCTTCAAGCTATTGCAGCTCTATCAGCAGGCTGGTTTGTTTTTAATTTTAGCTGGGAGGTAGTTCTTTTATCAGTCATACCATTATTATTTTTTCAATTATTTATTCTATTATGGTGGTTAAAAAATAATAATTAATACTTATTAATTATTTTTGTAATAAAATTCTTTAAAACTCTATTGGATCTAATGATGTTAAAAGTCACGCCACTAACCCCTTCAATTGGAGCAATAATCTCAGAAGTTTCGCTGAATAAGGATTTAAATAGTGAAACTATTGAACAAATATACAGTGCACTTATTAGGTATCAGGTTATTTTTTTTAGAGACCAAAATATCTCTCCAGAATCACATCTGAAATTAGCAGAAAGTCTTGGTGAAATTGATCCAGGCCATCCTGTCTACCCACATGTTGAGGGGCATCAAAGTATTGTATTACTGAAAAATGATGCAAATAATAGGCCAGATACAAATGACTGGCATAAAGATCTTACTTTTAAACCAAACCCTCCCTTTGCAAGTATATTACATAGCGTTAAGGTTCCTAAAGTCGGTGGTGATACCCTTTGGGCAAGTATGAGTGCAGCATATGATAAGCTTCCAAATGGATGGAAAGCCCACCTAGAAGAACTTGAAGCAATTCACGATATGGGTACATTTAGAAACGACTTTTACAAAGAAGGTGGTATCGATTCGGTTAATAATGCTCTAAAGAAAGTTGGCTCAGCGGTTCATAAAGTTATTGAGACTCACCCCATTTCAGGCCTCAAATATTTAAATGTAAATCAATCCTTTACTCGCAACATTGTGAATGAAAGCCAAGGTCCAAGTGATCATATACTGCAATTCTTATTTCAGCATATTTCAAAACCTGAATTCCAAGTTAGATTTCACTGGGAAGATAATTCTGTTGCTATTTGGGATAATAGAATTACTCAACATTATGCAGTTTTTGACTATTTACCAGAGTTCAGACATATGCAGCGAGTTACAGTTATAAATGATAAAAGGGATAAATCTTAATTACTACTCAAGTATGCTAAAGCCTTGCTCAAGGTCTTCAATTAACTCACTTGAGTCTTCAAGCCCTATACTTAATCGTACTAAATGTTTTCCATCATGTACCCATTCTCCATCTCTCTTGTAAGGCCTAGCAGTTAAAAGGCTTTTATAGCCACCCCAACTAAAACCAAGGGCAAATGCTTCAAGTGAATTAGCAAATAATGCAATTTTTTCTGCTGAATATGACTTTTTGAATGTGAAAGCAAACAATCCTGATGCGCCGCTAAAATCTCTCTTCCATAAGTCATGCTGAGGGTGTGATTCAAGACCTGGATGAATTACAGTTTCAACAATATCATTACTCTCAAGCCATCTTGCAACTTCAAAGGCTGTTTTTTGGTGCGCCTCTAGACGTACCTTTAGTGATCTTAGCCCCCTTAAAGCTTGGTAACAATCCTGAGGGTTGGCGTAGTTTTCAACAGTTTCAAAATATTTAGAAAACTCGTCAGCATATTTTTGATTTACTGTTACGCAGCCCAATAAGATGTCAGAGTGGCCACAAATATACTTGGTAACAGATTGAATCGTGATGTCAATACCGAGATCCAAAGGCTTTAAAAAAAGAGGTGTAGCCCATGAATTATCTAAAATTGATAGTACATTTGCTTTTTTTACCTCTTTAACAATTGCAGAAATATCTTGTATTTCAAATGTATTAGAGCCAGGAGATTCCAAAAAAATTAATTTTGTTTTATCGTTGATATAGTGGCTAATTTCAGCGCCTATATTCGATTCTACATGAGTTATTTTAACATTATATTTTTCAAGAATATTATGACAAAAACTCGCAGTGGGGCTATAAACATTATCACATAATAAGACTTCATCTCCACTTTTAGTAAAGGCCATAAGGGTATTTGTAATAGCACTAATGCCAGATGGAAATGCATAAGAAGCGTGGCCATTTTCAAGCTTACACATCGCCTCTTCAAAGGCCTTCTGAGTAGATAGCCCATGTGTTCCATAGTCAACTCCAGGATAATTATTATCCATTGCTAACTGCATATCTTCAAAATCATTAAATAGAACCGTTGAGCCGCTCTGGACATCAGGATTAATGGTTCTTATTTTTCTATCGCCATATTTCTGGGTGTAGTCAATCCATCCAACGCTATCATTTTTCTTAGTCATATATTTACAGATTTAACAAATTGGAAATCATCATAAGTACAATTACAACATTTGTCCAGCAATTTTTAAATACAAGAAAAATTAAATTAATATCAACTGACTAACAGCTGGGCAGTATAGGGCAACTTTGGAAGGGAGCTTAAAAAAATCTTCAAGAACCTCTTGATATGTTTTGATTTGTTTTTGATGTGACAGTTTTTGACGTTCAATAAATGAGCCCATAGATTCGCCCTCATTAAGTGATGCTGTCTTAAAATCTATAATCCATAGAGTGGCATCTTCAACAAATAATCTATCAATTATTACTGTTCTGGTTGAATTACTATACTCAGATTCGACTTCGGTAGAGTTTCGATATTTAAATAGCCATTCAAAATCTTTATCACGCCTTGTATTAAGAAGCAAAAGTGAGGCAGTTTTAGAATATGATTGAATTAGTTTCGGGGGCAATCCAAACTCTCTAAATCTTGCCTCAATGCTTTCAATTGATGGTTCAAATAAATTATGCTCTAAAAAGTAATGAACTATAGAGCCTAATGCACTCTGATAAATTAAATCAATATTGCTGGGCATATTTTTAGATTGCATAGCATCATTAATACCTCTATTAGTTAAAGCTGAGAGTGTTTTATTACGCTGAAATATTGGTAAGGAAGTCTCTACTGGAACGGTTGAACCTTGAATCGGAATGTCATCAATAGATTTTTGAAAATAATCACTTAAAAATGATAGTAGTGAGCCACTAATAGCCTTACCAGTTTTTGAAATGCCGCCTAACAAATGAATCTTATGTTTTGCTCGACTCATTGCTACATACAGCACCCTCATTAATTCAAAGTGTGTCTGTTGTTTTTGTAAATACTGTAAATAAAGATATGTTTTGCTCTCAGAGTCTTCATAAGAAGACTTTATAGGTGCTAGCAAAATATTTTTATTTGAGAACTCTTGAATTTGCATTAAAGGAAGTGTGTCACTTTTTCCTTTTTTACCAAGGCCAGGAATGATTACAGTGTCAAACTCTAGGCCTTTGGCCTGATGAATTGTCATTAACTTAACAGAGGCATGGTGGGAGGGGGCATATAAATCTTTAACCATCAACTCAATTGTCTTGATATCTAAACTTTGGTTTAGTTCACAATAATTTAGTAATGAGAGAAATTGAGATCTAATACTTTTCTCTTGCTCATTTAATTCAATCTCATTACATAACTGACTTAAGGAATAAGAAAAACGCTCTACAAAAGAGAACTTACCTTCACTATAAATAGCTTCTTCAGTCGCTAGGAATAAATGCCTAGAACGGACAGCACCATCCTCACTCAACTCTTGGACTATACCATCATCAATTAACTGACTGAAAATTGTCTTATCTGTTGACTCACCAAAAGCTAACAAATCTTCTAACTTTAAGCCACACCATGGGGCTCTGAGAAGAGAAAGCCAAGCCAGGCGATCAGCCAAGCTAAGTAATGCTCTAGTTAGACTTAAAAGGTCTCTTGTAAAAAGGTTAGACCTTAATGGCTCGGTTTTTAAGGCCTCAAAATTGATACTGCTATCCTGCAGTAACAATGTAATAGCCTTTAAATGTGATCTAGACCTTACAAGGACTGCAGTCTCATGATTTGGATTATTTGAGATGGAGTTTTTAATAATTTTAACTACCATTTCAGCTTCTTCAAAATCTTGATCTGCGCTAAATGGATAAAAAGTAACCGCATCATCTTGCTCAACTTGTGAAGCAGAATTAGATTCAGAATAATGAATGGCACCCAGCAGTAAATTATCTTGATTTGGAAATATTTGAGAAAAAATCTTATTATTTTTCTCAACAATACTTTTATTTGACCTAAAGTTAGAGTTTAATGTTAATGAATTAATTTTGAGGCTTCCTATACCACTTTTCATTATCTCAAGAAATATTCCAACTTGAGATTCACGAAATTTATAAATTGATTGCATCGGATCACCTACAAAAAAGATTGACTTTCCATCTCCTTTTTGCCAACCATCAACAAGCTTCTCTATTAAGCTTAATTGTGAATATGAAGTGTCTTGAAACTCATCAATTAATAGATGCTTAATCTGATAGTCTAATAATAGGGCAATATCACTTACCTCTTCACGGCTATCAAGTGCATTAATAGCCTGCATACCGACTTCTGAAAAATCTTGTAAACCTTTTTCTTTAAAGATCATCTTCAATTCTGCAACACTTAACTTTAAAACTTGAGCAATATCATTGATCTCTTTACTCGTTGATTCTGGAAAATATGCACTCGGTAAGTTGGCTAAATTATTAAGTATTTTTTTGAATTCAACTTCAGAGTCTAAGCCCACTAATATTTCTTTAAATACTAACTTTTCTTCCTTAAGTTCAGCTGGAAATCCAATGCTGGAATCAATTTTCTTTCTCCAGTTTCCAGTACTTTTAGTTAACAGTAACTCAGAAATAATTTGCCAATCTCCCAAATCTTCGATGGTTGAGCCTGGTAATTTATTAATCTTAGAAATATCATCCCTAGTATTAATTTCTAATAAATTAAAAAAAGATTTTCCTAATATTTCAGATGCTGCGTTTCTTAAGGTTTCAAGATATTCAACAATTAATTCTTGCGCTAGTACTTCTAATAAACTAATATCAAGAGCGCCCTTTATATAAAGTTTTGGTAGCCATTGCTCTCGCTTTGAGAGCATCTGTACTATGAGCCGATAGAACCTATCTACATGATTATCAAGATATAACAAAACAGATGTAATGCTAGCTTGATACTCATCCTCCTCAATAAGCAATAGTGTATTTTCAGCTGCTTCTTGATAAATTTGCTCATACTCATAAGTATTGATCATTGTTTGAGGAGGAATCAATTGATCAATAGATGGATACCTTGAAACAATTAAACTTGAAAGCGAATCAATAGTAATTATTTTTATTCGTGAGGGATGATTAAGTAAATCCCACTCTTTCAGATTGGATTGTTCTAATACTTTACTGGCAAGATCAAAGGTTTTGCGCTTATGTGGCTCCTCAGGTGGATGCAATCTTGCTCGATTAAGTGAGCTAATTATTCGATGCTTTAACTCATCTACCGCCCTGTTCGTAAATGTCATAACTAAAATATTTTCCGGCACATCTGCAGTACCAAGTAATTTTAAATATCGCTGTGTTATTAGTTCAGTTTTTCCTGAACCAGCAGGAGCCTGAACAATGAAAGAATCACTTATATTTAGTGATTGATCTCTTTGCTTCTGATCATTCACATTGACTCTGGCGAACTAACCCCTAGAATAGAAAGCCCATTATAGAGAACTTGTTTGGTTGCATGGATTACTGTCAATCTAGCTTGCGTAAGTTCTTGATCATCTAATATGAAAGGACAGGCATTGTAGTAACTGTGAAATTGAGAGGCCAATTCACGTAAATAGTATGCAAGCTGGTGAGGTTCATACTGCATTGCAGAGGATTCTATGACGCCTTTATAACGGCTTAACTCTCTTAGCATTGTTTTTTCACTTTCTTCTGTTAGTAACCCTAAATCAGCATCTTTATAATTAAACACTACGCCCTTTTCTTGTGCTTGCTTGAAAACAGAGTTAATACGTGCATAAGCATATTGAATATAGAAAACTGGATTCTCATTTGTCTTTGATTTTGCTAGGTCTAGATCAAAATCCATATGCTGTTCTGACTTTCTAAGGATATAAAAGAAACGTGCAGCATCATTTCCTACCTCATTTCTTAAATCCTCTAGGGTCACAAAAGACCCACTTCTTGTAGACATTTGTACTTTTTTTCCACCTCTATAAAGGTTGGCAAATTGAACCAAAAGGATTTCTAATTTTTCAGGATTATGATCAAATGCAGCAATCGAAGCCTTAACTCTCGCAATATAGCCATGATGGTCAGCCCCCCAAACATTAATTACTTTATCATATCCTCGCTCAAATTTTTCAAGGTGGTAGGCAATATCAGAAGCAAAATAAGTATGATTTCCATTATCACGGACTACAACACGATCTTTTTCATCCCCATAATCTGTTGTTTTAAACCAAAGAGCGCCATCTTTTTTATAAACGTGCTTACTTTCTTGAAGTCGTTTAATACTAGCCTCTGAAAGTCCGTTATCAATTAATGATTGCTCTGAAAACCATTTTTCAAAAACAACTCCAAACTCAGCTAGATCTTTTTTGATACCACTTAGAATACTTTCAATCCCTACTGTAAAGATAGATTTAAAGCCTTCACCTAACAACTCTTTTGATCGTGAAATTAACTCATCAATATGAGACTCTTTGTTACCTCCTTCAAGCTCATCTTTGCAGATTCCCTCAAAAACTAAGGCTGATTCTTTATGAAAAATGACGCCATGTATCTCCATAATATTACTGGCAATATCCTTAATATACTTTCCCTGATAGCCGTTATCAGGAAACCTTATTATTTCTCCACAAAGCGTCAAATATCTCAGGAAAATACTTACAGATAAGATATCCATCTGCCTCCCTGCATCATTTACATAGTACTCATTATCAACTTTATAACCTAAAGATCTTAGTAGGTTAGAAACAGTTGCCCCATAAGCAGCCCCTCTTCCATGTCCAACATGAAGAGGGCCAGTTGGATTCGCTGAAACATACTCCAAAAGAATACTTTGACCTGCTCCTATATTAGATGTCCCGTAACCATTACCACCTTCAATAATTTCATTTATCACCGCAGCACTTGACTTATCTGAAAGAAAGAAATTAATAAATCCTGGGCCAGCAATTTCTGTTTTTTCAATAAAATCAGCGCCATCTAATTGGTCAATAATAGTTTGCGCTAAGATAAGTGGATTAGTTTTAGCCTGTTTTGCTAAAATCAAAGCTATATTTGTCGCATAATCACCATGACTTTTATCTTTGGTATGATCTAAACGAACTTTTAAAGGCATCTCACTAAGCAATCCTTGATCTATTAAATCATGGATACATTTAGTCAATAGATTTTGCAGTTGCTCTTTCATATAATTAACTCGTTATTACTTTTTTGATTTTAGAATCTATTTTAATTTAACACACTTACAAACTCGTGCTCAAATTCTACACTTAAGATTTAGTGTGCCTCTTGCCAGTTTAAGCCAATTCCTACATCAACCTCTAAAGGAATACTTAACTTCAAAGTATCTGACATCATAGTCCTTATAATTTCACCATACTCTTTAGCTTTATCGGCTTGAAGTTCAAATACAAGCTCGTCATGAACTTGCATAATCATCTTAACTCCATTTTTTTCTCTATCAATCCAGGACTGAATATCAAGCATAGCCTTTTTTATGATATCTGCTGATGAGCCTTGCATAGGAGCGTTAATTGCAGTTCTTAGTGCATGTTGTTGTAACATTTTATTTTTAGCATTGATTTGAGGCAAATAAAGCCTTCTGCCTAGAATTGTTTCTACAAATCCCTGCTCTTTAGCTCTTTCTTTAGTTTCGTCCATAAATCTTAAGACTCCAGGATAGTTCTCAAAATAACCATCAATATATTGCTTAGCTTCAGTCCTTGAGACATCTATTTGTTTTGCCAAACCAAACGCACTCATCCCATAAATTAAGCCAAAGTTTATTGCCTTAGCCTTTCGTCGTTGATCTTTAGTAACATTTGAAAGTTCAGTATCAAAAACTTGAGAGGCCGTTGCACTATGAACATCAACATTATTATTAAAAGCCTCAATTAAGCTCTTATCCTGTGAAATATGCGCCATTATCCTGAGCTCAATTTGAGAATAATCAGCAGCAAGTATTGCATTATCTTTATTTGCAATAAATGCTGATCTAATCTGAGCGCCTCGCTCTGTTCTAATTGGAATATTTTGAAAATTAGGTTTTGAAGAAGAAAGCCTTCCAGTTGCAGTTACTGCTTGATGGTATGAAGTGTGAAGTCGACCAGTCTTTCTATTAATTTGTTTTGGCAGCGCCTCTAAATAAGTAGAATTTAGTTTTGTTAAAGTTCGATAAGACATTATTAAATCAACTAACGGATGATCAAGCAACTTTAGAGCTTCTTCATTTGTTGATGGCTGACCCTTTGCTGTTTTCTTCTTTGGCTCTAAGCCAAAACCTTCCTCACTAAATAAAATTTGTTGAATTTGCTTTGGAGATTCAAGATTAAATTCATCGCCTGCAACTTCAAATGCTTGGGTCTGAATCTTCATCATTTCAGCTTTAACTTCAATCTGTTGATTAAAGAGTGATGTTTCATCTACAAATGCACCATTTCTTTCTAATTTCAACATAATTTTTATTAATGGAACCTCTATACTTTTATAAAGCAGCATCAATTTAGGATAGTCTTGAAGCTTTGATTCCAGAACATTATTTAGCTCATTTGTTACAATGACATCCTCACATGCATAAGGCATTGCTTCATCAATATTAACCTGGTTAAAGGTTAATTGTTTTTTTCCGCTGCCAGCAACATCTGCGTAATGAATTGTTTTGTACCCCAAATAATGTAAGGCTAAATCATCCATATTATGGCGACTTGCGACTGAATTCAAACAATATGATTTCAACATGGTGTCATCAATAATGCCATTTAGACTAATATCAATATTAGCAAGCACATGAGCGTCGTATTTTAAGTTTTGCCCAACTTTGCCTATAGTTTGGTTCTCAAGTAAGGGCTTTAAAGATGACATTACATGATGTCTAGATAACTGAGTTGGGGCATCTAAGTAGTCATGAGCAACTGGTAAATAATAACTATCTTTCTCAATAAGAAAAACAAGACCAACAATCTCAGCCTGCATATAATCAAGACTATTCGTCTCTAAATCAAATACAAAAGATTTACTATTAGACAGCTTAGTAAGCAATCCAGAAAAATCTTCTTCTGAGAGTATAAGATTTTGAGAATATCCTTCAAGAGAGATACTAGCAATAGGGCTTGGAATTTCATCAGTCACTTGCTCTTCACTCTCAGAAACTTTAGGCGATGTCTTTTCACCTAACTGCTTAAGCCACATTGAAAAACCGTACTCTCTAAAAAGCTCTAGTAATTCCTCTTTATTTTCTCCAGGTTCTTCTAATAGAATATTTAAAGGAAGTTTGACATCAAACTTAAGCTGAACTAATTTATAAGAAAGATCCAATATCTCAAAAGATTCCCTTAGTTTTTCACCAACCTTACCCCCAATCTTTTCTGCATTAGCCTTCACACCTTCAATATCTTCGTAAAGTTCAAGCCACTTTGACGCAGTTTTTGGTCCGACACTAGGTACTCCAGGTATATTGTCAGCTGAGTCACCCGTTAAAGCCAGAAGATCCAATATTTGGTGAGGATTAACTCCCATCTTCTCTTTAACCTCTTCTTCACCATAGAGCTTACCCTTCATATCAAGCTGCTTAATATTACCACCGACTAGTTGGAAAAGGTCTTTGTCGCCACTAGCAATAATTGTTTCAATACCTTCTTCACGAGCAAGTTTTGCTAGCGTTGCAATAACATCGTCTGCTTCGACTCCTTTTTCACATAAAAAATGAAAGCCCATTGCTCTAACTATTTTATAAAGGGGCTCAATCTGAATAACTAAATCATCCTCTGCTGGGCTCCTATTTGCTTTGTAGTCTGGAAACATTTCATGACGAAAATTTGAACCTTTTGCATCAAAAATCATAATAATCTTTGCGCCCTGATACTTTCTTTGTAAATGTTTTATCGCATTTACAACACCAAACATAGCTCCAGTAGGGAAGCCACTTTCGTTTGTCAAGTTTTGAGATAGCGTTGAGAAATATGAGCGAAATAAAAACGCTGAGCCATCTACTAAAATGAGTTGCTGATTCATTCCTAAATTTTACCTCTAAACCAAGTTTTTTTATTGGAAACTACTTGAGGAATTTAAACTTTCAAACATTATATTTTGAGCTTAGGCATGAATTGTTAGATAAAATATACTAATGTCAGACGCCCTCATAACTCTAAACAATATTAGCCTTAGTCATAATGGAAAAAATATTCTTGATGATGTCAGCTTTAAACTTCATCCAGGTGAATTTATTACTTTAATAGGACCTAATGGTGCTGGAAAAAGTTCATTAATTAAGATTCTTTTAGGGATTATTAAGCAGGATACTGGAGAAATTATTCATAGTGGAGATTTAAAACTTGGATACACACCTCAATCATTTACAGCAAATCCGTACATTCCAATATCTGTTATAGATTTTTTGACTTTAAATCAGAAATTAGATCATGATTTTACGAGTCAAACATGCGAGCTTACTGGCATTAAAGATTTACTTGAAATGCCACTCAAAAATCTCTCAGGCGGCGAGTTGCAAAAAATCTTATTAACGAGAGCGCTTCTAAATAAACCTAATGTGTTGATTTTGGATGAGCCAGCACAAAATCTTGATGTTGATGGTCAAATGCAGCTTTATAAATTAATTCAGGATATTCATCAAAAACAAAACTGTGCTGTACTTATGGTGTCTCATGATCTTCATAGAGTAATGAAAGAATCAACTCAAGTTCTATGTCTTTACCATCACATCTGCTGCGAAGGACTTCCTGAATCCATATTAAAAGATGCTCAATTCAATGACTTATTTGCTGATCAAATCCATGAATTGATGGCTACTTATGAGCATCATCATAACCACCAGCACGAACATTAGAGGAGTCCAAATGGACTCTAAATGATATAATCACTTTTTTTTTATTATTACAATTATGAAAGATATTATTGAAGCCGCATTCGAAGATCGAGCGCATATTACTCCTGACTCTGTAAGTAAAGAAATTAAACAGGCTGTTGATGAGGCAATCCATCTCCTCGACTCAGGAAAAGCTAGAGTTGCAGAGCAAAGAGGGATTGGTGACTGGCATGTTAATGAATGGCTAAAGAAAGCGGTATTGCTTTCATTTAGACTTGCAGATAACGTCCCTATGCAATCTGGCTTTACGCAGTACTATGACAAAGTGCCATCCAAATATGCAAATACCACAGCTGAAGAGTTTCAAGCATCAGGTGTGAGAGTAGTTCCTCCAGCAACTGCTAGAAGAGGATCTTATATAGCCTCAAATACTGTTTTAATGCCATCTTATGTAAATATTGGCGCCTATGTTGATTCTGGAACAATGGTCGATACATGGGCTACTGTAGGTTCTTGTGCTCAAATTGGCAAAAATGTTCACCTTTCAGGTGGTGTAGGCATTGGTGGAGTACTTGAGCCATTGCAAGCGAGCCCAACAATCATAGAGGATAACTGCTTTATTGGAGCTAGATCAGAAGTAGTTGAAGGCGTTATCGTTGAAGAAGGTGCTGTTATTTCAATGGGCGTTTATATCGGTCAATCAACGAAAATTTTTAATAGAATGACAGGTGAAGTAACATATGGCCGCATACCTGCAGGCTCTGTAGTAGTTTCTGGCAACCTTCCGTCAGCAGATGGAAGCTATTCACTATATTGCGCCGTTATAGTTAAACAAGTTGATGCCAAAACAAGATCTAAGGTTGGCATTAATGAACTTCTTCGAGGGATTTAATTTAACCCAGTCTTTTTCAAATAATAAAAAACCCGCCTAATGGCGGGTTTTTTATTGAGTTAATATGTGTTACTTAGTAAAGATTTTGTAGAGCAAACCAACGGCAATTAAACCGACCAAATTTGCAGCTCCAAGGCCAACAATAATATCTGTAAGTCTAGCGATAATATCGCCAGGTAGGAATGCAGCTTGACTTCCAAAAATTATTTGAACAACGACTGCAAGCGCAATAATACTTACACCTACTTCAGTTAATTTTTTTACCCATCCAATTACATTATCTAACATACTCTCTCTCCATTTGTTTTAAGACAACCAGATTCTCAGCTGATTGATAAACTTTTTATAGTATCAAAATGACTGTGTCAAGTTTAATAGCTATATAGTAACTTAATTTAGCGAACTCTATCATGAGGAATTTTAATGTTTATTGATATTTCGTTCAGCTAATAAAAAACCCGCCTAATGGCGGGTTTTTTATTGAGTTAATATGTATTACTTAGAAAAGATCGTATACAACAATCCTGCTGTAATTAAACCAACTAAGCCAGCACCACCTAGAGCACCGATCATATCCGTAAGCCTAGCGACTACATCACCAGGTAGGAATGAAACACTTGAACCAAATATTACTTGAACAACAACTGCAAGTGCTACAAGACCAACACCAGCTTCAGTTAATTTTTTTATCCAACCAGTTACATTACTTAACATATTTTCTCTCCATTTGTTTTTAAGATAACCAACATTTTTGCTGATTGATGGACTTTTTATAGTAACAAAAACAGAGTGTCAAGTTTTCTTGATGAAATAAAGCCAAAAAAGAGGCCAAAATGACGTAAATTTGCTCAAATGTTGCAAAAAAACAACAGAATTAAAGCTTGGTTACTACCGAAAGAAAAATTCCTAAGAATACAGTCATACCAATGAAATTATTATTAATAAATGCCTTAAAATATTCTTCTTTTTGGCGTTTTTTCAGTAAAAATTGATGGTAAATCATAAAAAATGCAATAATAACTAAAGAAAAGTCATAAATTAACCCTAAATCGAAAGTATTGCCAATTAATATAAACACAATAATTAGTAAAATTTGCAATAAAGTGATAATAATTTGATCGTATTTTGCAAAAAGAATTGCCGTTGACTTTACTCCAATCTTTAAATCCTCATCGCGATCAGCCATCGCATAAAAAGTATCATAAATCAACGTCCAAACTACAGTTGCAATAAAAACTAGCCAAGCAGTTAAAGGTATCACTCCAGTTTGAGCACTAAAAGCCATAGGTACGCTCATTCCAAATGCTGCGCCTAAAACTAGTTGTGGGAAATTAGTCCAGCGCTTTGTAAAAGGATATAAAGTTGCCAGTAAAAGCGCGATTAAAGACAATTTAATAGTTAAGAGATTAGTTTGCAGAACTAGGCCTAATGCAATCAGTAATAATAGGCCAAATAATACTAATGCAGAATTGGATGAAATTTCTCCAGTAGCAAGAGGTCTTTTATGAGTTCTTACTATATGTTTATCAATTTTTCGATCAGCAAAATCATTAACAACGCACCCAGCAGTTCTCATTATAAAAACTCCCAAAGTGAAAATAATTAATATATCTAAATCAGGCCATCCATCTGCACTTAGAAATAAAGCCCAATAAGTCGGCCATAAAAGTAATAATGACCCAATAGGCTTATCGAGCCTCATTAAGCGAATATATGCATTCATAGTTTATTTAAAAATTCTTCAAGATCATTAGGCAAGGGGGCTGTTACCTTTTGTATCTCATTAGTAATAGGGTTTGTAAAAATAATTGATTTAGCATGTAAAAAAAGTCGATTCAATCCTTTCTTTTTCATTAATTGATCAAAACTATTATCACCATACTTATCATCTTGGGCTACTGGATGACCAGCATACTTTGCATGGACTCTAATTTGATGAGTCCTTCCAGTTTCTATAGCCACTTCAACTAGTGAAGCGCTTTCATCATCCATAAGAAAATTTTTGATTGGATGGAAATGACTCACTGCGTCTTTTCCTTTTGAATCAATAACACTATTCCTTGAGTTTTGATAAATCGGAGCATCAATAGTATGCTTTTTCTTACTCCAGCTATTTTTAACAAGTGCAATGTAACGCTTTTCCACTTGATGATTGACTAACTGCTCATGTAATGATTTTAATACTGATCGTTTTTTAGCAAGAACTAAACATCCTGATGTTCCTCTATCAAGTCGATGGACAAGTTCAATCGGCTCTTTGTATTGGCTTTTGAGTGCTTCAATAATTCCAATAGTGACTCCACTTCCGCCGTGAACTGCCATTCCATGTATCTTATTAAGTACTAATAAGCCTTTATCCTCATAAAGAATTGAAGAATTAAGCAATTTAAGAAGTCCATCAGATGGATTGATATCCTTTTCAGTAGCAGTTCTAATAGGTGGAATTCGAATAATATCTTCAGAAACAAGCTTATAGTCTGCTTTTTTTCTACCTTTATTAACGCGGACTTCACCTTTTCTAATAATTCGATAAATACGGGACTTTGGCACCCCTTTAAGCTGCTTAATTAGATAATTATCAAGTCGCTGCCCAATTGAAAACTCATCAACAGTTATAAACCTTGGAGCATCATGAGTAGTCATAAGATCACGAAAAAAATAGCCGATTAAAGTTCTCAGTGGTGGTTTTAGCAATCTCAGAAATACTCGTATTACGAATTTCTGCAAGCTTCTCTGCTACATAGTATGTATAGGCTGGACTATTAGGCCTTCCTCTATTAGGAACAGGGGTTAAATATGGTGAATCTGTTTCAACTAAAAGGCGATCAGCAGGTATTTTTTTTGCAACATCACGCAAGGATTGAGCACTTTTAAACGTCAAAATACCCGAAAAAGAAATGTAATAACCAAGATCCAATGCTGCTTTGGCAGTTTCCCAGTCCTCAGAAAAGCAGTGCATAACGGCTGACTCAGCCCTCTCTTCAGAGAGAATTTTGATAGTGTCAGATTTAGCTTCTCTAGTATGAATAATCAGAGGCTTTCCACAAATATTGGATGCCTTGATATGTCGACGGAAGCGATCTCTTTGCCAGTCAGCCTGATCTTCCTTAACATGAAAATAATCCAAACCAGTCTCACCAATTGCAATTATTCTGTCACTTTTTGCATATACTAGTAATTCTTCTGTAGTTGGGTCTTTACAATTAGTTTCTGTTGGATGAACGCCAACTGACGAATAAATATTAGAATGGGCTAATGCAAGATCATGAACTTGATCAAAATGTTCCAAATCGATACAGACGCATAGGAACTTCGTTACAGAAAGCTCACTGGCGTGCTTGAGCATTGACTCAATACTTCCTCCAAAAGCATCTAAGTCAACTCGGTCTATGTGGCAATGAGAGTCTATTATTTCCATAATCAAAAATTATAGCTGAATTTCTAAAAGTGAACGATTATCTGAAACAAATGGAACTTTTAAAATATGTACTTTTGACTTCATTTTCTGCATCTTTTCTTCATTAATATTGTCGCCCTTCATCATTAAGTAACGCCCATCAGCTGCTATTAAATGCTTCACTTTTTCAATAGTAGTAGCTACATCTGAAAATGCTCGAGAAGTTACTTGAGGAAAAGACTGATGGTAATTAAATAACTCCACCCTACTATTAACTACAGTTAAATTAGTCAAAGACAGTTCTGTTTTTACAGTTTGCATAAATCGGCATTTTTTACCAACACTATCAATGACAAAAACGCTAGTTTTAGGCATCATAATTGCAATGATGATGCCAGGTAGACCAGCTCCAGAACCAACATCTAGTAATAATCCAGGCTTTATAAAACTTAGAATTGAAAGACTATCCAAAAAGTGTTTTTTAATTGATTCTAAGGGGTCGCGTATGGCACTTAAATTGTATACCTTATTCCATTTAATAATTAATCCATGAAACTTAAGGAGTTGATGCAATTGAAACTCTGAGAGAACAATATTCATTAACTCTGCCCCTTCGCAGAGCAGCCTCTCATTTTCATTCATGACAGGGCTTTGTAAGTTTTTAAAAAAACCAATAATATAGAAATTGATGCTGGAGTTACGCCTTGAATTCTACTAGCTTGACCAATTGTTTCAGGCTTGTATTCATTAAGCTTTTGCCTAACCTCATTTGATAGGGCTTTAATCTCACTGTAATCGATATCGGATGAAAGTTTGGTATTCTCATTTTTACGATATTTTTCAATTTCATCTAATTGTCGTTTTATATATCCCTCATATTTAATTTGATTTTCTACTTGCTCAATAATCATCCTATCTTCCAGAAAAGGTTTTGCATTTTCAATTTTACTAAGCAATTTATAGTCGATATTTGGTCTTTTTAGTAAGGCTTCTAAACTATATTCATGACTAAGCTTTATCCCCAAAACTTCTTCGGCTTGGACATCTCCTGATTGAACCCAAAAAGACTTTAAACGTTTTTTTTCATTCGCCACTTGCTCATATTTTCCATTAAAAGAAAGCCAGCGAAGATCATCAACAAGTCCCATTTCTCTAGCTTGTGGGGTTAATCTTTCATCAGCATTATCTTCTCGAAGTAAAAGTCGATATTCAGCTCGAGAGGTAAACATTCGATAAGGCTCTGATGCTCCTTTGGTCGTCAAATCATCAACCATAACGCCTATATAAGACTCATCCCTTTTAGGCGTCCAAGGATCCTTCTCTTGAACCTGTAATGCAGCGTTAATACCAGCTAGCAAACCTTGTGCAGCTGCTTCTTCATAACCAGTAGTTCCATTAATTTGTCCTGCAAAGAAAAGACCTGATATTTTCTTAACTTCCAATGTTTGTTTCAACCCTCTAGGATCAAAAAAATCGTATTCAATAGCGTAGCCTGGACGAATGATCTTTGCATCTTCAAAGCCTTTTATAGAGTTGACAAAATCCTCTTGCACTTCATATGCTAGCGATGTTGAGATACCATTTGGATATACTTCGTGAGTTGTAAGACCTTCTGGTTCAACGAATATTTGATGTGAATCTCTTTCTGCAAATCTAACAACCTTATCCTCAATTGAAGGACAATATCGAGGGCCAACACCTTCGATTTTTCCACTATAAAGTGGTGAATCTTTTAGGCCATTAGTAATATATTCATGAGTTTTTGCGTTCGTATGAGTAATAAAACATGGAATTTGTTGTGGGTGATCAGCTAACCTTCCCATAAATGAAAAGGTTGGTAATGGAGTATCGCCCTCTTGTTTTTGTAAGATGTTATAGTTAATTGTTCTCCCATCAAGGCGAGGCGGTGTTCCTGTTTTTAGTCTTCCTACACCTAAATCATAAGAGCGTAATCGTTCAGATAAAACATTAGCTGGGGCATCACCAGCCCTTCCTCCTTGATAATTTTGTTTTCCAATATGTATAATTCCACCTAAAAAAGTGCCTGAAGTTAAGATGACTTTATCTGCAAAGAATTCCAAACCCATTTGTGTTATAACGCCTTTAACTCTGTTATTTTCAATAATTAAATCATCAACTGGCTGCTGAAATAAACTTAGATTCTCTTGATTTTCAATTTTACTTCTGATTGCTGCTTTATATAATATTCTATCTGCTTGAGCTCTAGTTGCCCTAACAGCTGGACCTTTGGATGCGTTGAGTGTTCTAAACTGAATACCTGACACATCAATAGCTTTTGCCATTATGCCGCCCATTGCATCGATCTCTTTTACGAGATGACCCTTACCAATGCCGCCAATCGCAGGATTACAGCTCATCTGGCCTAGTGTCTCAACATTATGAGTTATTAGCAATGTATCAACGCCCATTCTAGCTGATGCAAGAGCTGCCTCTGTGCCAGCATGGCCTCCACCAACAACAATTACAGGATAATATTTACTTTTATTCATTTTTTTGTTTTCAATACAAAAGGCCCGAAATAATTCGGGCCTTTTATTATACTCTCTAAGCTTTAGACTAAATTCTTAAGTCTAAACCCGATAAAAGCAAAGATTAATACTTATAACCAGCCTCAAATAAAGTCTCTTGAGAAGAAGGCTGAGAGCCAGCAACATAATCCCCAGTAGAAGACTCTGAATTAGCTTGGCATCTTGCCATTAATGCCTTTTGGCCTGCTTCAATATCACTACCTTTCCAGGCTTGTAAACATGATTGCTGCAAAGCTCTTCCATAAGAAAATGTCAAACTTGTTGCGCTCTTATGTTCGATACTATTCATAGTATTAAGATAAACAGAGGCATCTTCTTCAGTTAACCCGCCTGACAGAAACATAATTCCTGGAACTGCTGCTGGTACGCAACGATTCATTGTGCGAACTGTCATCTTAGCAACCTCTTCTGAACCAGCTTTATTTGAATTATCGGCGCCAGAAACAGTCATTGAAGGCTTTAATAGTGTTCCCTCTAAGAAAACGTTATTTTCTGAGCAAGCTTTGTAGACTTCAACTAAGACTTTCTCTTGCACTTCTGCTGTCTTCTCAATAGTATGATCTCCATCCATTAAAATTTCAGGCTCAATAATGGGGACAAGTCCTGACTCTTGACAAATTTTTGCGTATCTTGCAAGACCCCAAGCATTCTCTTTAATTGCAAGATCTGTAGGGCATCCATCAGCAGTAATTTGTAACACAGCGCGCCATTTTGCAAAACGTGCTCCTTGTTTATAATACTCAGCAGTTCTCTCAGCAAGACCTTCTAAACCCTTACACCATGTCTCTACTTCATGCCCACCAGCTAATGGACTTAAGCCTTTATCTACCTTAATACCTGGAATTATTCCCAGCTTATTAATTTTTGAAACCATAGTTTCACCATCAAGGTGGTTTTGATAAAGTGTTTCTTCGAAAAGGATGATTCCACTAATATATTCACCAATACCTTCTGCAGTAAAGAGCATTCCACGATAGGCTTGACGATTTTCTTCTGTGTTCTCAATATTAATACCAGCAAGACGTTTGCCTATTGTTGGAGTAGACTCATCTACTGCAAGAAGACCTTTGCCTCTAGCAGCCAATTGATTTGCGGTTTGTCTTAATTCTTCTTGATTATTTATCATAATTTTCACCTTTGTATTTACTTTTAATAATTTCCATCACCGACACGCAAAATTTTCATCAGATTTGTGCCGCCCGATTTATCTTTATGCATCCCCTTTGTAATAATAACAATATCACCTTTTTCAACTTGAGATTTATTTTCTAAATTTTCGATAACATGGGTATTGACATGATTCCAGTCATCCGCACTTGTTTTATCTATATAGCAAGGATAGACTCCTCTATAAATAGTAACTTTTTTTAAAGTTTTGTAATTATCAGACATTGCAAAAATTGCGATATTTGAACTAATTCTTGACATCCAAAGTGCTGTTTTTCCGGTTTGAGTTAAGGTTGCCACTACCTTTGCACCCAAATGATTAGCAGCGTACATAGAACTCATAGCGATTGTTTCATCAATACCTTCAAAATGTTCATGAAGCCTATGATGAGATACTTTTGCTGTTGGGCTTTTCTCAGTTTCCAAACAGACATCATTCATTGTTTTTACTGCTTCTATAGGATGAGCACCTACTGCAGTTTCTGCAGAAAGCATTACTGCATCAGTGCCATCTAAAACTGCGTTTGCAACATCAAAAACCTCTGCTCTAGTTGGTATAGGACTAGTGATCATTGATTCCAACATTTGAGTTGCTGTAATAACAAATCTATCATTCGCCCTAGCCAATAAGATTAGGCGTTTTTGTTGGGCAGGTAACTGAGGATCTCCAATTTCAACACCTAAGTCTCCCCGTGCAACCATAATTCCTGCAGATTCTTGAATAATCTCATTAATCACATCCTCTTGCAGTGCTTCAGCTCGCTCAATTTTTGCAATAACACTAGCGTTCGATCCAGCCTCCTTAAGGAGCCTCTTGGTTTCACGAATATCGTCTGCATGGATAGGAAAAGAAATAGCTACATAATCAGCATCTGCCTTAGCTGCAATCAGAATATCTTGCTTATCTTTTTCAGTTAAGGCACTGGCACTTAAGCCACCACCTCGTAAATTTATTCCTTTATTATTATATAAAATTCCGCCCTGTAAAACTTCAGTTAAAATTTTTGGACCCTTAATATGTAAAACTTTGAGAATAATTTTTCCATCATCTAACAGCAAGGTGTTTCCAGCAATTAAGTCATTTGGGAGCTGTTTATAAGCTACTCCAACAGTACTCTGGTTGCCTTCAGATGTTGCCATTTCAGCATCAAGAGTAAATTGGTCTCCATTTTTAAGCTCTATCTTATTATCTATAAAAGAAGAAATTCTAATCTTTGGGCCTTGGAGGTCCATCAAGATTCCAATAAAGACATCGTTTTCTTTTTCATACTTTCTGACTTGAGCAATTCGCTCAAAATGTTCTTTTTCATTATTATGCGAAAAATTAATTCGAATAACGTTTACGCCAGCGTCTAAAATTCCTTTTAAAACTTGGGGGTCATCAGTTGATGGTCCGAGGGTAGCTAAAATTTTTGTTCTTCTATTAATTATTTTTCTCCTGCATTCTTTTCTCTAAAACTTCCACAACTGGAAGTGTTTTTCCTTCTAGGAACTCTAAAAATGCACCTCCACCAGTTGAAATATAGGATATTTTATCTCCAATATTAAATTTACTAATAGCTGCTAAGGTGTCACCGCCTCCCGCAATTGAAAAAGCGTCTGAATCTGCAATTGCATGCGCTATTTTCTCAGTGCCATTTGCAAATTGCTCAAATTCAAATACGCCCACAGGCCCATTCCATACTATTGTTTCAGCATTTTTCATAATTTCACATAACTCATCAATAGAGTTAGGTCCAATATCAAAAATCATATCATCAGAACTAACGCTACTTGAATTTTTACTTTCTGCAGTTGCAAACTCAGAGAATTCTTTTCCACAAACTACGTCACCAGGGATAGGGATTTGGCAATGCTCCATTAATGCTTGAGCTGTAGGGATAAGATCATGCTCACACAAAGACTGTCCAACACTATGGCCCTGAGCAGCAATGAATGTATTGGCAATACCTCCACCAACTACTAACTGATCAACAATTTTAGAAAGTGCATCAAGAACTGTTAATTTAGTTGATACTTTTGATCCTCCAACAATCGCAACCATTGGTCTTTTTGGATTTTCCAGCGCCTTCCCAAGAGATTCAAGTTCGCCAATGAGTAGGGGTCCAGCACAGGCAATAGGCGCAAACTCAGTAACACCATAAGTTGAAGCATGGGCTCTATGGGCAGTCCCAAAAGCATCTTGCACGCAAACATCACACAAAGATGCTATTTGTCTTGATAAGGCTTCATCGTTTTCTTTTTCACCTTCATTAAATCTGACATTTTCGCAAAGCACAACCTCACCAAAATTCATTTCAACACCATCAAGCCAGTTTGATACAAGGGTTACTGGTTGTCCGAGTAAATCAGAGAGATGCTTAGCTACTGGTTTAAGCGAATATTTGTCATCAAACTCACCAGCGTTTGGCCTTCCAAGGTGCGACATTATCATTACCTTAGCGCCAGCTTTAAGTGCATGAGTAATAGTTGGCAATGAAGCTACAATACGGGTATCACTAGTGATCTCACCATTTTTTATTGGGACATTTAAATCTTGTCTAATTAAAACTCTCTTTCCACTTAAATCAAGATCAGTCATCTTAAGTAAATTCATCAAACACCCCAAGTCAAATTAAAACTACTTTGAAATGTGTCCAGCTAAACGCAACAGGTTGCACGTATAACTATATTCATTATCATACCAAGAGACTATTTTAACAAATGTTGAGTCCATTGACATGCCTGCCTCAGCATCAAATATTGAAGCAAAAGTACTTCCAACAAAGTCTGTCGAAACAACTTTTTCATCTGTATAGCCTAAAACGCCTTTCATTGGGCCCTCAGAAGCTGACTTCATTGCAGCACAAATAGCCTCATAATCAGACTCATCATTCAACTCAGCAGTTAAGTCAACAACTGAAACATCTGAAGTTGGCACTCTAAAAGCCATCCCAGTTAATTTACCATTAAGTTCAGGTAGAACTTTACCCACCGCTTTTGCAGCACCTGTTGATGATGGAATAATATTTTCTAATATACCTCGGCCACCACGCCAGTCTTTCAAAGAAGGACTATCAACAACTTTTTGAGATGCTGTTGCAGCATGAACTGTAGTCATCAAACCACGCTTAATACCCCATCCATCATTAAGTACTTTGGCAATTGGAGCCAAACAATTTGTAGTGCATGAAGCAGCTGATATTATCGACTGACCATCATATGAATCATGGTTAACACCATAGACAAACATTGGCGTGTGGTCTTTAGAAGGCGCTGATTGCATTACTTTTTTAGCACCAGCATCAATATGTGCCTGACAAAGTTCTTCTGTTAAGAAAAAACCAGTACAGTCAATCACCAAATCTGCACCAACGTCTCCCCACTTTAAATCCGCAGGATTTCGCTCAGCAGTTAAGCGAATCTTTTTCCCATCAATGACAAAATTATTTCCTTCTACTGTGACATCTTTACCGAACCTTCCATGCACTGAATCATATTTGAGCATATAAGATAGATAATCATTATCAAGTAGGTCATTAATTCCAACTACTTCTAAATTATCAAAATCTTTATCGATTGCACGAAAAACCATTCTACCAATTCGACCAAAACCATTAATTCCAACTTTTATTGTCATCTTAAACTCCTATTAAAAATTAACTTAAAACTCTGTTAACAGTGGAAATTACGTTATCTACTGTAAACCCAAAATGTTTAAATAGCTCTCCTGCTGGCGCTGATTCACCATATGTGGTCATTGAAACTATCCCTCCTTCAAGACCTACATATTTATACCAAGACTCTGCAACGCCAGCTTCTATAGCAACGCGCTTAACTCCAGGTATTAATACGGAATCCTTATATGCTTGATTTTGCTCATCAAAAACATTTGTGGAGGGCATTGATACAACACGAACCTTCCTATCACTCATCATTTTTGCAGCATCAACTGCCAATGAAACTTCTGAGCCAGTAGCAATTAAAATTATGTCAGCATCGCCGCTACAATCTTTAAGAGTGTATCCACCTTTCTCAATGTTATTCACTTGCTCAATGGTTCGCTCCATTGGAGTCAAGTTTTGTCTAGAGAAAATTAATGCAGTTGGGGCGTCACCTCTTAACATAGCTATTTTCCAAGAAACTGCAGACTCAATAGCATCACAAGCTCGCCAAGTTTGAAAGTTAGGTATGACTCTCATAGTTGCTATCTGCTCAACAGCCTGATGAGTTGGACCATCTTCACCAAGACCAATTGAATCATGTGTATACACAAAAATTGTTCCAATCTTCATCATTGCAGACATTCGAAGAGCATTTCTCATATATTCCATGAACATAAGAAATGTTGCTCCATAAACTTTAAAGCCACCATGCAGAACCATACCGTTCATCATTGCCGCCATACCAAATTCACGCACTCCCCATGAAATATAGTTTCCATTTGCATTTTCAGCATTGACTACAACACTTCCAGACCAATTAGTCAAATTTGAACCAGTTAAATCCGCAGATCCACCAAATAATTCAGGAACTATTGGGCCCATAGCTTCGATTGTATTTTGTGAAGCTTTTCGTGAAGCTATATTAGGCATGTCTTGTTGCGTTTTAGCAATAAAATCATCCATTTTCGAGGCAAAATTATCTGGTAAGCTTCCAGAAATTCGACGCAGAAATTCAGCAGCTTCGCTTGGAAAGCTAACACTATAAGCTTTAAATTTTTCATTCCATTCATCTTCTACTTCAGCACCTTCAGCCTTATGATCCCAACCCTCATAAATCTCTTCAGGAATTTCAAATGGCCCATAATTCCAACCAAGTTTTTCTCGTGTTTTTGCAATTTCCTCATCACCTAAAGGTGCGCCATGACAGTTATGAGAACCTGCTAGATTAGGGGAGCCAAAACCAATTACAGTACGAGTGCATATTAAAGTTGGTCTATCATTCATTGCTTTAGCTTCAACTATAGCAGCATTAATGGCTTCAGGATCATGGCCATCAACATCAGATAAAACATGCCAATTGTAAGATTTAAAGCGGCCAGGGACACCTTTTTCCATCCAATCTCCAATATGTCCATCAATTGAAATATCATTATCATCCCAAAATGCTATTAATTTCCCTAGTCCAAGAGTTCCAGCCATTGCGCAAGACTCATGCGAAAGTCCCTCCATAAGACAACCATCGCCCATAAAAGCATACGTATGATGATCTACAATAGAATGGCCTGGCTTATTAAATTGAGCAGCAAGAGTTCTTTCCGCAATAGCCATGCCAACTGCATTACAAATACCTTGACCTAGTGGGCCTGTCGTTGTCTCAACGCCATCAGCATAACCATATTCTGGATGTCCAGGTGTTTTGGAGTGAAGTTGACGAAAATCTTTTAGATCATTGATACTTAAATCGAAACCAGCCAAATGTAGTAATGAGTATATAAGCATTGATCCATGACCATTTGATAGAACAAATCGATCTCTATTTGACCAATTTGAGTTTGACGGATTGAACTTTAAGTGTTTATTCCATAAAACTTCTGCAATATCGGCCATTCCCATTGGGGCGCCAGGGTGTCCAGAGTTTGCTTTTTGCACGGCATCCATACTCAAGGCGCGGATTGCATTTGCTAGTTCAATTTGTGTCGCCATTATTTAAACCCCTGAAAATATTGTGAACTGTAAATTATACATTTTTTTATACTTTTCTATCGTCAAAAAGCCCATATAAAAGCAAATATTGGGAATAATATTCAATTGTAGTATAGTATCTTTATCAAATTATGAAATACTTTGTAATCTATAATTCACTTCATTTTTAATGTATTAAAATTATAATTTTGATGAAAAACTTTTGTATTACATTTTGTGTCAAAATGAGTGCTACTTTATCAAATCTTGAACTAATAAATATATATATATAAGGATTTTCATGTTTGAAAATGTAATCTGGCTAGATGATGTTGGCATGTCTGATGTTGAAAAAGTTGGCGGCAAAAATGCTTCTCTAGGTGAAATGATTAGTGGGCTGAGCTCTCAAGGTGTTAGGGTTCCTGGAGGCTTTGCAACAACAGCTGAAGCGTTTGAATCTTTTTTACATCATTCAAATTTGAAAATTAAGATTAATGATCTTCTGGTGTCACTTGATATTACTGATATTAAAGAACTCACCAAAACTGGTGCATTAATTCGTCAGTGGGTTGAAGAGGCTTCATTTCCAGAAGATCTTCATAAATCTATTGTTGAAAGTTACCAAAAATTAACTGAAAAATATGGCTCTTCTGTAACTTTTGCGGTTCGCTCATCAGCTACTGCAGAAGACTTACCTGAAGCATCATTCGCTGGTCAGCAGGAAACTTATCTTAATGTTAGCGGTATAGATAATATTTTGACTTCTATTAAAAAAGTATTCGCATCACTCTATAACGATAGAGCAATTTCATATCGAGTTCACCAGGGCTTTGAACATGAAATGGTATCTCTTTCTGCAGGAGTCCAGCAGATGGTTAGGAGTGATATTGGAGCAAGTGGAGTAATGTTTACCCTAGACACTGAATCTGGATTTGATGAAGTTGTATTTATTACCTCTGCTTATGGATTAGGTGAAACTGTCGTACAAGGCTCTGTGAATCCAGATGAATTTTATGTTCATAAACCAACACTAAAATCAGGAAAGCCAGCAATTTTATCTAAAAGCCTTGGCTCTAAGTCAATAAAAATGATTTATTCGGATGCAAAATCAAGCTCATCAGTTACAACTACTGAAGTTGATCCACAAGAGCGACTAAGATTTAGTTTAAATGATGCTCAAATTGAAGAGCTGGCTGAATATGCAATGAAAATTGAGAGGCACTATGGAAGAGCTATGGATATTGAGTGGGCTCTTGATGGATCTGATGGAAAAATCTACATTGTTCAAGCAAGGCCTGAAACTGTAAAAAGTCGACAAAGCATTCAGAGAATTGAGCGTTATAAGCTCCTTGAAACCTCTGAAGTTCTTATAGAAGGTCGTGCAATTGGACAAAAAATTGGAACTGGCCAAATTAGAATAATCAAAAGCTTATCAGAAATGGATCTAGTTAATAAGGGTGATGTTCTAGTAACTGATATGACTGACCCTGATTGGGAGCCTGTCATGAAACTTGCATCTGCAATTATTACAAACCGTGGTGGCAGAACCTGTCATGCAGCAATTATAGCTAGAGAACTTGGTGTGCCGGCAATTGTTGGGACGGGCAATGCAACTGAAATACTTAAAGACTCTAAAGTCATTACAGCATCTTGCGCTGAAGGGGATACAGGAAAAGTCTATAAAGGAATTTTAAAATTTGAGCATACATTCTCTGAAGTAAGTAACCTGCCAGAAATTCCTGTAAAAATTATGATGAATGTAGGCAATCCTTCTAGGGCATTTGATTTTTCAAGCATTCCAAATGCAGGAGTAGGTCTTGCTAGACTCGAATTTATTATTAATAATACAATTGGTATTCATCCTAAAGCCTTACTTGATTTTGACAACCTTCCAAAAGATCTCAAAGATGAAATTAGAAAAAGAACCTCATGCTATAAATCTCCTATAGATTTTTATATTCAAAAATTAACTGAAGGCATTTCAACAATTGCTGCAAGCTTTTCCAAATCACCAGTGATTATTAGAATGTCTGATTTTAAATCTAATGAATATTCAAATTTATTTGCAGGTGAGCTCTACGAGCCACATGAAGAAAATCCAATGATTGGCTTTCGAGGTGCATCACGATATATCTCTTCAGATTTTAGAGAGTGCTTTGAACTAGAATGTCTTGCAATTAAAAATGTTAGAAATGAAATGGGTTTTAAAAATGTTGAAATAATGATTCCTTTCGTTCGAACGATCACTGAAGCTTCAAAAGTAATCGAACTCTTAAAAGAAAATGGGCTGGAGCGAGGAAAAGATGGTTTAAGAATAATCATGATGTGTGAACTTCCATCAAATGCTATTATAGCCGATGATTTTTTACAATATTTTGATGGCTTTTCTATTGGCTCAAATGATTTGACACAATTAACACTTGGCATGGATAGAGACTCTGGTCTAATAGCTGAAGGATTTGATGAGAGGAATGATGCAGTTAAAAAATTGATTACCATGGCTATTGAGGCATGTCATCGTCAGGGAAAATATATTGGTATATGCGGTCAAGGGCCTTCAGACCATATTGATTTTGCAGAGTGGTTACTAGAACAAGAGATAACTAGCATCTCACTTAACCCTGATACTGTAATTGAAACCTGGAATAAACTTGGAAAACTATAAAACATCACTATGAGAACTGTATTCTTTATTTCAGATAGAACGGGTATTACAGCTGAAGCACTTGGTAACAGTCTTCTTACACAATTCCCTGAAATAAATTTTAAGCGGGTTAATCTAGCATTTATAGATACGCAAAAAAAAGCTCAGTCAGCTGCCTTGTTAATTAAAGAGGCCTCAGAAACTGATGGCGAGCCTGCTTTGATTTTCAGCACCCAAGTATCCGCTGAATATGCTCATCTGCTTGAAAATAGTGGCGGGATTATTTTTGATTTTTTTGAAACTTTTATTTCAAAAATGGAAAATACTTTAGAAACTAAATCATCTCATGAAATGGGACTTTCCCATGGAGTAGGAAATAAAAATACGTACTCAGGTCGAATTGATAGCATAAATTTTGCACTCAATAACGATGATGGTTTATCTACCAAGAACTATGAGCATGCGGACATAATTCTTACTGGCGTATCAAGATCAGGAAAGACGCCTACCTGTCTTTTTTTAGCCCTTCAATACGGAATATATGCTGCTAATTACCCATTAATAGATGAGGACTTAGATTCAGTTAAACTTCCGAGTGTTTTAAAGCCATTTAAAAATAAACTTTATGGGTTAAGCATTAATCCTGTTCGACTTCAGAATATAAGAGATGAGAGGAGATCTAATAGTGGCTATGCCTCTATTGAACAGTGTCAAAAGGAAGTTAGAAGAGCAGAAGATATGTATGTTCAAAATGATGTGCCTTTTATAGATACAAGTCACATCTCAATTGAAGAAATCGCGGGCCGAATACTACAAAAAAGTAAGCTAGAAAGGCGCTATTAAGTTATATAAGTGAGCCATAAAGGCTCACTTTATTTAAGTTACTAAGAAGCTTTTAAGATGTCTACAGCTACAATTTTATATTCTGGACACTTAGTCTCTTCATCAGTAACAGCACTTGTTACTTCATTAATTAATACTTCAGGGAAATGAAAAGTAGTTCTTATAACGCCTCTTTTGACCCGATCTGTAACTTCAACATCAAGAGTAATTTCACCTCTATCAGACTTCAAAGTTGCACGATCACCAGTTGTAAGATCTTTCGCTCTTGCATCTTTTGGGTTTAGCATAATCACATCTTTTGTCAAGATTTTTACGTTAGATGTTCGCCTAGTCATAGTTGCGCAGTTGTAGTGTTGAAGCTCACGACTGGTAGTAAGAATAAATGGATACTCATTCTTATGCTTAGTAAGTTCTTCACTTTCCTTCCAATCATGATAATGAAACTTACCCTTACCTCGCTTAAATTCACCAATATGTAGTATTTGAGTGTCTTCACCTTTTTTATTAACAGGCCACTGCAAGCCCATTGGACTAGCACGCAGACCCTCCCAAGTTACGCCCTCAAAAAATGAAACCACACTGGCTATTTCTTTCAAAACAATCTCAGCATTAAAATCAGGCTGCTCAAAGCCCAATTTACGCATCATTTCTACAATAATCTGACCATCCGTTTTTGTTCCTGGAAGTGGCTTAACTGCAGCATTAACCTGCTGAATTCGTCTCTCAGTATTTGTAAACGTACCACTCTTTTCAAGAAATGTTGTGCCTGGCAAAACTACGTCAGCCATTTTAGCTGTTTCACTCATAAAGATTTCTTGTACAACAAGTAAGTCAAGGCCTTGCATAGCCTTCACAACATGATGTGTATTTGGGTCTGTTTGAACAACGTCTTCAGCAAAAATCCATAACGCTTTAAGGGACCCATCTACTGCACCATCAAACATTTCAGGAATCTTTCTACCTGCAGTTGTGGGCGAAGGAAGTCCTAACTTATCTTCATAGAAATCTTGAACTTCTTTTTGATCCATCCATAAGTATCCTGGACCATGATGAGGTTGACAGCCCATATCTGCTGCACCTTGCACGTTATTCTGGCCACGAAGTGGGTTAACACCAACACCAGGACGACCAAGATTACCTGTCATCATTGCCAGATTTGAAATTAACATAACTGTCTTTGTACCCTGAGAATGCTCAGTTACACCTAGGCCATGAAACTCCATTGCACTTTTTGCAGAAGCATATGCAATCGCTGCTGCTTTAACATCATCTTTATCAAGCTGACTAATTTGAGCCATTGCATCAACATCTAGCTTTTTAATTTGTTCAATAAACTCTTCACCACCCTCACATCTTTCTTTAATAAAGTCCTGATCTAGAAGGCCAGCCTCCACTATGTAGTACTGAAACATATTTAATACCGCAACATTTGTTCCAGGTTTAAGTTGTAAGTGGTGATCAGCCATCCGAGCCAATTCAGTACGAATTGGGTCAATGACGATAAGGGTAGCTCCAGACATGGCTTGCTGCTTAATTTTTGCACCAGTTACAGGATGTGCAGAAGTTGGATTTGCACCAATAACCATCATGCAATCGGCTAAAGGAATATCTGCAGTTGAATTAGTACCAGCACCTGTTCCAAAACTTTGTTGCATTCCCCAAGCAGTAGGTGAATGGCAAACACGGGCACAACAGTCAATATTATTAGTGCCTACTATTTGACGAATCATTTTTTGAAACATATAGTTTTCTTCATTAGTACAACGTGCAGAAGAAATACCAGCTATTGCATCTGGACCATGATTCTCTTTGATTGATTCAAATTTACCTTTAATAAAATCTAAAGCTTCATCCCAAGAACAAGGAACCAACTCTCCATTTTTTCTAATAAGTGGTGATGTTAGTCTGTCTTCGTGGTTATAAAATTTAAATGCATAGCGCCCCTTTAAGCACGTATGTCCTGCATTAACAGCATCTTGAGGTGCTCGGATTGATAACACTTCATCATTTTTTACCGCAACTTCTAGATTACAACCTACTCCACAGTATGAGCATGTCGTTCTAACTGTTTTGTCAGCTTCAACTGATTTTGACTGAAATACATCAGATATTGCTGATGTTGGGCAAGTTTGTGCACAGGCACCACAAGAGACACATGAAGAGTCTCCAAAAAGCATGTCATTATCTGTTGTAATACGAGACTCAAAACCTCTTCCTGTCATCGTCAACGTAAATTGACCTTGAACTTCATCACAAGCACGAACACATCTTGAACAGTTAATACATTTCGACAGGTCCATTCTCATATAAGCATGAGACAAGTCTTTTTCACGATCACAATGGTTTTCACCTTTTGCATAACGTATTTGTCGAACACCTACACTTGCCGCTACATCTTGTAATTCACAGTTACCATTTACCTCACAAGTCAGACAATCAGGTGGATGATCACTTAAAACTAGCTCAACAATATTCTTACGCAGTTTTTTAATACTAGTAGAATTTGTATGAATTCGCATACCTGGAACAATCGGCGTATGACATGATGCTACTGTTCTCTTTGGCCCATCTTCTGATTGTTGAACTTCAACAGAACAAACCCTACACGCTCCATATGGCTGAAGATTATCGTCGTTACAAAGGGTTGGAATAATTTTGTCTCCAAGAGCCTTATCAGTAAACGCTAGAATAGATGATGAGTCATCAAACGGGAACTCAACATCATCAATAAATACACCTTGCGGGTTTTCTGACATACTATTTCTCCATCATAGGTTGGAACTCGTCACCGCAGTGTTCGAGTAAATTTTTAATTGCAAGAGGAAGACCGCCGCCTAATGCGCATAACGATCCTACTTCCATTGTCTCTAATAAATCATAAATCAATTCTTCAGAAAATTTTTGTTTACCTTCTATAGCTGATTCTAGCATTTCTTTGCCTCGAGTAGAGCCCAATCTACAAGGGAAGCATTTACCGCATGACTCATGCGCAGTAAAAGCAAATAAGTGTTTCGCATACTCGACTGCAGAGAATGACTTAGGAATACATACGAAACTAGCGTGTCCAAGTAAGAATCCACCCTCAGAGAAAGCTTCAAAATCTAACGTTAAAGTTTTTAAGATATCCACTGGAACAATGCCACCTAGTGGTCCACCAATCTGTAAAGCCTTGATATCATCATTGAAACCACCACCAATCTCGTCAATAATAAAGCTAATTGGCGTTCCCAAGTCGACTTCATAAAGGCCTGGATTGTTGAAATAACCATCCAGAGAGATTAATTTGGTACCTAATGATCTTCCGTTTCCAATAGTTTTATAAGCCTCACTTCCAAGTTTAAATATTGCAGCAACCGCTGCTAAGCTTTCAACATTATTAACTACAGTTGGCTTTTTATATAAACCTTCGACAACTGGAAAAGGAGGTCGCACATCAACTTCTGCACGACGGCCTTCTATAGATGCAATAAGTGCAGTTTCTTCACCGCAAATATAAGCGCCTTGACCTTCAACAACATTCATATCAAAGTCAAAACCTGTACCTAAAATATTATTTCCCAGTAATCCTAATTCACGAAGCCTTAATAATGAATCATTGGTAATAGTAATAGACTCTGGGTACTCACCCCGAATGTATAAAAAACCTTGTTTTGAACCAATAATATAAGCGCAAATTACCATACCAAATAAAACTTTAAGTGGCTGCTCTTCCATCAAATATCTATCAGAGAATGCTCCAGGATCTCCTTCATCTGCATTACAGACAACATACTTCGTTGAAACTTCTTGATCTTTGCAAAACTCCCATTTCATTCCAGTTGGAAACCCTGCACCTCCTCGTCCACGAAGACCTGAATCTTTCAAAGATGCTATTAAATCATCTTTTTCAGTTGCAAAACATACCTCAAGTAAATCTTTAAAGTCTTCATACGTAGAAAAAACACTTTCCTCCACTAAGAATGGGGTTTTTGAAAATGATTTCATTGTGTAAGCTGGGCTAGAATGCTTTCCAGCAATAATTTGATCTAATTTATTGATGTCATCGCCTGAATAGTTTTCACCGTTATAGTTAAATGCACTATTTTCATAACACCTTCCAAGGCAGATCATCTCACCAACGTTCTCCTCACCAAATTTTTGATTCAGCTTATCTGAGACAACATCTTGAGTACCCCTACAAAGGCATGCACTTCCAGTACATAGATAGGCTTTTTTACTTTTAAAGTCTTCATTAAGAAAGTCATAAAAGCTCTTAGCACTATGAACCGTAGAAACACCTAGGTTATATTCAGCTGCTAGCTTTGAATCACTAGCATCTGTTGGGCTAACCGAAATCTTTCCAAATAAGCTATTTTTATCGTCCTTTTTTCCTGACAATAAACTAATATTTCTAGACATTTAATCTCCTAAGATCTTTAACTAATGCGCCAAGCACCAGTGTATATATTATATTTATTTTTTTTAATGAAACCTATCAAAGTAATATCAAATTTTTCTGCTAGATCAAGTGCTAATGAAGTTGGAGCTCCGATACCAACAATCATTCCTATTCTAGACATTACTGCTTTTTGTATAATGTCGAATCCCAATCGACCAGAACACATAACAAATTGCTCAATCGGCCTCAACATATCATTACATCTTACATGGCCTATCAGCTTATCAAGCGCATTATGTCTACCTACATCTTCTGCCAAATGCAGAACCTTACCACTCTCAGTCAACAATGCACTGGCATGTACTCCTCCAGTATTAGCAAATTGCTCCTGTCTTGCTCTTAATATATCAGGCAGCTCAGTGATCAAATCAATATTTACAATTGGACCAGCTTTATCAATGTTTGGCTCATAGGCAATTTCAATAGCATTTAAAGTGCCTTTCCCACAAACTCCACAACTCGAATTAACCATAAAATGACGCTGTAAATTCTTCAAATCTAATTTGTTACCTTTTGCTAAAGTAACAATTAGTGAGTTATCAACATCATATTTACCCTTATTTTCACCATTGACATCTATCGTATCTATAGCATCTTTATCTTGGATAATTCCTTCAGAAAACAGTAACCCACTTACCAAGGCATTATCATCCCCTGGCGTTCTCATTGTAACCATAAGCGGATCTGTAATCCACTCATCGTTCTTAAAATAACGAATAGCAATTTCTAGTGGCTCTTCAATAGCAATGCAGTCACTTGACTCCTGTAGAGTTGAATTCTCAACCCTGTGAATGTCATAGTCAACTGTATCACTAATAGTCATAGTTTAAAAAAGTCCTTGCACTAGTCCATTCTCATCTAATTTAATCTTATCTGCAGCTGGAACTCTTGGTAATCCAGGCATAGTCATAATTGCACCACAAACCACTACAACAAACTCAGCACCTGCTGAAAGTCGAACTTCTCGGATCGACATTGAGTGCCCAGTAGGAGCACCTAATAATTGTGGATCGGTGGAAAAACTATATTGCGTCTTAGCTATACAAACTGGTAGATGACCAAACCCGTTATCTTGATACCTATTAAGCTCTGCTCTAATAACTTTATCAGCTAAAACCTCATCCGCACCATAGAGTTTTTTGGCAATGGTTTCTACTTTCTCAAGAAGAGAAAGCTCATCATCATATAATGTTTTGAATTGTGCGGTGCCTGAGTCAGCCAACCTAACCACCTTTTCTGCTAGGTCAATTGCACCATCACCACCATGTTCCCAGTGACTAGTAACACTAACTTCTACATTAAACTGCTCACAATAATCTCTGATTACTTGAAATTCAGCTTCTGTATCAGATACAAACTTATTAATACCAACTACAAGTGGAACACCAAATTGACTCAGGTTACGAATATGTCTTCCAAGATTCACGCAGCCTTTACCAAGCGCATCAGTATTTTCATTATTTAGATCTGCTTTAGCAACGCCGCCTTGATGCTTAAGAGCCCTAACTGTTGCGACTAAAACAACTGCATCTGGAGCAAGGCCCGCTTTACGGCATTTAATATCAAAGAATTTTTCTGCGCCTAAATCAGCTCCAAATCCAGCTTCTGTTACAACATAATCTGATAATTTCAGCGCTGTTTTTGTAGCAATAACTGAATTACAACCGTGAGCAATATTTGCAAATGGACCGCCATGAATCAGTGCAGGATTGCCCTCTAAAGTTTGCACTAAGTTTGGTCTAAATGCGTCC
>CAJQSO010000025.1 GCA_905614365.1 uncultured Candidatus Thioglobus sp.
ATTTCTACTAAGTTTGATACAACAATAAATAATCTTGTAAAGTGGAATCAAATTAGTCCATCTGATTCTTTGAGTATTGGAAAAGAATTAGTTATCTTAAGGGACAACAAAAATAAGACAGAGTTAGCTAAAATAACGAATACTGGAATCGATATTGATAGAAATATTTTTTACACGGTCAAACAGGGTGATAACCTTTCAATGATTGCTCAAAAATACAAAGTTAAGGTTTCAGATATTAGAGCTTGGAATGATTTAAGTGAAGGATATGTTTTACAACCAGGTGACAAATTAACCATTACAATTAATGTAGTCAATTCAAATTTATCATGAAAACAATACCAATCCAAAAGACCATTTTAGCCACTTTAGCATTTGCTTTTTCTAATTGGAAAAAGTTACTTGAGGTCAGTATTTTTCCATTACTTCTAGCCCTTCCTTTCTTGCCAGAACTTATGAATTTATTATCTATGGCAAAACCTGGAAGTGAGATTCCAGATAATATTAATTTTCATGTAACTTATCTTCTAATGTTTATTTATGCCTCAATGGCAATGTTAATTAATGTGTATAGACTTGTAATTCTGGGGAATAATTCTGTAAATCGATTAGGTTTTGTTCTACCTAACCTTAGGTTTGGCCGCTTTTTTCTTTTGGCAATTCTTTTGGGCGTTGGACAAGCAATAACACTTGCTTCAATTTATTTGTTACCGTTTTATCTTTTACTTGTTCCGTTAACGCTTAATTTAGTATCAATAGCAAATGACGTGCCTTATAAGAGAATAGAAGTGACATGGCAGTCTCGCCTAAATATTTTCTTAATCAATTTTATTGGCCCATTCATTTTAATTTCCTTGATAGGGCTTATTGAAAATGACTATCTAGATTCTTTCTTTAGTTTTATCTCAATCTACTGGACTTCAATAAGCATAGCATTGTGTTACAAAGTTATAATGGCGAATAGCTCAACGCAAAGCCATTAGGGTATCTCATATCAAAAATACCTCTAGTTCTAATTTTTTCATACTTTTTCAGTTTATCAAAAGATTTGATAAATAACTCTAGGCGTTCATTTTGCTTTTGATATCCCAAGATAACTTTTATATTGTTATCAAGCGTTAATTCATCAATGGAAGTTCTTTCAAAAAGAGAAATTTTAACTGGTTCTAAAATCGACTGGTACATAGTAAAGTCAAAATAAAATTGTTTAACCTCGGATTCAGATACTATTCCAATAGGTTTTCCTGAGTTAATAGTTAAGTTTGGTTTAAATAATATGCCTAGAGAAGATATATAGCCTTCAGTTCCAAAGCGCATAGCAATATCATGCTTTTCTAATGCAATTCGAATCCTGTTCCAAAATATTCTTTCAACTTCTACATTTGAAATCCATGGGTGCTTTTCTAGCTTATTTTTGATTTGAGAGAGATTAAGTAAATATTTATTTTTAAGAAGGGGCTTAATTAACTCATCATACTCATAAGCTTGGGCTTGCAATTCTCCCTTTATTTCCCAAGAGATATTTGGCTTAAGCAGTGTTGATTTTTCAACAAGATATATAATGAAAGCAATTGAAAGAGTAAGAAGTAAATAGAAAACTGATTTCAATATTTTATTTAAAAAATATTTAAAAGGTTTTTTTTGTTTTTTTACGTAATTTTTTCTTTGTCTAGCCATTTAGGATTTTAATTACTAATTCTTCAAAACTTATGCCTGATGCTTTAGCTGCGATTGGAACAAGTGAATGAGATGTCATTCCTGGTACTGTATTTATTTCTAATAGGTATGGGTTCTTATTATTATCAAGAATAAAATCAACCCTACCCCAGCCTGATGCTCCAGTTAAATTAAAAGCCTTTAATGCTATCATTTGAATCTTTTTTTCTTGCTCTATAGTTAAACCGGAAGGACAAAGGTATTCAGTTTTATTACTAAAGTATTTTGAGTGATAGTCATAAATATCATGATCTGAAATAATTTTTATGCTTGGGAGCGTCTTATTATTTAATATCGCTACAGTATATTCATCTCCTTCAACCCATTGTTCTATTAATGCCTCATCATTGTATTGCCAGGCAGTTTTAAGGGCGTCATCCAGTTCATTTTGATTGTTAACCTTTGTAATACCAAGACTAGAACCTTCCAAAGTTGGTTTTACAGCCCATGGAAGAGGAAAATCTATTGAGTCTAAATTCTGTCCTTTTAAGGCAACGATTGATCGAGATAGGGGAAGGCTATGCTTATCCCATAAGTCTTTAGTAGTAGCTTTATTCATGCATAGATTTGATGCTAGAGCACTCGATCCAGTAAAGGGAATGCCTTTTTTCATAAGTTCGGATTGAATATAGCCATCTTCTCCACCTCTGCCATGCAGGACTATAAATGCTTTATCAAATTCTTTTTCCCAAAGAGTATCAAGATTTTCGTGATTAAGATCAAACGAGAAACAGTCTACATTGCTTTTAAGTAGGGCCTGATAAACAGCATTGCCACTTAGTAGTGATATCTCTCTTTCGGCTGAGTAGCCTCCCATTAATACAGCAATCATATGATGATTATTTCAGTTTCAAGTTCAATATTGTGTTTATCCTTTATTACACTTTGAATGTGAGTAATTAAATTTTCAATATCTGAAGCGCTTGCATTATTCTGATTAATAATATAGTTTGCATGCATTTCTGAAACGCAAGCTCCCCCAATGCAAAAACCTTTAAGCCCACTTGATTCAATTAATTTAGCTGCATAATGATCTTTGGGGTTCTTAAAAACGCTCCCACAACTTGCTAAACCGATTGGTTGAGTTGAGTTTCTTTTATGAAGTAGATCCTGAACATTGTCATTGGGCTGTTTTAAATTAAAGTCAAAAAGAGAGCTAATGAAAACTTCATCACTAAATTTATGAAGCGTAGATCGATAAGAAATTTCATAATCCGTGGGAAATCTTTCTTGAATCTCTCCAGATAAATTTATGGTTTTGACTGAATGAACATATTGCCATATCTCAGAGCCAAATGCGCCTGCATTCATAGCAAGTGCACCACCTACACTCCCTGGAATGGCACTAAGAAATTCTGCTCCAAATTTTAAATTTGCTTGAGAGAATCTTGATAATTTCGCAAGAGAGGTTCCTGCTCCTGACTCGATTAATCCATTTGAAATAGTAAGGTCTTTGAGATTTTTTGTATTAATTATTACGCCACTAAAGCCACTATCACGAATCAATAAGTTACTTCCAAGACCAACCATTAATACAGGCTTTGTATTAGTTTTTAAAAAATTAGAGAGCTCATTTACATCCTCAGGCTTAAGAAATTCACTAGATATACCACCTGACCTTAAAGAGCAGTGTTTTGACATTGGTTCATTGAACTTAAGCATTATTTTTTATTCATGAAATGATCTTTTAACTGGTGTGGAATTTTATTTACATCACCAGCACCAAGAGTAAGAATTACATCATTTTCAGTAACTATATTTGGAATTATTTCAATTATTTCATCAATATCCTTAACTACAATTGGATCGATCGAGCTTCTTCTTCTTATTGAGTCAGCAAGGGTTGATGAGCTAATTGTATTAATTGGAGACTCATTGGCTGGATAGATATTAAGTAAAACTAATACATCTACTTTAGATAAGCAGCTTACAAAATCATTGAATAAGTCTCTAGTTCGTGAATATCTATGAGGTTGAAAAATAACTACAAGCCTTTTATCTGGATAGGTGTTCCTCAAAGTACTTACAACCTCAGTGATTTCATTAGGGTGATGTCCATAATCATCAAAGAGTGGTATAAGATGAGTATTTATAGTCAAATTCTGGTGATAATCAAGTCTTCTTGATACGCCACTAAAATGAGACAGAGCTTTTTGTATTACCTTAAGATCTATCTCTAGTTCAATTGCAACACTAATTGCAGCGAGAGAATTTAAGATATTATGCTTTCCTATTAGATTAAGTGACACAGGGAATTTTTTTTGATATTTTTTACAGCTAACATCAAATGACATTTTCATATCACTCTGTTTAACATTTGATGCTTTGACATCTGCATCATCACTAAAACCATAACTCAAAACTGGCCTATGAATCTTTTTCAGAATATCCTTAACGCCACTATCATCTATACAAGCGACGCAAACTCCATAGAATGGTAGATTTGATGTAAAGCTTAGAAAGGCATCTGTAAGGTTATCATAGCTATGATTATAAGTACTCATATGATCTTCATCAATATTTGTAATAACGCTTAACATTGGTTGAAGATGAAGAAAAGATGCATCACTTTCATCTGCTTCAGCAATTAAATAATCACTTTTTCCTAGTTTGGCATTCATACCAGTTGCATTTATAATGCCCCCAATAATGTAAGTTGGGTCAAGCTTTGCTTCAGTCATTATGTGAACAATTAGACTGGTCGTAGTTGTTTTGCCATGAGTTCCTGAAATCGCTATTCCAAAGCGAAAGCGCATAAGCTCTCCCAACATTTCAGCTCTTGGAACAATTAATAATTTTTGCTGTCTAGCCTCCTGGAGTTCAGGATTATTTTTATTAATTGCAGAAGATACAACAACTGCCTGTTTGCCTTTTACATTTTCAGCCTTTTGTGAATAACTAATCTTACAGCCTATTTCCTCTAGTTTTTTTGTTGCTTGATTAGACTGAATATCTGATCCAGATATTTCGTAACCTAGATTAGCAAGAACTTCTGCAATTCCGCTCATTCCAGAGCCACCTATTCCTATGAAGTGTATTTTTTTAATTTTTGAACGTGTGGGGTTGTCTATTAGAGTCATAATTTGCTAACGGTTATAATTGTTATTGCTTGAACTCCTTCACCTCTTCCAAAGGCAGTCAATCCTTCCCCTGAAGTTGCAGTTATACCTACATCATTAATATTTATTTTGCAGATAACTGAAATTTTTTGCTTCATAAGTTCAATTTGAGGGGATATTTTTGGCATTAAGCATTCAACAGAGATTGCTATATGATTTATTTTCCATTCATGTAAATCATCGAGGGCAAGTTGTAAATATTTACTACTGTCTTTTTCTCCTTGATGTACAAGTTTATCAGCTATGGATCCTAAAATATTTTTACCAGTAACACTGGATATTGCATTTGTGATTGAATGAAAGATGACATCTGCATCACTATTACCTTTTAAACCAAAAGAGTGTTCAAACTTGACACCTGATAGAATCAAAGGCTTTCCAGGTTTTTTTTCAAATGCATGGGAGTCTTGCCCTATGCCCGTTTTTATAGTCATAATTTATTGAAGGTAATGGTTTGCTAGTTCAATATCATTTTCTTGTGTAATTTTAATATTACTTGAAGAGCCAATAACAATTTTAATTGAATAACCTAGATTTTCTATTGCTTCAGATTCATCTGTAATATTTTTATCAAGTTTTACTGCAGTTTCTAGTGCATCTTTTAAGATTCCAAACCTGAACATTTGAGGGGTTTGCGCCTTATAAAGTTTGCTTCGATCAATTGTGGATACTTTCCCATCAATAGCAACTTGTTTAATTGTATCAACAACACCCATAGCTAAAATACCCCCAGTTTGATGATGTGAAACCTCAGTAATTAACATTTCGATGTCAGTTTTTTTAACGCAAGGCCGAACTGAATCATGAACTAAAACCCAATCATTAGGATTTGCAACTTCTTCTAATGAATTTAATGCATTTAGAACAGAATGCAATCTTTCTTTACCACCCTGGACAGTTGCCAACTTTTTGGTGTGGTTAAAATAGGTAGAAGATTTAAATAAAGTATCTTTTTCAGAAAGCGCAATGACAAAACCAGAGATTTTATCAACCTCTAATAGTGTTTTAAGGCACTGATCTATTATAGTTAGGCCATTATTAAGATGTAAGTATTGTTTTGGTATTCCAGATTTCATCCTCTTCCCGACACCACTAGCTGGAATTATTAAGTAATAATTATCATTATTCATATCAGCAAAGGACTTCATTATAAGATTAAGATAATGTCATTAATTATAAAGCAGACTTGCCAGTTTCTTCTAAATTATCAGCCTGGGTAATCTTGGTAATTTTAAAAAAATATTCCCCTTCCTTAATTAGGCCATATTTAAACCTAGCTTTAGACTCAATTAAACTTGAGTTTTCTTCAGTAAAGCTGTTTATTTGACTTTCAATAAGAGTATTTTGATTTGTTAAATTATTATTAATCAGCTTAATGTCATCGATTGCTTCTTGTTTATTTAAAACAATATAGGGAAAATTATTATTAAAAATATTCTGTTTAACTAAAGAAAATAAAATTACAATTAGGATTAGAGTAAGTTTATTTTTATTAATAAACCCAATTAGGCCTGTGACAGGTCTATTACTCATTTATTTATAAATTGAAGTAAGATAAGTTTTTGAATAGTAGTCATGTAATGGAAGTTTGTATTTATTAAAGAACTGAAATATAAAACCAATTCCTGCTAATGAAGTTATTGCTAATATTAACCTAATAAGAGATTGCTTATAAGTTACATTCTGACCATCTTGCTGTGTAATTTCAAACTTCCATGCTCGCATGCCTAGAGTCTGCTTGCCTTTAACCCATGATATGGAGAAATAAGAGTAAATTACTGGCAGCGTTAAAAGATAAAAGAAAAGACTATTGGTGATTGGTTCTTTTTGGTTAATAAGAATTACTATTCCCGCAATAAAAAATACAAATGAGAATACAAGCAATAAATCATAAGAAATTGCGCCTAATCGACGTAAAAATGAGACATTAGATTTCATAATTAAATATAGTAGGGTAATTATTTGCCCTAATTATCCTCTTTCTTAGTAACTTTTGAAATGACTTTTCCGTCATGAAATTTAGTGACGATAAGATCTCCAGAATGGATTGTTTTAAATGAAACTATGACTTTTTCTTTTTCATTATGAGTAATTGTATAACCTCTTGAAAGGGTGTTAAGAGGAGACAGAAGATTAAGCAGACTAGCTTTATTAGCTAACTGATTATTTTGGTGCTTAATGAAGTAATCTGAGTAATTTCTTAATCGAGTTATTTGCTCCTTAAGATTAGTTTTATTCTTGTCAATAAGACTGTTTGAAATTCTAAATAAACGTGCCTCATAGTAATCCAGTTTTTGAGCATTTTGAAGTAATTGTTGACTTGGATCAATAATTTTAAGCTGAAGCATATTAAGGTATGCATACTTTTGATTCAAGGACTGGCTCATTAAATCTTGCAAATTTTTTCTAAACTTAGAAGCTTTATAGATTAAAACATTGCGGTCAGGTGTTGCAGACACAGCAGCAGCAGATGGAGTTGGCGCTCTTACATCAGCAACAAAGTCAGCAATTGTTGTATCGGTTTCATGACCTATAGAGCTAATTATTGGAGTTGAGCAATTAAATATTACCCTAGCAAGCTCCTCTTCATTAAAGGCCCATAAGTCTTCTAATGAACCGCCACCTCTTGCAAGAATTAAAACATCACAATTATTTTGGCTATCAGCAGCCCTAAGCGCCTTAATTATCTTTTCATGTGCATTTTCACCTTGAACAACTGTGTCATAAAGTAGAATTTCAGCAAAGGGATAGCGAGAATTTAAAACCTTAATTATGTCTCTTATAACAGAACCAGTAGATGAAGAGATAACACCAATTTTTTTAGGATATAAGGGCAGGTCTTTTTTATTCTCCAATTCAAATAATCCCTCAATCCTTAATTTATTCTTTAGTTGATCAAACGCAAGCTGAAGGTTTCCAATTCCTGCAGGCTCCATTTGTTGAACAATTAGTTGAAAATCCCCTCGTTGCTCATAAAGAGTTGGCGCTCCTCTAATAATTACAGACATTCCATTTTCAGGATTAAATTGTACTTTTCTCTGATTTAGCCTAAAAAATGCACATCTGATTTGTCCTTTTGAATCTTTTAATGAAAAATACCAATGTCCAGAAGATGGTTTAGAAAGATTTGAAATTTCTCCTTGAATAAAACAATGGGGTACATTTTTTTCAATTGAGTTTCGACACAATTTTAAGAAGTTAGTGACTGTGTAAATTTCGTCTCTATTAAACATTTGCTTTCAGGTGAACAAACACAGCACCTGTTCCACCCATCTCCTGAGTGCAAGAGCAAAATGCAATAACATCTGGATGTTGTTTTAGATAATGAACGACTTGAGATTTCATAATCGAAAGGCCACTATCAGAGTGATAACCTTTTCCATGAATGATATGAATAAAGCGTTCGTTCGAATGAAAATGAATAAATTTAGATAGTGATTGGCATGCTTCCTCAATTTTATGTCCATGCAAGTCAATTGATGGAGTAGAGCCTATATTACCTTGTTTCATTTTTTTAAGAATTTTTGGTGATAATCCAGATTTATAATGAATTACAGCTTCTGAGCCAGTTATATTGGCTTCGTATAAAAAACTATATTTTTGAAAAATCTTGCTTGGACCACTTTTAGAGGTAACAGTATTTTTAATCCCATCTTTATCAATAGGTTTCTGCTGATCTACAGTAGATCGGAATAATGATTTATCGCTTTCATCAATCATATTAGTAAAAAAATTTGAACATAAAAAAACCCTCAACAGAGGGTTTTAATTATAGCAATGATTTTGCTATTGTTATATTAACCTGCAACAAGCAAATTTTTATAGCGCCTTAATTTGAGCAATAATACGAGACTTCTTTCTAGCCGCTTGATTTTTATGCATTAAGCCTTTACTTACAGCTTGATCAACATTTTTTTGCATTTCAGTAAAGCCACTAGTTGCTTCTTTTTTATCTCCAGCATCTATAGCATAAGAAACCTTCTTAATAAAGGTACGTACTTTTGCTCTAATTTGAGAGTTATGTTTGTTTCGTTTTACCGCTTGTCTTGCGCGTTTTTTTGAACCTGCTGAATTGGCCATATTTTATAGTTAATGCTTAAATTACGAAAACACGAATTATAGAGTCTCGCCTTCATTTATGCAAGCATTTGTTTGCATTAGGTTAATTTGCTAAAGATTTAATACATTCAAGTGTCTTCTTCTTATTGAGTAATAACTGCCAAGTATTACCACCTTGAGTTTTCCATAAAGATACAGCCCTTATTCCTGCCAGCAGTAAAGCTCTAATATGGTTTGCAGTATGACGGTTTGAGAGATAAATTTGTTCGCCACGAACCATAATCGTTGGATTGAGGCTTCCAAGTGTATTTTTATAAAGCTCTGCAAGTCGAGCGATTGAATTGCTGTGATGAATGTCAAAAAATTCCTGTTTATTAATCACGTTAATTTCATTTGAAATCTGACTTAATAGGTGAGGTTTTTTCATTAATTTTTTTTCTAAATTTATCAGAGAAGTTGCATAAAGCATAACGTTATGCATATCTATTGTTTTTTTTTCAAGAATTAATTTTAATGAATCAAAGCCTGTCTTTAGGTCCTCAGGAGAAGTAAATATTTCATCAATAGAGTCACTTTCACTAACAATACTACTAAGGCTTGCTTTATTAGTATGGGCATCACATTTACCTGTTTGAGCAAGTTGATGAACCAAAGCTGTAGATTGAAATATACTTGCTAGAGCAAGAGTTTGTTTTGTTGTCTTATTCATTTGATTTTGATTTAATAACGCTACCACCTAAGCAAACATCATCATCATAAAATACAACAGATTGCCCTGGGGTTATCGCTCTTTGCGACTCGTCAAAATTAACTTTAATAGTTTGATCATCGTTCAAGCTTACTTTACATATCTGAGATGCTTGTCGATACCTTATTTTAGCGCTGCAGCTGAAGGACTCTATAGGAGGGCTATCAACCCAGTGGATATCGTCTGCAATTAGTGAGTTATGATAAAGTAAGGCATCATCACCTTGCACTACAACAATTTTATTAGACTCTAAGACTTTATCTGCAACGAACCATGGCTCAGGTGAATTACTGAAGCCCCCGCCAATTTCAAGCCCTTTACGCTGACCTATTGTGTAGAAAGGGAGTCCATCATGATGCTTTATAAAGGTATCGTTTTGATCAACAATATCACCTTTTTCTTTAGGTAAAAAAGTAGTTAAAAATTCTGAAAATGGCCTTTCACCAATAAAACAAATACCTGTTGAGTCTTTCTTATCAGCATTAAGAAAGTTATTATTTTTTGCAATTTTACGAACCTCTTGCTTGTCAATTTCACCTAATGGGAAAAGACTTTGAGATAGTTGTTCTTGGTTAAGTAAATGCAAAAAATAGCTTTGATCTTTATTTCCATCTAGCCCTGCCTTTAGTAAATATTTACCATTTTTTTCTGCAATTCTTGCGTAGTGGCCTGTTGCAATTTTTTTTGCACCAAGATCTTTTGCGTAATCTAAAAAAGCCTTAAATTTAATCCTTTGATTGCAAAGTACATCTGGATTTGGAGTTCTTCCTTTTTTATGTTCAGATAAGAAATGCTCAAATACATCTTCCCAATATTCATGGGAAAAATTAACTGTATGAAGCTTAATTCCAAGTTGGTCTGCTACTTGCTGAGCATCAGCAAGATCTTCAGATGCACTGCAATATTCATCTTCATCGTCCTCATCCCAATTTTTCATGAATAATGCTTCTACCTCATAACCTTTTTCAAGCAAAAGAAAAGCTGCAACAGATGAATCAACTCCCCCTGAAAGGCCAACAATGATTTTGTTATCAGTTGCCATTGTTACGCATTATCGTAAGCTCTTACAATATTTTTAACCAGTTGATGCCTGACAACATCTTGGGCATCGAAGTTACAAAAAGCAATTTGTTCAATATCTTTGAGAATTTTGATTGCATCTGTTAGGCCTGATTGACTTGGGTTTGGTAGGTCAATTTGAGTAACGTCACCTGTAATTACCATTTTTGAGCCAAATCCCATGCGAGTCAAAAACATTTTCATCTGAGGTATTGTTGTATTTTGAGCTTCATCGAGAATGATATAAGATTCGTTTAAAGTTCTTCCTCTCATGAATGCTAATGGTGCAACTTCAATAACTCGCTGCTCTATTAGTTTATTGACTTTTTCAAAGCCTATAAATTCATAAAGTGCATCATAGATTGGACGAAGGTAGGGATCAACTTTTTCACTAAGGTCGCCAGGAAGAAATCCTAGTTTTTCACCCGCTTCAACTGCTGGTCGAACTAATACTATTCGCTTTACATCTGAACTTTCAAGCGCCTCAACTGCTCTTGCAACGGCTAAATATGTTTTACCTGTTCCTGCTGGACCAACTGCAAAAACAGCATCATTTTCTATAATTGCATTGACATAATTTTGCTGATTAGTGCTTCTAATATGAATATGTTTTCGGCTAGTTTTAATTGTGACAGATTTGACTTCTCCATTAGGGCTGTTAAGTGATTTTATGCAAAGATCTATATCACTAAAGTCGATTGCTTTAGTTTCAGATACAATAAGAAGGTCTTGCAAAACTGAAACAGCTAAAGCAGAATTCTCCCCTTTTATATTAAAATTTGAGCCTTTATTGGAGATATTAACGCCAAGATTGGTTGCAATATTCTCAATATTTTTGTCAAGCCCCCCACAAATATTTGCTAGTTGCTCAGAGCTTTGAATGTTGAGTGTAAATTTCATGGGTTTTATTTTACTGAATTACTTTGAAAACAAATGTTAAGTTGCATGATTTGGTGCACTATTTAATTTATCATTTATCTTATGAAAATATTAAATATGTTATTAAAGTTATTTATTTTAATAAGTTTTTTGCTGCCACTAAATTCCTATGCAAGTGATAGTGGCTGTGTGATTCTTGTTTATCATCGTTTTTCAGATGAAGAGCCAAAGTCTACAAGCACTTCACCAGATCTATTTAATAAGCATTTAGAATATTTAAAGAAAAATAATTATCAGGTGCTTCCTTTGAAAAAAGTTATTAAAAGCCTTCAAGCTAAAGAAAATTTACCTAAGAAATGCGTTAGTTTGACTGCTGACGATGGTTTTTTGTCATTCTATACTGAGGCCTTTCCATTATTGGTTAGCTATCAATTTCCAATGTCTGTTTTTGTTTCAACAGAGTCTATTGATAAAAAATATGATTTAATGATGTCTTGGAATCAGCTTCGTGAAATGGCGCCTTTAATAGATGTTTATAACCATAGCAATAAACACCCTCATTTAGTTAATCAAGATACTTCAACACTAGAAAATGAAATCTCTTATGCGCAAGAGAGGGTTGAAAAAGAGTTAGGCGTTAATGACAAATTTTTTGCTTATCCCTATGGTGAGTATGATGATAAGACTTATTCATATCTAGATGGACTTGGCTACACTGCCTTTGGACAACAGTCTGGAGTTGTAAGTCAGGCCAGTGATTTTTTAAATTTACCTAGATTCTCAATGTCAGGGCCTTATGCAAAAATGGACAGCTTTTCACTGAAAGTTCAAACTTTGGATATGCCAATTAAGAGCTATAGCCCTAAGTCTTTAATAATTTCAAATGATTACAAACCCTTATTAGATTTAGTGTTTTCAAGGCCACTAACTACTTATGAAAAAAATAACTTTTCCTGTTTTGTTTCTGGACAGGATCTAGCAGAACTTGAGTGGACTGGCCTTCAGGCGGTAAGTATTCAATCAAAAGCCCCACTTTTGACAGGAAGGAGTCGCTATAACTGCACTATGCCATATAAAGAGAAAGGTCGATATTACTGGTATTCCAAACTATGGTTAAGGTTGTAGTTTTAAATTAACTCTGCTTGAAGCGAGTTTCCTATACCGTCAGTAATTTTAACTGACACGATTTGCCCAATTAATTGCTCATTACCAATGAAGTGAGCTGTTCTCATGTTTTCAGTTCTGCCTGATAAAGTTGCTCCTTTTTTTGAGCTACCTTCTACAAGGACTTTTTGTATACTTCCAATCATTGATTTAGAGATTTCTTCAGTATTTTCATTAAGCTTGTCTTGAATGACGACTAATCTTTGTTTTTTAGTTTCAGCACTTACATCATCGTCAAAACTTGCAGCAATTGTCCCAGGTCTTTTCGAGTAAATAAAACTAAATGATTTATCAAAGCCAATCTCTTCAATTAAATTAACTGTCTCATTAAAGTCCTTTTCAGTTTCACCAGGAAAGCCAATAATAAAATCTGACGATATAGAGATACCAGGCCTAATTTTCTTTAAATTTCGAATCTTGGATTTATATTCAATAGCAGTATGACCGCGTTTCATAAGCCCTAAAACTCTATCAGAGCCGCTCTGAACTGGAAGGTGAAGATGTGATACTAATTCTGGGACTTCAGCATAAGCTTGTATAAGCCTGTCAGTAAACTCTACTGGATGAGAAGTGGTGTAGCGAATGCGCTCAATACCTGAAACTTGGGCAACAATTGCTATTAACAGAGCCAAATCAGCAACTTCACCATCATCCATTAAGCCTCTAAATGAATTTACATTTTGACCAAGTAGATTGATTTCCTTAACACCTTGATTGGCTAAAATCTCTACTTCACGTATTACATCGTTAAATGGCCTGGAGATCTCTTCTCCCCTTGTATAAGGAACCACACAAAAAGTGCAGTATTTACTGCAGCCTTCCATTATAGAAACAAATGCTGTTGCACCATCACTATGAGGCTCAGGTAAGTGGTCAAATTTTTCAATTTCAGGGAAAGAGATATCAATGCTTATTTGGTTTTCATTCAATGCTTCATTTAGCATATTTGGGAGTCTATGAAGTGTTTGAGGGCCAAAAATCATATCAACATAGGGGGCTCTTTTAAGAATAAGATCACCTTCTTGAGATGCGACACATCCACCAACGCCAATTACTAAGTTTGGATTCTTTTCTTTTAATTTTCTCCACCGACCTAATTGGTGAAATAACTTTTCTTCAGCCTTCTCACGAATTGAGCAAGTATTAACCAATAGGACATCAGCCTTGGTAATATCTTCAGTTAATTCTAGACCGTGAGACTCTTTAAGGACATCGCCCATTTTGTTTGAGTCATATTCGTTCATTTGACACCCAAAAGTGCGAACATATAATTTAGAGATGCTCATTTAAGTCTTTTGAATATGCAAAGTTTGAGTTGGATAAGCAATTTCAGCATTATGATCTGCAATAATTTGAGCAATATCAAGTAGAAGTTTGCCTTTCATTTTCTTAAATTCACCTACTTCGGTATCTGAGCTAAAGGCCCAAATTACAAAATCAAGTGAAGACGCATTGAATACATCAAAGTAAACCCTACAGGGTTGGTCATTAGCTATATGATCATTATTTACCAATAATGCTTGAACCTTTTCGATGATACTTTCCATTTGCGCAATATCATCATAACGGATACCAATAACCTCATAAATCTGACGGTTAGTCATTCGAGAAGGAGTTTCAATAGGTATGGTTGCAAAGATACCGTTTGGAACATAGACAGGGTTCTTATTAAAAGTGCGAATACGAGTCATTCTCCAGCCAATTTTCTCAACCACACCCTCTATACTTTTATCTGTGGTTCGAATCCAATCTCCAGTAGAAAAAGGTTTATCCATTTGAATCATTAGACCACCAAAAATATTAGCTAGCATATCTTTAGCAGCAAAACCGACGACAATACCACCTACTCCACCCAAAGTTAATATAGAAGAGACGGCGTATCCATAGAATTGTGCAACACCAAGAATAATAGCAAAAACAAAAAGAATTTTGATTAGTCGGGTGAACAACCTAACAGAATCTTTATCTACGCTACCTTCTTTCTCCAGCATATAAGTTTCAGTATTAGATATTAGTCTTAGGATTCCCCATGTCAAAATAAAGACTGGCGCAATAACTATGTAACTTACAATTTGGCTAAGAGGTGGAATTTCTGATGTAAGTTCTAGTAATGAAAAGTAAAGCCACCCATACCAAATTAGTAATTTAAGTGGCGCTGAAATAGCGCTAATTAAATGGTCATCTATTTGTGTTTTAGTGCTACTAGAGTGTTTTTTTATCTGCTTAAGGATTATACCTAGTGCAATGTGTGCAATAACTGCAAGGACTAATAGCGCGCCTGACATCTGGAGTGGACTTATATTTTGGATAAAATCGTTCATTAGAGATATTTTAAAGGATTAATAGGTTCTTCGTATTTTTTCATTTCGAAATAAAATGGTTTTTCACTGGTAAGAGCTATTAGTCCACCTTTTTGTATAATATCACCCTCACTTACGAGAAGCTCTTGATTTTGATTGTAAATACTATAGAAACCATAAGCATGTTTGATAATAATCATTTTTCCATAACTTGTCATTTTATCGCCGCTATATACTACTTCACCTTTTCTTATTGCTCTTACTTCTTGACCAGCAGAATTATTGTAAGTCAATCCAAAATGACTATCTTTTTCAGAATAGCTTTTAAGTATTGACGAGTCAATAGGCAAAGACCAGTTTTTATTAGCATTTGAATTATTAGTTTTTATTTTAGTTGTTTGTTGAAAATCCTCTACTTTGTTAAATGATTTTTCAACAACAGTTACTTGACCAGCATCATTAGTAAAGCAGCCTGAAAGAAAAATAAGCAAAAAGAGAGTGAAATTTTTAGTATTCATACCACACAAATAAAATAATAATAATAATAAGCAAGTAACCTAGCCAATCTATGTACTTATTTAACCATTGATCTGCCATTTTTCCTAATTTTCTTACTAGAAATGAAACTAAAAAATATCTAGCACCTCTTGCAATTAAAGAAAAGACCACAAAAGGAATAAGTGACATAGACATCATTCCAGCTGAAATAGTAAATAATTTGTATGGGATTGGACTAAATCCAGCGACAAGAATGATTACAATTCCATAAGTATTAAAATAAATTTGCGCACTCTCTAGCTTTGATTCGTAACCTAGGTTAGCAAGTAATGGACCAACTTGTTCCATAGCAAAGACGCCAATATAATAGCCAGCGACCCCACCAAGAACGGAAGCTAGAGTACAAATAGTTGCAAAATAGTATGCCTTCGACCTATTCTTTAGAGACATAGAGGCCAACAATAAGTCTTGTATTGGCAATGGAAGAATTGAGGATTCTAAAAAGCTAATTAGAGATAACCATAAGATTGCAAATCGACTGGTGGACCATTTTAAAATTTTGCTGTATACGAAGTGAAAGGGTCTCATCAGCTTATGAGGGCTTATTTTTTTAACATTGGGAAGCCAAGTCTTTCTCTAGAGTCAAGATAAGCCTGAGCTACTTTTTGACTCATTGATCGAACTCTACGAATAAATCTCGCTCTATCTGTGACACTTATTGCCCGCCTTGCATCAAGAAGGTTAAAAAGATGTGACGCTTTCATAGTTTGCTCATAAGCAGGAAAAGGAAGGCTCTCTTCAATAAGTTTTAAATTCATTGCTTCAGCCTCATCAAACTGCCTAAAAAGAACGTCAATATCTGCCAGTTCAAAATTGTATTTAGATTGCTCAACTTCATTTTGATGGAAAACATCCCCGTAAGTTAAACCTTCAGTCCAAACGAGGTCATAAACACTATCTACACCTTGAAGGTACATTGCTAACCTTTCTAAACCATAGGTTAATTCCCCAGAAACAGGTTTGCATGGTAGACCACCAACTTGCTGGAAATACGTAAATTGACTCACTTCCATTCCGTTAAGCCAAACCTCCCAGCCAAGACCCCATGCGCCTAGTGTTGGTGACTCCCAATTATCCTCAACGAATCTAACATCATGCATCTTTAAGTCAATGCCAATAAAAGATAACGAGTCGAGATATAAGTCTTGAATGTCACTTGGAGATGGCTTTAATAAAACCTGAAATTGATAATAGTGCTGAAGGCGGTTTGGGTTTTCACCATATCGACCATCACTTGGTCTTCTTGATGACTGAACATATGCTGCTTTCCATGGCTCAGGCCCTATTGATCTTAGAAAGGTTGCGGGGTGAAAAGTTCCTGCACCAACCTCCATATCAAAAGGTTGAGTAATAGCGCATCCTTTTTCAGCCCAATAATTTTGTAATTTGAGAATTAAATTTTGAAATGATTTAGTTGTATCGAGTTCTAAGGCTGACATTAATTTGAACTAAAAATAACAATAACAAAAATTTTACCTCACCAACAACTATTGAGGGTTAGCATTTAAATTTTTGTCTTAAATACTATTAAAAAAAATGCGGGAAGATATCCCGCATTTTTTATTTAACTCACAAAAATTTAATATTTATAAGTCTCTGACTTAAATGGACCTTCTTTAGGAATATTAATGTATTTTGCTTGAGTATCAGTCAAAATAGTCATTACGCCTCCAAAACCTCCAACCATTCCAGCGGCAACCTCTTCATCAAGTTTCTTTGGAAGAATCTCGACGGTGACATTCGCAGCCTTTTGATCGTTAGGAAGGTTAGCAAATTTTTTCTCAAAAAGATGCATTTGAGCTAGAACCTGGTTTGCAAAAGAACCATCCATAATTCTAGAAGGGTGGCCAGTTGCATTTCCAAGGTTAACTAATCGACCTTCAGACAATAAAATTAAGTAGTCATTTTTATTTTCAGAGCGATAAATACGGTGGACTTGAGGTTTTACTTCATCCCATTTCCAATTTTCACGCATGTATAAAGTATCAATTTCATTATCAAAATGACCAATATTGCAAACTAAAGAGCCTGCTTTTAGGCATCTTAGCATCGCTGAGTCACAAACGTTTGTATTACCAGTTGAAGTTACAATTAGATCTGTAGTGCTTAGTAATTCTTTATTAATGCAATCCATTGAGCCTGTATTGATTCCATCTATATAAGGCGAAACAACCTCAAAGCCATCCATACAAGCCTGAAACGCACAAATAGGATCAACTTCAGTAATTTTTACAATCATTCCTTCCTGACGAAGTGACATAGCAGAGCCTTTTCCAACATCACCGTAGCCAATTAGAAGCGCTTTCTTTCCTGACATTAACATATCTGTACCGCGCTTAATAGCATCATTTAATGAGTGACGACATCCATATTTATTATCATTTTTTGCTTTAGTAACGGCATCGTTAACATTGATCGCTGGAACTTTAAGCTCACCACTTTCAATCATCTCTAGAAGGCGGTGGACACCTGTTGTAGTTTCTTCACTAATACCATGGATTTTATCAAGCATTTCAGGATATTTTTCATGAACCATGCCTGTTAAATCTCCGCCATCATCCAAAATCATATTGGCATCCCATGGCTTACCATTATGAAGAATAGTTTGTTCAATACACCATAAAAATTCTTCTTCAGTTTCACCTTTCCAGGCAAAAACTGGAATATTTTTTGCAGCCATGGCAGATGCAGCATGATCTTGCGTTGAAAAAATATTACAAGATGACCAGCGAATTTCAGCGCCAAGATCAATTAGTGTTTCCATCAGGACAGCAGTTTGAATTGTCATATGAATACAGCCCATAATTCTGGCTCCATTCAGAGGCTGTTCTTTACTATACTTAGATCGAAGAGCCATTAAAGCCGGCATTTCAGCTTCTGCTAGCTCAATCTCTTTACGACCAAATTCTGCTAAATTAATGTCAGCAACTTTGTAGTCTAGGTTAAGATCAGCAACTTTGAAGCCAGTATTATCTATTGTTGATTCGCTCATTTTATTTCCTATTAAATTGAAAAAAAATGAGCGTCGTTTTGGTTACCAAGCCTGATTGAGAAGTATCTCAATGCAACGCTCCTTGGTAAGTTTGATATTATACAAAAAAACAATTAAAAAAGAAACTATTTTAGCAAATCTGCTCTATTAGTCTTTTCCCAGCTAATTGAGTCTTCAGTTCTGCCAAAATGACCATAGCTGGCAGTTTGTTGATATATAGGACGCTTTAAATCTAGCATTGCAATTAAGCCTTTAGGCCTGAGATCAAAGTGCTCTCTAATCAATGTTACAATTTCATTATGTGGTATTTTTCCAGTTCCAAAAGTATCAACACTAATACTAGTTGGCTCTGCAACGCCAATTGCATAAGAAACTTGAATTTCACATCTTTCAGCAAGGCCAGCTGCTACGATATTTTTGGCAACATATCGAGTTGCGTAAGCTGCGCTTCTATCAACTTTTGATGGATCTTTTCCAGAAAAAGCGCCACCACCATGTCTAGCCATGCCGCCATAGGTATCTACAATAATTTTTCTGCCAGTAAGTCCAGCATCTCCAACAGGGCCACCAATTACGAAGTTACCAGTTGGATTAATATGGTATTGAGTAGCATTTGTTAGCCATTTTTCTGGCAAGATTGGCTTAATAATTTTTTCAAGTATCGTTTCTCTGAGCTCTTCTAATGAAATATCACCATCGTGCTGCGTGGAAAGAACCACCGCGTCAATTCCTACAATCTGATTACCCTCATAAATGCAGGAAACTTGTGATTTTGCATCAGGGCGAAGCCAAGGAATGGTTCCGTTAAGCATCAGGTCTGCTTGCTGTTTAACAAGTTGATGAGAAAGCATAATAGGAGCTGGCATTAATTCATCAGTAGAATTTTCAGCATAACCAAACATGAGGCCTTGATCACCAGCCCCTTGCTCGTGATTTTCACTTTCTGTAACACCCATAGAAATGTCTTGTGACTGCCTGCCTAAGAGGTTAGTTATTGAGCAAGTATTACCATTAAAGCCATATTCCTCTTTATCATAACCGATTCCAAGAATAGTTTTTCGAACGACTTCCTCGTAATCAATTTGAGCATTAGTAGTTATTTCACCTGCCAAGACTACTTGATTATCTTTAACTAAAGTTTCAACAGCAACTCTTGAGTTAATGTCTTGTTTAAGAGCAGCATCAAGGATAGCGTCAGAAATTTGATCACAGACTTTGTCAGGGTGACCAGCAGAAACAGATTCAGAAGTAAATATCATAGTGTATTCCTATAAAAAAAAACCATTAAAGTGGGTTTCTCCGGAAAACACCAACTTTAGCTTATTTTAGTCACTTTAGTGACAGCGCTAGCAATCGAAACAAATCAGCGTGAATTAATTATAATCGTTTATGGCTATATGTAAAGTTTATTCCATGCCAATTTTTAAAGCCACCGCACTTATAAATGGAGCAGATATGAGGCTAAAAATAAGAATAGAGCCTAAAAAATAGAGCTGCCCATTAATTGGAAGGTCGAATTGTGATTGAGAGACTGCACTTGTTGCAAAAATTAAAATAGGTATGTAAAGAGGAAGTATTAATAAAGATAATAACATTCCAGAGTTTTTTATACTAACTACTAACGAAGCGCCTATAGTCCCTATAAGGCTCAAACAAGGAGTGGCTAAACACAGTGTTAACATTAAAATATAAATGCTTTCAGAGTCTAAAAATAGGGCGACACCAAGTAAGGGTGAAATTAATATTATTGGAAGGCCACTAAGGATCCAGTGCGCAGTAGTCTTAGCAAGGAGTAATAATGGAAGGGAGTGATGCGAAATAACTATCTGCTCAAGAACGCCATTGTCATAGTCGTAGTGAAATAATGAGTTAAGTGATAAAAGCACCGAAAGCATTGTAATAACCCAAATAATACCAGGTGCTATATTCATTAATATCTCAGCATCTGGGCTTATAGCAATTGGAAATAAAGAAATAGAAATAACAAAAAACATTAGAGGATTAAGAAAGCTAGATGGATTTCTAAAGGCCATTTTTAAATCTCTTATCAAGGTTATTAAAAAGATATTCAAAGAGAAATCTCCTTAAGATTTTTAATATTACAATCTTGATGAGTTGTCAAGATACAGAGTCCACCAACTGCACAATGTTTTTCAATTTGATTTTCAATTATCTTAACTCCATTTGAATCTAATGCAGTGAAAGGTTCATCTAGAAGCCAAACTTTAGATTGACTAATAAAGAGAAGAGATAATGCTATCCTCCTTTTTTGACCTGCAGAGAGATTTCCAGCAAGCTCGTGTTCATAATTTTTTAAACCAACCTCTTCTAAAGCAGTATGAAAATTTGGAGATATAATTTCTGTACTTAGATTTGTTAAATATTCTAGATTTTCGATGCAGCTAAGTTCTGAGCTTAAAGCCGCATAATGCCCAAGATAAAGAGTCTCTAGTTGATATTTTTCGCTATTAGATTTACTTTGTTCAAATACTATTGAGCCTAGTTCTGGAGTATTAAGCCCAGCAATTATTTTTAGCAATGAGGTTTTTCCTGATCCATTTTGACCAGAGATTCTTAGAACTTCACCAGAATTTAATTCAAAAGACAAGTTTTCAAAGAGATGGTTATAGCCTCTTTGGCAGCTTAAGTTATTGACCGATAGCTTTGACATGCCATTATTTTAGTTGATAAGTCGAATAAAGGCGATATATTCGAAGTAGCTTGTGCCTGAATTTAAAGGCACATTTTTTTGTTAAATAGGGTTTATTAATTCTTCTAGGCCACTCTTGTCAATCTCAGATAAAAGATTACCAGAAAATATAAGCCTTAAGCGGTATCTAATTTCTATTTCACCATCAATTGTTGAATGATTAATATAATCCCATTGATATTGATGAAAAGGATCAATAATACTTGGCGAGCCAATCAAGTTCATTACAGAATCCTTTGACATCCCTAATTCAAGCTGATTAACTTCTTTAATATCTAAAATTATTCCTTGCATAATTGTGGGTTTGTATACGTCAATTGAGGGCATCTTAGGCTTAGCCCAGTTTGGCAGCGATAACGTAGGCATTTTTGGTAAATCAGGCATCGAAAACTTTGGTAATTTAGGAAGATCAGGCGCCTTAGGAAGAGAGTTTGTACACCCAGTCAATATAAGACAGCCAAGTAGAATAAAAGTTAATCTCTTCATCATTAGTTAAAACATATAAAATATAAATTAGATTTTACCTTAAGGATTTTTAAATGGATGCAGAAGATTTAAAAAGTGCTGGTCTTAAAGTTACTCTTCCAAGGCTAAAGATTTTAGAAGTTTTGGAGAAATCACCAAATCACCATTTGAGTGCTGAGGATATCTATAGGAGCCTCATTGAACAAAACGAAGAGGTTGGTGTTGCAACAATTTATCGCGTTTTATCTCAATTTGAAGAGTCAGGGATTGTTCAAAAATTAAACTTTGAAAATAACCAGGCTGTCTATGAGTTATGTGGGTTAGAACATCATGATCATCTCGTATGCGTAAAGTGTAATAAGATTATTGAATTTCAAGATGACGTTATTGAGAAGCATCAACTTCAAATTGCAAAAAAACATGGCTTTGAATTAACTGATCACTCTCTTTATCTTTATGGGTTATGCAAGGACTGTCATTAAGTTTTTTTAGGGCTATATAAATTATGGATGATTTTATTTATAGGGCTCTAATTGCTTCAATTGGTGTATCAATAATCGCAGGCTCTCTAGGTTGTTTTGTTATCTGGAAGCGTCTTTCTTATTTCTCTGACTCTATTTCACATAGTGCCCTTTTAGGGGTTGCTCTAGGACTTGCAACTGGAGTGGGCATTAATTTTGGCTTAGTTATTGTTGGAGGGCTGTTTGCAACTCTGATTGTTTTCTTGCAGCAAAAAGATTTTTGGTCTAGTGATGCCGTATTAGGTATCTTCTCACATATTTCGCTCTCTCTAGGTATTGTCGTTTTAGGTTTTATTGGAGATCAAAATACAGATTATTTTTCTTATCTTTTTGGAGATATATTATCCATAACCCCTAAAGATATCTATTGGATATTTTCAGTTATGGCTGTTGTTATTTTTGTTTTATTTGTCAATTGGAAAAAATTATTACTACTAACACTTAATGAAGAGTTGGCCAAAGCTGAAGGCGTTAATAAAATTTTTTATGAGCTGCTTTTTATGTTTTTAATAGCGCTGGCAGTATCTGTTTCGGTCCAAATTGTGGGCGTTTTGTTGATTACTTCTCTACTAATTATTCCACCTGCAATAGCTCGCGTTTTTTCAAATTCGCCTATATCAATGATCTTTAGCTCAATGATAATATCAATTATTTCTGTTTTATTAGGGCTCTACTCTTCAATTGTATTTGATCTAGCAACTGGTCCAGCAATAGTTATTACTTTAGGGTTTTTCTTTTTAATTGCTCAGTTTCTTCCAAGCAGAAACAGTTAAAGGGATTCGTTGAGTGCGGTTAATTGATTAGTTTGCTGTTCAATTACTAGTGGGTCAATAATCGCCTCTAAATCTCCCTCCATGACTTCACTTAACTTGTAAAGGGTTAAATTAATCCTATGGTCAGTAACTCTTCCTTGAGGGTAATTATAAGTTCTGATTCTTTGTGAGCGATCACCACTTCCAACTAGTTCTTTTCTTTGAGAGGCCTGCTCTTTTTGTTGTTCTTGCTGTTGAGCATCTAAAATTCTGGATGCTAGAACTGACATAGCTTGAGCCTTATTTTTATGTTGGGACCGACCATCCTGGCATTCTACAACGGTTCCAGTAGGGATATGAGTAACACGAACGGCAGAGTCAGTTTTGTTGACATGCTGACCTCCAGCTCCAGAAGCTCTAAAGGTATCAACTCTCACATCATTCATATTGATATTAACTTCTTCAATGCTAGACACTTCCGGCATTACCGCTACAGTACAAGCAGATGTATGAACTCTACCTTGTGACTCGGTTTCAGGAACCCTTTGAACGCGATGAGCGCCAGATTCAAATTTAAGTTTTGAGTAGACATTTGTACCACTTATTCGAGCAATGATCTCTTTAAACCCGCCATGCTCGCCTAAATTGGAGCTTAAGATTTCAAGCTGCCATTTGGATTTTTCTACATATCGAGTATACATTCTATATAGATCGCCTGAAAAAATACTTGCCTCATCTCCACCTGTTCCTGCTCGAATTTCAATAATAATATTTCGTGAGTCGTTCGGATCTTTTGGAAGAAGTGATTTCTTAAGGTCTAATTCTAGTTGTTCTAAAATTTTTCCACCTGAGGCAATTTCCTCTTCGGCCATTTCTTTAATATCTTGATCATCTTCTTTGAGAAGTACTTCTGCAGCATCAATATCACCAATAACTGATAAATATTTAACGTACTTGTCATTTATTGGACTTAATTGAGAGTGCTCTATTGAAAGTTCTCTAAATTTATTTTGATCAGAGGCAATAGATTGATCCGAGAGCATCGCATTGATTTCTTCAAGGCGCATGGATAATTGCTCTAATTTAGTAAGAATTGATTGATTCATTAGTTGTCGATCTTAGAGGGCTTTGTTATATCTTTTTTGACTATTTCTTGAGAATCAGTTTTAAGACTGTTAGGTTTTTTTAAATTCTCTAAAGTTTTATGTAGTAATTTGTTAGTAAGTTTATCTGCTAGTTCCTCTACTACTAGGTCAGGATTTGAGCCTGATTTAAGCTTTCTTAAGGCAATTTGTAATAGCTCATCCTTAAGCAAATTTGATTGTCTTCTATGATTTTTTATTAACTCTTCATTAGGAATATTATTTGCCCATTCGATAAAATCAACACTTTTATCATTAATTATCTTCTTAGCAATAACTTTTTCTTTAAGTCTTTCTTCTAAATTACTATTAGCAATTTGCTGTAAATCATCCACACTATAAAGAAATACATCTTCTAATTGATTCGCCTCTGGCTCAATATCTCTAGGAATGGCTAGATCAATAAGTAGCATTGGCTTATGCTTTCTTTGATGAAGAACTGTTTCAATCAAACCTTTTCCAATAATTGGAATGGGCGCTGATGTAGAGGAAATAACTATGTCTGCCCTATGAAGATTTTCAGACAGACTTTTTAATGAAATTGCCTCTGCGTTATGCTTAATTGCAATTGGCTGAGCATTTTCTATAGTTCTGTTTGCAAAAATCATATTCTTTACCCCTCTTTTACTAAGATGCTGAGCACTAAGTTCAATCATCTCTCCCGCGCCAATAAGCAAAACCGTTTGAACTGATAGATTTGTAAATATTTTTTCACTTAGCTTGACTGCGCAATAAGCAACTGAGACTGGTGAGGAGCCTATGCTTGTATCGGTTCGAACTTTTTTTGCAGTTTTAAAGACATGTTGAAATAGTTTTTCTAAAATTTTATCTAAAGCGCTTTCATTTTTTGAGAGCTGATAAGCGTCTTTTAGCTGTCCAAAAATTTGAGGTTCCCCTAAAACTAAAGATTCTAGGCCACAAGCAACATTGCATATGTGCTGAACAGCTTCATTTTCTTCATAATAAGAAACATACTCAATTAAAGAGTGATGATCAACACCATGACTAGATGCTATAAATTTTATTAAAATATCACGGATATTATTTGAATCATGGGAGACATAAATTTCTGACCTGTTACAGGTAGAAAATATAACGCAGCCTTTAATTTCTTTAAGTGACAGTAGTGCAGAAATAGCGGGCGCAAGTTCACCTTGAGCAAAGGCTACTTTTTCCCTAATTGCGACTGGGGCTATCTGATGGTTTACACTCAGTATTGCAATATTCGACATTTAAAAAAACGAAAATAATTTAATCTATTAATTATACATTGTCTATTCAATTCCATCAAAAGATAAAGCTGTTAAAGATAAAGCGATAGTTTTATATAATTAATAAATCTAACTATCTATTGGTCTAAAATAAAGATCATAAATTAAAAAATAAAATTATTAAAGATGATTGAAGAGGACAGTCTAGTTGGCGGAGAAAGTCAAAATAATGAGGATCTAAAAGTTACCTCAGTTAGGCCCAATTCATTTGCAGATTATATTGGTCAAGAAGACGTCAAATCACAAATGACTTTATTTATTCAGGCAGCAAAATCACGTTCAGATGTTCTTGATCATTGTTTGATTTATGGACCTCCAGGATTAGGTAAGACAACTCTTGCCAATGTCATTGCTAACCAAATGGGTGCGGGAATTAAACAAACATCTGGTCCTGTGCTGGAGCGCTCTGGAGATTTAGCTGCAATACTTACAAAACTTGAACCATTTGATATTCTTTTTATAGATGAAATTCACAGGCTTAACCCAGTTGTTGAGGAAATTCTTTATCCTGCGTTAGAGGATTTTAAGCTTGATATTTTAGTAGGAGAGGGCGTTGCTGCTCACTCAGTCCAGCTTGAGCTGCCTCCATTCACTCTAATTGGAGCTACTACTAGGGCAGGAATGCTTACTTCTCCTCTTAGAGATAGATTTGGAATAGTTCATCGTTTGACTTTTTATAATGTTCAAGAGCTGCAAGAGATAGTAGAAAGGTCTGCTGCAATTTTAAATATTGAAATAGAAGGGCAAGGCTCAGCGGAAATTGCAAAGCGCTCAAGAGGAACACCTAGAATAGCTAACCGTCTTTTAAGAAGAGTTCGTGATTTTGCAGACGTAAAAACAAATGGAATAATAAATATACAAATTGCAAAAGAAGCTCTTGAAACGTTAAAAGTTGATGAGGCAGGACTTGAACAGCTCGATCGAGATTATCTTAGCTTAATTATTACTAAGTTTTCAGCGGGGCCTGTAGGGCTAGATACTTTAGCTACTGCACTTGGTGAAGAGCGGTCAACCTTAGAGGATATGATTGAGCCTTACCTTCTTCAGCAGGGTTTTATAATGAGGACGCCGCGTGGAAGAATTGCGACAGACCTTGCTTTTTCTCATTTAGGAGAGGCTCGTATTAGTCATACTCAAGACTTGTATGGTAAATGAGTAGTCTGACTGTTAGAGTCTATTATGAAGATACAGATGCTGGTGGTGTTGTTTATTACGCTAATTATTTAAAGTATATTGAAAGGGGTAGGACTGAGTATCTTCGTGAGCTTGGTTTTGAACTAGCTACTATTGCAAATGAGACTAGGATTGTCTTTGTTGTTAAGTCTGTGAAGGCAGATTATTTATTACCCGCTTTCCTGGATGACACTATTGAAGTTCAAACTAGTATTGAATTAGTTAAGCATGCGAGCTTAATTTTTGCTCAGAAAATAACGAATAAAGAGAAAAATACGGTATTATTTAATGCTGAAGTAAAGGTAGTTTCTGTATTAAAAAATAATTTAAAACCTTGTGCTTTTCCGCAAGAAATCTTGGAGAAACTAAATGGAAGAAAATAGCTTATCAATTGTCGGTCTGATATTTAGCGCTGGACTCGTTGTTCAGTTAGTTATGATTATATTGGTCTTGATGTCAATTTACTCTTGGACTGTAATTATGTCTAAGAAAAAGATTTTGATGGATGCATCCAATGATATTGAAAACTTTCACCAAGAATTCGAAAGAGAAAGTGATCTATCTGTTTTATATAAAAATTTACCTCCTTTAGCTTCTGATTGGACGGCAATGGAAGATATTTTAGGTTCTGGTTACAAAGAGTTTACTTATAGTAAATCGACTTCTAGCCAATTACGTATTATGAACTCTGAAAGAGCTTACAGATCAATGAACACCTCTGCAAGTAATGAAATTGACCGACTTGACTCAAGCCTGTCTATTCTTGCAATGATTGCATCATCAAGTCCTTATATTGGTCTTTTTGGGACAGTTTGGGGAATTATGCATTCATTTATTGGTCTTGCGTCAGTTAAGCAGGCAACAATAGCAATTGTCGCACCTGGTATTGCGGAAGCTCTTATTGCTACAGCTTTTGGACTTTTTGCGGCAATACCTGCAACTATTGCTTACAACAGATTAGTTTCGCATGTTGAAGAAATTGGTAATAAATACACCGCATTTGTAGAAGAGATTTTTGTAATCCTACAGAGACAAAAATGATAGAACTGCCAAGGCGTTCAAGGCCTGATATCCATGCAGATATCAATATTGTTCCCTATATTGATGTCATGCTGGTCCTTTTGGTTATCTTTATGATGACAACACCTATTATTGAGCAAGGCGTTGAAGTTGATTTGCCAAGTGCGCCTGCAGGTGTTGTTGATTATCAAGACCAACAGCCATCAATCATTTCAGTTGATGTAGATGGGAACTACTTTATAAATCCAATGACCAGTCCTGGAATGGATGCGATTGAAGATCTGGAGCCAGTGTCCTTAAATGTAGCTATAAACCAAATTCTTGCTCGAAAAGAGATTTATCCTGATATGCAGGTTTTTGTTAGGGGTGATAAAAAAGTTGCTTATGAAAAAGTTATTGAAATTATTGCTGTATTAAAACAGTATGGCAAGATTGATAAGGTCGGTTTTATGACCGAAAACCCGAATTAATTGAATTCTAATTATGAATTTTTTAAAAAAAATTACTCAGTTTTTTAGTGACTTATTATCTAAAAAAGAAGATTTAACGTCAAATGAAAAAGATAAAAGTAAGTCAGCAGATCTAGCAGAAGATAAAACCTCTAGGTTTAAAAATTTCATTACTAAAGCTTCAAGTTCAATATATAAATACCTAAAAAAATTCGTCTTATTTCTATTAGGTCTCATAAATACAATGATGCGGCCAATGATTAAGATATCTAAAAAACATCCAATCGCTTTTTGGGCTGCAGTTATTTTGCACGCCTCACTTCTGTTTGGATTACTTTACGCGAATGTTGAGCGCTGGAGTCCTCCAGAGCAAAATTCCAGTATCTTGCCTTCTGCCCCAGTTCAAGCAGTGATGATTGATATGGAAATAATTGAAGCAGAGCAAGATCGGTTAAAAGATGTTGAGAAACAAAAGCTACAAAAGCTTAAAAACGAAGAAAAGAGATCTAAGACTGCTCAAAAAGATCAAAAAGTTGCAGAGCAGGAGGCTTTAAAGGCAAAAGCTAAAAAAATTATGGCAGAACTTCAGCGTAAATCAGAAGAGGCTAAAACTAAAGAGGCAGAAATATTAGCGAGTAAGGCTAATGAAATAATTGCAGACGCTGAAACAAAGACAAAAATTGAGCAGGCTAAGGCTAATGAAATAATTGCAGATGCTGAAACAAAGACAAAAATTGAGCAGGATAAGGCAAAAAAAGCTGAAGTTAAGCGAATGGCTGAAGAGGCAAAGACCAAAGAGGCTGAGATTCTTGTTGAGGCAGCTGCTAAAAAAATTGAACTTGCTGAAGCAAAACGTAAGAAAGAAGAAGTTAAAACAAAACTTGCTGAAATAAAACGAAAAGCGGAAGAGGCTAAAACTCAAGAAGCAGAAATTTTAGCAAAAGAAGCAACTGCAATTGTAAAAGAGGCTGAAGCAAAGACTAAAGCTGAAGAACTTAAAACAAAAGAGGCTGAAGCAAAGACTAAAGCTGAAGAAATCAAAGCTAAAGAGGCAGTTAAAAAGGCTGTATTATTAGCCCAAGAAACAGCTAGAGATGCTGAAATACTTGCAAAAGAAGTTGACAAGCAAGTTAAGAAGGCAGAAGCAAAACGTATAGCTGAAGAGCTAAAATTAAAAGAAGCTGAGGCAAAACGAATTGCATTAGAAATTGAAATTAAAGAAGCTGAAGTTAAGCAAAGTGCTGCAGAGGCTAAAACTAAAGAAGCTGAGTTGCTTGTTAAAGAAGCTTCCAAGCAGTTAGAGCAAGATCAGCAAAATAAGGATTTACTGGAGTTAGATATAGCAGCACTTAAAGAGGCTGAAGCTGAAATTCAATATAGGCAACTGCTTGCTAGAGAAGTTCAAGATGAGCAAGATACAGCAAGATCTTTAATTATTGAGGATCAACTGAATACCCTGCAGAATGCTTATATAAATAACATAGCAGCTAGAGTTAAAACCTTTTGGAGATATCAGTCAGCTGAAGATGATTGGACAGCTGAAGTTTACGTTGTTCAAGATAGAGACGGAAATGTTAAGGCTGTAGACGTTAAAAATGCAAATGTTGGTAATAGCTCTCTTGGCAAATCATTCAAAGATTCAATTGAAAGAGCTGTAAATAAAGCTTCACCTCTTCCTGGGGCTCCTGATGAGGCTGTCTTTGACAAAGAGTTATACTTTATATTTAGTGTAAATTAATCTAAATACTGAATATGAAAACACATGATTTTTTACTGGAATTGGGAACTGAGGAGTTACCACCAAAGCTTTTATTAAAGCTTTCAGAGTCTCTTAAAAATAATATCATTGATGAGCTTAAAAAGATTAATATTTCTTCAGCTAATGTCGTTTCTTTTGCTACTCCAAGGCGCTTAGCAATATTGATTACAGAACTTCAAAGCAAACAGAAAGACCAAATTATTGAAAAAAAGGGCCCTTCAACAGAGTCTCCAGAAATGGCGATTAAAGGTTTTGCTAAATCTTGTGGGGTTGATCTAAGTAAGCTCGAAAAAAAATTATTAGGCGGTAAAGAGTATTTCTTTTATTCAAAAGAGGAGGCTGGTCAAAATATCAGCAGTCTATTGCCAAACATCATAGAAGGCTCGATTAAAAATATTCCAATTACAAGAGCAATGAAATGGGGCAATTCAGATTACTCTTTTGTCAGACCTGTTCATTGGCTAGTTATGATGCTTGATAAAGAGATCGTGCCAGCTAAAATAATGGGCCTTGAAAGTGGAAGAATAACTAAAGGTTTAAGATTTCAAAAAGATCTTACTATAGAGCTTTCTCACGCGAAAGAATACGAATCAGTTATGTCAGAAAGCGCTCAAATCATCGTTGATTTTAAGAAACGTAAAGAGATTATCCGTGAGCAGGTGTTATCTGTAGCAAAGGAAAATAGTGCTGAAGTAGTAATAGATGAATCTTTGCTGGATGAGGTTTGCGCACTAGTTGAGTACCCTAGAGCTTTTGCTGGAAAGTTTGACGAGAAATTCTTGTCTGTTCCTCATGAAGCTCTAATATCTGCAATGAAGACACATCAAAAATACTTTCATTTAGTAGATAGTAAGGGAGTCTTGTTGCCGTTATTTATTTCTGTTGCAAACATTGAATCAAGTAATTTAAGGGTTGTTATTGAAGGCAATGAAAGGGTTATTCATCCTAGATTAGCGGACTCTGAGTTTTTTTGGAATCAAGATAAGACTGTTAGGCTTGATCAGAGAATAGATGGCCTAGACAAAGTTTTATTTATGAAGTCTCTTGGCTCCATGGCTCAAAAAGCGAAACGAATAGAGCGTCTAAGTTCTTATATTGCTGAATTGGTTGGATTGGATCCTAAAGAATCTGCTCGAGCGGGCTTTTTATGTAAGTCTGATCTATTGAGCGAAATGGTTGGTGAATTTGCTGATTTACAGGGGATTATGGGTAGTTATTATGCTCTTAATGATGGAGAATCAAAGGCTATTTCAGTAGCTATTCGTGAGCACTATCAACCTAGATTTTCAGGTGATACATTGCCCTCAACAAATGAAGGTCTCGTAGTTGCAATTGCAGATAAGCTGGATACTATTACTGGTATCTATGGAATTGGACAGCCGCCAACAGGCTCAAAAGATCCCTATGCTCTGAGAAGACTTGCTCTTGGATTGCTTCGTATACTGCTTGAGGCCAAAATAGAATTAAATCTTAAGTCATTAATTAAAGTCTCTCTAGATTTGCACTTAGAGGGGGTCGATAGAGGCGCCTCTGATTTAATCTATAAATTTATGATGGAGCGTCTAAAAGCCTACTATAAAGATGCTAATGTTGATAGCAATGTTTATGAAGCTGTTTTAGCAGTTAGTCCAGACTCACCGTTTGATTTCCACTTGAGAGTTGAGGCGCTTAATGAGTTTACTAAGAGTGCTGATTCCAAGAGTTTGATTGAATCCAATAAAAGAATTGCTAATATTCTTAAAGATTCAACTGAAAATCATAATGATCTTGATTCTGCGATGCTAATAGAGGATTCTGAAAAAAATCTATATAAAGCTACAGAGTTACTATCTAAACAATTATTAGATAAAAAAGATTACAAGACAACTATGCGCTCTTTGCTTGACTTAAAAGAGTTGATTGACACATTCTTTGATAATGTTATGGTTAACACTGATGATTTGAAAGTTCGTAAGGCTAGGCTTGCCCTAATCAATCAAGTTAGAGCATTATTTTTATCTGTTGCTGATATTTCTCATCTCTCATCATAACGAATGAAAGCCTTGTTACAAAGGGTTAGCTCATCAAAGGTAGAAGTTGAAGGAAGAGTAGTTGGTCAAATCAATAAAGGCCTATTAGTATTTATTGGTATTGAGAAAAAAGATGACATAATATCTTCAGATAAGATGGTAAAAAAAATACTCTCATATCGAGTTTTTTCGGATTTGGATGACAAGATGAATTTAAGTGTTGGCGATATAAATGGAGACCTTTTAATCATATCTCAATTTACTCTTGCTGCAGATACTAAGAATGGAACAAGGGCAGGTTTTTCAACTGCAATGCCGCCAACAGATGCAGAAAATCTTTACAATTATTTTCTTGAAAAAACTAAATCTATGGCCACAGTTACTGAAAGTGGTATTTTTGGAGCAGATATGAAGGTCTCACTTGTTAATGATGGACCAGTAACATTTCTGTTAGAAACTTAACAACTTATGCTTTCATCTATCTTCAACATATTTCCCAATATTTATTATGATTAGTAATATCAAAATTTATGGAATTAAGAACTGTGATACTGTCAAAAAAGCCCTTAAGTATTTATCTAGTAATGAAATAGATTTTGATTTTATAGACTTTAGAGTCAATCCAATTTCAAAAAATGAATTTCAAAATATGATTGAAAAAGTTGGATTAGAGGTTCTTATTAATAAGCGCTCAACGACCTATCGATTATTAACTGATAGTGAGAAAGATAATGTTAATTTCGAGCTAATTTTGAAATACCCTACTTTAATTAAGAGGCCAGTCATGATTCAAGACAGTAAAATATTGGTAGGGTTTAGTGAACAGAAATATTTAGATTTTTTACGTTAGATTTACTTTTTATCTTTAAGCTCTTTTCTAACTTCATCCATATCAATTGATTTAGCTTTTTCTAATAAGTCTTCTAAATCTTTTCCAGACATAGATCCTGCCTGTGAAAAAATCCCAACACCATCTCTAAAAATCATCAAAGTTGGGATTGATCTAATTTGAAACTGAGCACCAAGCTCTTGCTCATCTTCAGTGTTTACTTTAGCAAAAGTTACACCATCAACTTTCTCAGAGGTTTCCTTAAAGGTTGGAGCAAACTGGATACACGGCCCACACCAAGGGGCCCAGAAATCAATAATAACTATTTCATTTTTGTTAATAGTCTCATCTAGATTTGCTTGTGATAGTTTAATTACTGACATAAATCTTCCTTTTGAAAAAATTTAAAAAGTATTATAACTTTTTTACTAAAATACTGGTTAGTTTTTACATAGCTGATAAAATATCCTAATGAAAATACTTGGTATAGATCCTGGCTCAAGAATTACTGGTTTTGGCTTAATAGAGGCAAATAAACTAAAGTTTACATATCTTAGTAGTGGATGTATCAGAACTCAAGGTGATTTAAATGAGCGAATTATTACTATATATGAAGGCGTTAAAGAAGTTATTGCCAAGCATGAAATTGATATAGTAGTTATTGAGAGAGTTTTTATGAGGCCTGACCGGCCAAATCCTGATGCTGCAATAAAACTAGGGCATGCGCGCGGGGCTATTATTTCTGCCACTGGAGGCCAAGGCATTCCAATTGTAGATTACACAGCCAATCAAATTAAAAAGGCAGTTGTTGGAAGAGGTCACGCATCAAAGGAGCAGGTTTCTTTTATGGTTCAGCAGCTCTTAAAATTAAACAAGGCGCCACAAGAAGATGCTGGAGATGCTCTAGCAGGAGCAATTTGTCATGCTTACCACGCGCTTTAAAATTAACTAAAGTAAATCTTTACTTCTCCAAATCCTGGAAGTTTTTTTATAATTTCGCTGAGATCAAAATTGATTGTACTAATTTTATTATTATCTAAATAATCAACTGAAAGATAAAAATCTACTAGTATTTCACCTTCAAGGTAGTGCAGCTGGGTTCTTTCAATTTCATAAGCACAGCTCTCAAGCTTTAGTGATTGAGCAATTATTCTTAATGCTTGAGATCTCTCAGGAAGATTTTTATAGGGCGCGTCTTCTTTTTCTTCATCATTTTCAGGGTCAATATGAACAGTTATGTCATCAAGCTCTTCTATGCATTCTCTCGCAACCCTCTCAACGCTCACACTTATTATATGTCCCTCACTAACAGACAAAAATGGATTGACTTGAACGTGAACATCAGCAGATTTTTTGTGACCAACTTTTCTTGTTCTTAGAGTATGAACACTATTGACTCCTTTAATTTCAGTAAGTGCTTTACGGAGGTTTTTTAGGTCTTCTGGGTCAATTGAAGTATCTACTAACTCTTTAGTTGCTTCAAATCCTAGTTTCCAGCCAATATAAATGATCATTAAACCAACAATAATTGCAGCAATGCTATCAAGGAAAAAGTATCCGTTTGCAGCGCCTATAATTCCAATAACAACAACTATTGAAGAAAAAGCATCGGTTCTATGATGCCAAGCATTGGCTTTAAGTAGGTCAGATTTAATGTTATTAGCAACTTTAACTGTATACCAATATAAAGCTTCTTTACTAAGAATTGATAATGCAGCAGCTGCAATTAGCCAGTTTTCATGCCTTAAGGCAGTAGCATTTCCTAAACGACCAAATCCATCAAAGATAATAATAGTGCCAACTATCGCTAAAAAGATACTTAATCCTAAAGTTGCAACCGTTTCAAATCTCTCATGTCCATATGGATGGTCAGCATCTGGAGCTTCTCCAGATAGTTTTGCAGCATACCAAGTAACCCAATCTGTTAGTAAGTCTGAGAAAGAGTGAATACCATCTGCAATTAAAGCGCCTGATTGTCCAATGACGCCTATGGATATTTTTATAACAGAAAGTAAAAAATCAATAATTGCACCTATAACAGTAGCTTTTTGACTTTCTTTAGTGCGATTTATAGAGTGCATTTACAACTTAATATATCAAGTATTTAAATATCTATTTTAAGTTAATTGCCTTTATTTTTCATTGAAATCAATTAATTTAAATATATTTTTAAATATAGCTTGCAATTGTTAATGAGAATGAGTATCATTATCATTTAATAAATAATTAAGAAAAGGTTCGAAATTGATTACTAGTAAATTCAGCATCCTAATACAATCTCCTAAGATCGTACTGCTGCAATATATTGGTAATTATTTCAACTGCTTCAAAATAGTCCTCCGAAACTATGATGAAGCATATATCAAAGGAGTTTTAACCAAGTGATACGTTAATTACATTCATACTTTTTTTACTTCCTTTAAATGTGTATGTGTGTGATTAATTGGCCCTATGTCTTCCTCCTTGCATAGGGCTTTCTTTAATTTTATATAAAAACGAAATGAAATATTGGTATAGCTACAAAATCTTTATTCTAAAAAAAACTAATCGACTTGACTTTAATTCGATGAGGCAGCTAGGTATTCCAAAAAAAATAATTGGCAAGGTAATTCTAGATGAAGTTATAAATGATTTCAGACTTAAAAAAAATCTGTCAAATCATAACTTTAAATACAACTAATTCTCAGTTAATTTAACACTTTCGTAAATTAAAAAATTAATAAGTACTTCCACAATGTTTTTTAAATAACATTTTTATATTAATCAGTTAGGAGAGAGAAATGAAAATACTTTGTATATTGTATGATGATCCAAAAGGCGGAATGCCTTCAAGTTACCCGTTAAGTGAACTTCCTAAATTAGAAGAATATCCAGATGGTATGTCATTACCTAGCCCAAAAGGAAGAGACTTTATACCTGGTGAATTACTGGGCTGCGTATCAGGTGAGTTAGGATTAAGAAAATATCTAGAAGAAGCTGGTCATACATTAGTTGTGACATCTGATAAAGATGGAGACGGTTGTAAAGCTGATATGGAACTAGTTGACGCAGATATTGTTATTTCACAACCATTCTTTCCTTATTACGTAACAAGGGAAAAGATGGAATCAGCTCCTAATCTTAAAATGGCAATTACTGCTGGTATTGGCTCAGACCATGTTGATTTACAGGCTGCAATGGACCATGGTGTAGACGTTGTTGAGGTAACTTATTGCAACTCAAGATCAGTAGCAGAGCATATTGTTATGCAAATTTTAGTTTTAGTAAGAGACTTTACTACCCAGCATAAGATTGTTAATGACGGTGGATGGCATATTGCCGATGCTGTTTCAAGATCCTATGACGTTGAAGGTATGCATATAGGTACTATTGCTGCTGGCCGTATCGGATTAGATATGTTAAGAAAGATGAAGCCATTTGATGTTCATTTACATTATATGGACAGACATAGATTGCCTGAATCAGTAGAGCAAGAGTTAGGGCTTACGTTCCATGAAACAGTTGAATCATTAGTTTCTGTTTGTAATGTAATTAATATTAGTTGCCCACTTCATCCTGAGACAGAGCATATGTTCAATGATGAGCTGATTTCTAAGTGTAAAAAAGGTGCTTATATAATTAATACAGCACGAGGCAAGATATGCGACAAGGATGCTATTGCTCGAGCATGTGAATCTGGACAATTATCTGGATATGCCGGTGACGTCTGGTTTCCACAACCACCACCAAATGATCATGTATGGAGAACAATGCCAAATCATGGTATGACCCCTCATACAAGTGGAACTTCTTTAACGGCACAAGCAAGATATGCTGATGGTGTTAGAGAAATATTAGAATGCTTCTTTGCTAATGAGGAAATAAGGAATGAATATCTTATTGTGCAAAATGGAGATCTTGCAGGAATGGGTGCCCATTCATACTCCAAAGGAACAGCAACAGGTGGTTCAGAAGAAGCAGCTAAGTTTAAAAAGTAAGCGGAATTTATTAATAATTAAAAAAAGGAAAAATTATGAGCGTATTAGTTACACAACAAGCACCAGACTTTACATCAACCGCAGTTCTTGCTGATGGACAAATTGTAGAAGATTTTCAATTATCTAGTTTTAAAGGGCAAAAAATTGTATTATTTTTCTATCCCTTAGATTTTACTTTTGTATGTCCAACAGAAATATTAGCGCACCATCATAGAGTGGCAGCTTTTGCTGAACGTGGCGCTCAGTTAGTTGGAGTTTCTATTGACTCAAGGCACACTCATAATGCTTGGCGAAATACTGCGATCAATGATGGTGGTATTGGTGCAATTGATTTTCCATTAGTATCAGATATGGATCATGCAATTATGGATGCCTATGGAATTGTCCATCCTGAGGGAACTGCTTTGAGAGCATCTTTCTTAATTGATGAGAATTTTGTTGTACGCCATCAAGTAGTAAATGACCACCCCTTAGGTAGAAATGTTGATGAAATGTTAAGAATGGTTGATGCGCTTGATTTCCATACTGAGTATGGTGAAGTATGTCCTGCAGGATGGAATAAAGGAGATGAGGGAATGAAGGCATCAGCTGAAGGTGTGGAAGAATATTTATCAAAAAATTCTACTAATCTTTAATTTAAACACATAATATATTGGAGTTATAAAAATGAATAAATCAGACTTAGTTTCAGCCATTGCTGATCACTCAGGTTTATCTAAAGCAGACGCAGCTCGCGCTTTAGAAGCAACAACTAGCGCTATTACTGGTGCATTAGCAAAAGGCGATTCTGTTGCCATTACAGGTTTTGGTAGTTTTCTAGTTAGAGCGCGTTCAGCTCGCAGCGGCCGTAATCCTCAAACAGGCGCTACGATTCAAATTAAAGCTTCAAATGCGCCAGCATTTAAAGCTAGTAAAGTATTGAAAGGTGCTTGTAATTAGTAGTGAATTAGTTTACAAAAAAAAGGCGCTTAAGGTGCCTTTTTTGTTAATGATTATATAAAATTTAATTAGTTTTTTTCTATCACAATATTAAAGTTTGGGAGGGCTTTGATAAGGTGTTTTCCATAAAACTTTGTTACAAGTCTATTATCAAAAATAGTAATTTTTCCAGTATCTGTTTCTGTTCTTATAAGTCTCCCACAAGCTTGTATTAATCTTAATGAAGCGTCAGGTAAAGAAATTTCCATAAATGAATTTCTGTTTAATGATTCAAGATACGATTGGGTTGTTTTTTCAATTGGTGAGGTCGGGACACTAAACCTTAACTTAGCAATGATTACGTGGTTCAAATTATCACCTTTCAGATCAACGCCTTCAGCAAAGCTGTCAAGACCAAAGATTATGCTGCCTTTGCCATTTTTTCTATTTTCAATATGTCTTTCAAGGATATTTTTTTTGCTATATTCACCTTGAATGAATAGATCACAATCTAATGATTTTTCTATTAGGTCTGCTACACTTTGCATTTGATTGTTTGATGCAAAAAGCACCAGCGTTGCTGATGAGGTATCTATACGTTTTTTTAACTCCAACGCAATTTCTTGAGTATGATCAAAAGACTGAGTCGGGCTCGCTTTAATTTTGGCAATTATAAAATCAACTGAATCATGACTAAAGGGAGACGCTAAGCGAAGATACTGATTTTCTAGTGACTTTAATCCAAGCTGCTGATTTAATCTGTCAAAACTTCCAAGGGCAGACAATGTAGCGGATGTAAAAACAACTCCTGCTGCTTTAGACCATATGAGTTTGTCTAAATAGTTAGAAACATCAATTTTTGCTGTGTTTAGTTGATAATTATTCTTTTTATTAGCAAGTTTTGATTGACTTATCCAGTTGCTAGTTGGAGCTTGTTCTTGATTTTGACTTTGATTAAATGTATTTAGAAGTGACAAAATTGAAGATAGATTTTGGTTATTTTGACCAATTATATTATTTAAGTTATCAGTAATAGACTGGTCAATATTGTTGCTTTTATAGTATTCCTCCCAATTATCTTTATGCTCCATAAAATCTTTATACGCAGAATTAAAGAAGATTAATATCTGTTTAGTGAGATTAAGTATTTCACTAGGTATGCCAGTTATGGTAAATAGATGGATATCATCTTGATATTCAAGATTTGAGATGACCTCAATTAACTCAACTATAGCTTCGTCTGTTTTTTCAATATAACTTAGAGGAGCTGTAGTTTTTGTAATTTTAATAATTTGATCTATAGCGCTCTGATATTGGCGGATCGACGTCTTCATGAACTCAGTACTTCCGCCCAGTGAAAAATGAGAAAGAGCTTTTTGAGATAAATGATGAGCCTCATCAAAAACAAAAATACAATCTTCAACCTCAGGAAGAACATTGTTTCCATTAATAATATCAGCTAAGACTAGATCATGATTTGCAATAATTACGTCAGCTTGTGAGGCTTTTTTTCTAGCTTTAAAAAAAGCACAGTCATTATAAAACTCACAATTTTTTGAGTTGCATGTAAATCGATTGCAGGCAATCTTTTGCCATAATTTGTTTTCAGGTGGGCTGTCAAGGTCATCAATTTCCCCACTCCACCTTGTAGCAGAATAGTTATCAGTCATTTCACTTAGAACATCTAATTCATTTTTACTTGGCTTTTCATCCCAAAGAAGAGCGTCATCTATAAGAGAAGGGGAGTTTGAATTATCTTCTGTTAGGTTAATTAAGTTTCGAATACAAACATATCTTGATCTTCCTTTAGCTAAAGCATATTCAAAATCAACTGAAGAATATTTTTCTGCTTCAACAATGTCTTTATTTAGAATTTGTTCTTGAAGTGCTACATTTGCAGATGCTATAACTAGTTTCTTTTTTGATGCTTTTGCAATAGGCAAGCAGCTGACTAGATATGCCATAGTTTTCCCAGTTCCAGTTGGAGCTTCAACACATATGATTGGGTTTGAATCAGCATACTCACCTGTCAATGTCTTTGAAATCTCAGCAATCATTCTATTTTGAGATGAACGGTTACTGAAATTTGGTAATTGTTTTTTTGCATCTTCAAAGGAAGAGCGAATCTGCTGTTTAAGTATTGTTGTAAGCATTAAGCGTATTAAGAACTTCTATCTAGTGAAAGTTCACATAATAGTTTTAGTGCAGAGCAATATTCTGAGTTAGGAATAATTTCAAGAGACTTAAGTGCTAAATTTGATTCATTTTTTGCTACTTTGCGACTATATTCAAATGCATTAACACTAAGAAGAATATTAACAATATTATCTATATTTGAAGAGTCTGCATTTGTTATGGCATTAGATAGTGTTTCTTTTTCACTTCCTTTCGTATTTTCAAGCGCATAAATCATTGGTAGGGTAACTTTTCCTTCAGATAAGTCATCACCAACTTCTTTACCAATAACAGAAAAATTTGACTCATAATCTAAGGTGTCATCGATAATCTGAAAAGCATTACCCAAATGCATTCCAAAACTACCAAGCGCATTAATTATATCTTTATCAGATTCAGATAAAATTCCAGCTATTTGGCATGCAGCCTTAAAAAGGCAAGCTGTTTTCCTTTCAATCACCTCAAAATATTCTGACTGAGAAACGTTAGCATTTTTAATATTTAATAACTGAAGTACCTCTCCTTCTGAAATCTGGTTGGTTGCTTTAGACAGGATTTTCATTATTTGCATCGAGTTTGGCTCAACCATAATTTCAAATGCCCTAGAATATAGAAAGTCACCAACTAAAACACTTGGAGCATTTCCCCATAATTCATTTGCAGTCTCTTGGCCTCGACGGGTGGATGATCCATCTACAACATCATCATGAAGAAGCGTTGCAGTATGAATGAGTTCAATTACTACTGCCATTGAGTAATGATAATCACCTTTATAGTTCGTTGCTCTAGCGCATAAAAGTAGAAGAAGGGGTCTAATTCGCTTTCCACCTGAATTGATAATATACTGGCTCATTTGACTAATAAGATCGACATTTGAATCTAGTCGATTAACCAGAATTTCATCCATCATCACTAGGTCGCTCTTCATGAGAGCATGAATTTCACTAAAATTTTGCATAAGGATTTATTTTAACTGACTTGCTAATAAATAAACTTCTTTAGATCTAGGACGAGATGCTTTTGGTTTGATGACAGAAACTTTTTTAAAAACATTTCTCGCATTTTTAACATATCCATCAAAACCATCACCCTGAAAGACTTTAACGATGAAGCTTCCATTTTTTGATAAGGTTTTAATAGCCATATCTAAAGCTAATTCAGCTAAATACATTGACTTAGGTTGGTCAACAGATAGTTGGCCACTCATGTTTGGCGCCATATCAGACAAAACAGTATCTATTTTATTTCCATCAGTCATTAATATTAAATCATCATATACAGACTGCTCTGTAAAGTCTCCCTGAAGAAAATTAACTCCACTGATTTCTTCAATTGGCAAAATATCACTCGCAATTACCTGTCCAGATTTACCTGTAAACTTCACAGCAACTTGTGACCATCCTCCAGGGGCAGCGCCTAAATCTAAAACTTTGTCACCATTTTTAATAAGCTGGCCTTTTTCAATAATTTCAAGGAGCTTATAGACTGCTCTGCATCGATAGCCCTCTTTTTGTGCTTTTTTTACGTATTCATCACTTAAATGTTCTTGCATCCAGCGACGAGAGCTTCCTTTTTTTGCCACAGCTTTAAAAATAAATAGAATATTACATGTATTTTATAAGAGAAGGCTATCCAGCAATAGTAAATTGATTTTTGATTTAGCTTGGGCTTTGTTGGGTTTTTACGGGATAATACGACATCGATTTTTTATGAGTACATTATTAAATGGCAAACAATTTAAGAAACATAGCAATTATCGCTCACGTTGATCACGGAAAGACTACGTTAGTAGATAAATTACTTTCTCAATCACAAACTTTTGATGATCGTTTTAAGGCGACTGACAGAATGATGGATTCTAATGATCTTGAAAAAGAAAGAGGAATTACTATCAGTTCAAAAAATACTGCTATTAAATGGGGCGATTATAGAATCAATATTGTTGATACTCCAGGTCACGCTGACTTTGGTGGTGAGGTCGAAAGGGTTCTTTCTATGGTCGATAGTGTATTGCTTTTAGTAGATGCTAGTGATGGTCCAATGCCACAAACTCGTTTTGTTACAAAGAAAGCTTTTGAGCAAGGTCTTAACCCAATTGTGGTGATTAATAAGATTGATCGTGACAGCTCTAGACCTGACTGGGTAATTGATCAGGTATTCGAGCTTTTTGATCAGTTAGGAGCAACTGAAGAGCAATTAGATTTTCCAGTTATATATGCATCAGCACTAGGTGGATACGCATCTACAGATAATAGTGCTAGAGAAGGTGATATGACGCCAATGTTTGAATTAATTGTTGAAAAAGCACCAGCTCCTAAGGTGGATATTGATGGTCCATTTCAAATGCAAATAACCTCATTGGATTACTCTTCATTTGTTGGAGCTATTGGAATTGGAAGAATCGAAAGAGGTATTGCAAAGAAAAATATGCAGAATGTTTTAATTTCTCCTGATGGAATTAGGCGCAACGTTAAAATCGTTCAGCTATTAGGTTTTAATGGCCTTGAGAGGCATGATGTTAGTTCTGCTAATGCAGGTGATATTGTTGGAGTAGTTGGCATTGAAAACATATCAATATCAGACACGATTTGTGATCCAATCAAAGTTGAGGCACTGCCTCCTTTAAGTGTTGATGAGCCAACGGTTAGTATGGCATTTAGAGTTAATGATTCCCCTTTTGCTGGGCTAGATGGAAAATACATAACATCCAGAAATATAAGAGAAAGACTCGATAAAGAGCTTATTTATAATGTAGCTTTAAGAGTTGAGAATACTAAAGACTCTTCAGAGTTTGTGGTTTCAGGAAGGGGAGAGCTGCATCTTTCAATTTTGATTGAAACCATGCGAAGAGAGGGTTTTGAATTATCAGTAGGCAGACCTCAAGTTATTCTTAAAGAAATTGATGGCGTTACTTGTGAGCCTTTTGAAGATTTAACGGTAGATGTTGAATCTGTTCACCAGGGCTCAGTGATGGAAAAATTAGGTGAAAGAAAGGCAGAGCTGTCAAATATGACTCCAGACGGAAAAGGCCGAGTAAAACTTGATTTTATAATTCCAGCTAGAGGGTTAATTGGATTTCGAACTGAGTTTTTAACAGCAACCACTGGAACTGGCCTTATGTACTCAACATTTGACTCTTATAGACCCCAAAAAGATGGAAAGATTGGCCAAAGAATGAATGGATCTTTAATTTCAATGAACCAAGGTAAGTCTGTTGCCTATGCGATATTTAACTTACAGAAAAGTGGTAAGTTTTTTGTGGGCCATGGTGAGGATATCTATGAAGGTATGGTCGTTGGTATCAATACAAGGGATAAAGATCTTGTAATTAATGTCATGAAAGGAAAGCAGTTAACTAATGTGAGGGCATCAGGCACTGATGAGGCGGTTGCATTAACTCCAAAGATTACTTTAGATTTAGAGCAAGCACTAGAGTTTATTGATGATGATGAGTTAGTAGAAGTTACTCCTCATAGCATTAGAATCCGTAAAAGATTGCTCACTGAAAATCTAAGGAAAAGGTCAAAGAGTTCATAAACTCTTCACTGTTTCTTCATGCTTCGCCTATATAATCATTCGATTTGAGCTATATTAAAATAACATTATGGATTCATTTTTAAATTTTTTAGTTAGACAAAAAAAGTTTGCCTTAGTCTTTTCTCTTGCCTTTATCGCAATAGGAACACTCGCGGTTGTTGGAATGCAAAGAGATCAGTTCCCAGCGGTTGATTTTGAAATCCTTAGTGTTACAACTGCTTATCCTGGAGCATCTCCTGAAGATGTTGAAAAAGCGGTTACAAATGTAATCGAAAAAGAATTATCAAGCGTTGGTGGAATTAAGGAAATATCTTCTACCTCTCGTGAAGGTCTCTCATCTATTATTGTTACTTTAGAGGCTGACCTTAAGAATGTTCAGACAGTAAAAAATGATGTTCGAAATGCCGTAAATCAGGTTAAAAGTTTTCCTGAAGAGGTTACAAATTTGCCTCAAGTAGTTGATTTTAATGTTTCTGAATTCCCAATTATTACTATTAATATTGATGGCTCTTTGATAGATTATGATCAGTCAAGACAAATTACTGATGATCTAGAGACGGCTCTTCTGAAAGTCAAAGGTGTTTCTGCAGTGGATAAAAGTGGTTATCTAGATAGTGAAATTCAAATTAAAGTCAATCCAGACATGCTTGATAAATACAACATGTCTATTAATGAGGTTATTTCTGCAATTTCTTCTAGAAATGCTCGTTTTACGGTTGGAGATAATAACCAACAGGACTTAGAGAAAAATATTGTCATATTGTCTGAATTTGAAAGTGTTGATGATATTAAAAATGTTGTTATTAAATCTAGCTTTGATGGTCCAGTTATAAGACTTATTGATATTGCTGAAGTTTTTAGAGGTGAGGAAGAAGAAACATCAATAACGCGAGTAAACGGAACTAAGGGTTTTATTCTTGAGATTAAAAAAACTAGTCAAGCGGATATTATTAGAACAGCAAAAAGAGTTAAAGAACGAGTATCTGAATTGCAAGAGTATTACCCAGATGAAATTAACATTTTTTTTACTGATGACTCTTCACTAGCTGTTGCCAATAGGATTGATATAATCCTAAAAAATGGCTATATTGGCCTTGCACTAGTGCTTGTCGTTTTAGGTGTTTTTCTTTCAATAAAAACTGCATTTTGGGTTGCTGTCAGCATCCCTGTAACTTTATTAGGAACAGTTGCCTTTATGGGGCTAACAGGTAACACAATAAATTTAATATCTCTATCAGGTTTTATCATTGTGCTGGGGATTGTAGTGGATGATAGCATTGTTATTGCTGAAAGTATTCATCACTACAAGGCAAAGGGAGGAGATCTCTATAAAAATGTTGTCACAGGTCTTAAGCGAGTTATTATGCCTGTAATCACAACCATAATATCGACCATGCTTGTGATGTCATCATTCTTCTTAATGTCTGGAACATTAGGAAAGTTTATTTATGTACTTCCTGTTGTTGTAATATTTGCTTTAGGAATCTCTTTTTTAGAGATTACCTTTGCTCTGCCAGCTCACCTTGCTACTCAAAAAGTGGAAAAGCAAAAGACTTGGTTTATCCCATTTGAAAATCTTTATAACAGGATGATGCACCATGTCTTAAGATGGCGTTATTTAATTGTTCCTTTATTTATTGCTCTTCTAATTTATTCAACAATTTTTGCTGTCAAAAATATTCCTTTTAATTTATTTCCTTCAAGGGGTGCAACAGTAATCTTTTCAAATATTGAAACTCCAAATGGAAGCTCTGCTGCCTATACTGAAAATATTGTTATACAGGTTGAAAATATAATTGCTAATGAGATAGGTGTTGATATAGATTCTTTCACAAGCAAGATTGGAAGTTATTTCACAAACGTTGCAAATATTAAAATTACTCTTACTCCAACTAGTGACAGAGAAAGAACAGCTGAAGACATGGCAGATAAGCTAGAAGCTTTAGTTGCAAATGTAGAAGGGGCAGACAAAATTGATATAACTTTAATTGCTCCTGGGCCACCTAGAGGGGCTGATATTGAGGTCACACTTGTTTCTGAAAATGATTCTCAGAGAAATTCAGCTGCAAATAAATTTGAAGAGATTCTCAGTGCAATTGAAGGTGTTGATGACATAGATCGTAATGATGAGATTGGTAAACCTAGAATTGAGACAGTACTTGATTTTGATGAGATGGCGCGTTTAGGTGTTGACTATCAGTCAGTTTATAGACATCTTAGAACAGCATTTTCAGGCTCTTATGTTACTGATATAACTATTGCTGGAAATGAGGAAGATGTCCGGGTTTATATTGGTGAAAATGATTACACTGAAAATTTCATTAAGAGTACCTCGGTTAAAAATCGTCAAGGCAAATTAATACCAATGAGTCAATTCTCAACGCTTCGCGAAATTATGGGGGAGCCTGATTACAATCATTTTGATGGTGATAGGTCCATTAAACTTACAGCAACTATTGATGAGCGGGTGACAAATAAAACCAAAACTTTGAAAGCCTCCTTGGAGCAGCTAAATCTTCCAGTTAATTTTCCACAAGTATCGATCATTACGGGCGGTGGAGCGCAAGAGCAAATTGACTCATTACAAGATTTTCTTTACGCTTTTATTGTAGCAATTATTGGTATTTTCCTTATTCTTGCTATACTATTTAACTCATACTCACAGCCACTTCTTGTTTTAGCAAGCTTTCCATTTGCACTTATTGGGGTAATTTGGGCATTTCATTTTCACGGTTATTCCCTAAGTTTTTTTGCTCTAACAGGAGCTTTAGGTTTAATGGGGGTTATCGTTAACGACTCTTTGGTTATGGTAAGTCATTTAAATTATATTAAGCAAAAAAGTGCTAATCTAGAAGACAAAATTATTTGGATTGCTAAAGGTTCAAGGGATCGTTTAAGAGCGGTAGTGCTTACTACTCTAACGACAATGGCAGGAGTATTGCCACTTGCTTATGGAGTTGGAGGTAAAGATGAATTTTTACAACCTATGGTTCTTGCACTAGGTTATGGATTAATGTTTGGTACGCTTTTAACTTTAGTTCTTTTGCCTTGCATGTATCTCATGAACTATGATTTCATTAATATGCTCGGAAGAATTAAAACAAAGTTTTCTAGAAAGAAGCTAGCTGTCTAATTATTTGTTTTGAAGTGCTAAGCGAATAAGTTGTTCAGTTGATAGGTTTTGGTCAGAAATTTTTGAAACCATTTTATTGGCTTCCTTCGTTTTAAAGCCTAGAGACTGAAGTGCCTCAATAGCTTGCATGCTATTTGGATTGCCACTCTGCTTAAACTCATTCGTGCTATCAGGGCTTCCAACTAACTCAAGCTTACTCAGCCTGTCTTGAAGTTCTACAATTAGTTTAAGGGAAGTTTTCTTGCCAATTCCTGGTGTTTTTGCCAAGAGATCTGCGTCCTCATTTGAAATACATTCAATCAGAGCTTTTACAGAAAGGTGTGACAAAATTGCAAGAGCAACTTTAGGGCCAACACCGTTAACCCTTATTAACTCTCTAAAAATACTTTTTTCATCTTTAGTGATAAACCCAAATAATGTGTGAGCATCTTCTTTGATACTTAGGTGAGTGAACAATAATGTATCTTCTGAGGTCTTATCAAGCTGATAAAACGTGGACATAGGGCAAAGTATTTCATAGCCAATACCTGCAACTTCTAGGAGTACTTCGGGTGGATTCTTGCTAATAATTTTACCTTTTAGGTGACCAATCATAACCAGGGGTGCTTCTTAAAGTGCTCTGTTTCAAATAAACGTATTTGATCCTCGTACTGCAATGTTAAACCAATATCATCAAGCCCGTTGATAAGTCTTCGTTTTCTTTCAGGGTCAACATCAAATCTAAAAGAATGCTCATCTGTGGTTACACTTTGGTCATCAAGATTAATAACTATTTTCCCAGTATATTCAAACAGCTCATCCACAATCTCGTTACTTAAAACAACTGGAAGAATGCCATTTTTAAAGCAGTTGTTATAGAAGATATCAGCAAAGCTAGGTGCAATAATTGCTCTAAATCCAAAGTCTTCTAATGCCCATGGAGCATGCTCTCTAGAAGACCCACAACCAAAGTTTCTTCTGGTTAGTAAAATTTGTGCCTCTGAGTACTTAGGATTATTTAATATAAAATCAGGGTTGATTGGTCGTTTTGAATTATCCATACCAGGCTCACCATGATCTAAATAACGCCATTCATCAAATAAGTTAGGTCCAAATCCACTTTTTTTAATGGATTTTAAGAACTGTTTTGGAATGATTGCATCTGTATCAATATTTGCTCGATCTAAAGGAGTAGCAATAGAGATCAAAGAGGTAAATTTTTTCATAATTCGACCCCTGAAAAATGACCTGCAATAGCGCTTGCTGCTGCAATTGCTGGACTTACTAGATGAGTAAACGAACCCTGACCTTGTCTCCCTTCAAAATTTCTATTTGAGGTGCTCGCGCATCTCTCACCTACTTCTAGTTTATCTGCATTCATTGCAAGACACATTGAGCATCCTGGCTCCCGCCATTCAAACCCTGCATCTTTGAAAATCTTATCAAGCCCTTCGTCTTCAGCTTGTTTTTTCACAAGCCCAGAGCCTGGAACTACAAGTGCAAGTTTTATATTGTTCGCAATTTTTTTACCTTTGGCAACTGAGGCTGCAATTCTTAAATCTTCAATTCTTGAGTTAGTACAAGAGCCAATAAACACTTTATCTATTGCAACTGAACTCATTGAAGTGTTTGGTTCTAAATGAATGTACTTTAAAGCATTACGAATACTTTCGGCCTTAACTTCATCCTTTTCTAATTGAGGATCAGGCGTTGAACCGTTAATATCTACGACCATTTCTGGAGACGTGCCCCAAGTTACTTGAGGATTAATAAGGTTTGCATCAATTAATATTGATTCATCAAAATTTGAATCTGGATCACTATGAAGAGTTTTCCAATACTCTACAGCTAAGTCCCAATCCTCTGCTTTTGGTGAAAAAGGCCTACCCTTAACATAGCTAATGGTTTTATCATCAACGGCGACAATTCCAACCTTTGCTCCAGCTTCAATTGACATATTGCAAAGTGTCATACGACCTTCAATGCTCATATTTTGAATTGTTGAGCCACAGAATTCAATTGCAAATCCAGTTCCGCCTGCTGTGCCTATTTTTCCAATTATGTATAATGCAACATCTTTAGGGCTTACATTGTTTGCTAATGAGCCATTAATTTCAATCTTCATATTTTTAGCTTTGTTATGCCATAAACACCCAGTTGCAAGGACATGCTCAACTTCAGAAGTTCCAATACCAAAAGCTAAAGCTCCAAGCGCGCCATGAGTTGTTGTATGTGAATCGCCACATACGATACTCATTCCAGGAAGTGTTGCACCCTGTTCGGGCCCAATAACATGGACAATGCCCTGACGGATGTCATTCATTTGAATTTCATTTATCTCAAATGTTTCACAATTCTTATCTAGGGTTTCAACCTGAAGTCTTGAGATCGGGTCAGTAATACTACTAACTCCACTTGATCTTTCAGTAGTTGGAACGTTATGATCAGGAACTGCCAAGTTAGACTCATTGCGCCAAATTTTTCTTCCAGCTAAAGCAAGACCTTCAAATGCTTGTGGTGAAGTAACTTCATGAATTAGCTGACGATCAATATAAATAAGTGATGCTCCATCTTGGTCATGGACCATATGAGCGCTCATTAATTTATCGTAGAGTGTTTCAGACATTATTTGTTAGTAATACTTGATAAAATGACTATTTTACATTTCTAACATAGCCTCAATTATAGAAATACATAACAAGTTTTTATATTTGTTAGTAGTTCTGAAATTTTAATTTTATAGTTTAAGGGTTTAATTTATGTGCGGTATTTGTGGTCAATTTCGTTTTGATGGAGAGTTTGTTTCTACAAAATCTCTAAATGATATGATGAGTAAGCTTGCCAGAAGAGGGCCAGATTCTAATGGAAAGTGGCTTGAAGGTAAGATTGGTTTTGGGCATCAGCGCTTGAGTATTATAGATTTGTCGAATTTAGGCTCTCAACCAATGGTAGATGATCTTCTTAAATTAACTTTAGTCTTTAACGGAACAATATACAACTATAAGGAATTACGCGCACTATTAATTAGCAAGGGTTATGTCTTTTTTTCAAACTCCGATACAGAGGTAATAATAAAGGCTTTTCATTTATGGGGAGAAGACTGCGTTAATCACCTTGACGGTATGTTTGCATTTGCTATTTGGGATCAATCTTCTCAGCAACTTTTTGTTGCAAGAGATAGGATGGGCATTAAGCCTCTTTATTTCAATATTACACCCAAGGCATTTACTTTTGCATCAAATTCACAAGCATTACTTACTCAAAAACTTGATAAAAGTATTAATCCTGTTGCTTTACATCAACAGTTATCTCTTCACGGAGTTGTTCCAGCTCCAAACACAATTATTAATGGAATTCATAAATTAAAGCCTGGTACATTTATTACGTTAAGCATTAATGGTAAATTACGAGAAAAGACATATTGGCACCCAAATGCTAAGAGGCTTGAGGAAAATATTTCAGAGCAAGACTATATTGAAAGAACGCATGAATTATTAACTGCAGCAGTTATGAAAAGAATGTCTGCTTCAGATGTTCCTATTGGTGTTTTACTTTCTGGAGGCCTGGATTCATCGCTTATAGTTGCCCTTTTAAAGGAAGCGGGACATGAAGATATTCGTACTTTTTCAATAGGGTTTGAGGATATTGATGATGAAGTTGGGAGTGAGTTTGAGTATTCAGATCAAATTGTTTCAAGATTTAACACCCAACATAAAAAGTATCAAGTAAGTAATAAAGAGGTGCTCCCAAGATTATCAGAGGCTGTTTTGAATATGTCTGAGCCAATGGTTGGCCAAGATGCAGTAGCTTTTTATTTACTCTCTGAACAGGTCTCAAAACATACTAAGGTTGTTTTATCTGGACAAGGCGCAGATGAGGCTTTTGCTGGATATTTTTGGTATCCAAGAATGGCTAATGAGCAAGGCAATGAAGTAGAGCGTTTTTCAAAGCATTATGTGGACAGGCCTCATGATGAGTATTTGCAAACAGTGTCATCAATATACCAAGGAGAAAATCATACTCATAACTGGCTTAATAAGGAATTTTTAAAGCCAGGTGCTGATTCTTTTATTGACAGAGTGTTTCGTACAGATATGACAAGATTGATTGTCGACGATCCAGTTAAAAGAGTTGATAATATGACAATGGCATGGGGCTTGGAGGCTAGAGTTCCATTTATGGATACTGATCTTGTTGAATGGGCGTTAAGTATTCCACCTTCATTAAAAATGAGAGATGGAGGGAAATACCCTTTAAAACAAATTTCAAGAGGGCTTCTCCCAGACTCAGTAATTGATCGAAAAAAAGGTTATTTTCCAATGCCTGCTTTAAAGTATATTCAGGGTGATTTCTTGGAATTTATGTCTGATATACTTTTATCGAGTGCTTGTCAAAATAGGGGTGTTTTTAATCACCAGTATATTAATAAAGTGATTAACTCTCCTAAAGATTATATGACAGCTTTGAATGGATCGAGATTGTGGCACCTAGCTTTGCTAGAGTTCTGGTTTCAAATTAATGTAGATAATTAGCTCATGGAAAAAATTGTAATTTATACAGATGGTGGATGCCGAGGAAATCCTGGAATTGGTGGTTGGGGCGCATGGCTGAGATACAAAGATCATGACAAGAAATTAAAAGGCTCCGAACTGGATACAACAAATAATAAGATGGAGCTTACCGCCTCAATTAAAGCGCTACAAGCTCTAAAATCTAGTGACATAACTGTCGATTTATATACAGATTCGAAGTATGTTATTCAAGGTATAAATGATTGGATTGAAGGTTGGAAGGCTAAAGGTTGGAAGACAGCTAATAAAAAGCCTGTTAAAAATGTAGAGCTTTGGAAGCAATTAGATGGCCTTAATCAAGAGTTTTCTGTTAATTGGCACTGGGTTAAAGGGCATAGTGATGACCCAGGAAATGACATGGCGGATCTTTTGGCAAATCAAGCCATGGATGAAATTAGTTAGTTTCTAGCAACTCAGGATGCTCGAGATAATCTAATTCATTTTGACTAAAATTTGATAAAAGCCTTGCTTCAATATTAAATGGTCCTCGCAAATTAGTCCCAATATGCTTTTTTATTAACAAATCAAATGTCTTAATTGGGTCAAGACCTCTTTTTTGGCAAAGGTATTGATACCAATAGTTTCCAATCTTTACATGTCCAATTTCATCTTTAAAAATAATATCTAAAATTTCAACCATCTTATGAAGGTTTGAATCTTTAAATTTTTTTCTAATTCTTGGGGTTACATCTAAACCTCTAGCCTCTAAAACCCTAGGAACTAGAGCCATTCTTGATAAAACATCATAATCTGTATCAACTGTCATTTGCCATAAACCATTATGGGCATCAAAATCACCATAACTATATCCAACAGACTTAAGGTAATCTTTGATAAGTGAAAAGTGAATTGTTTCCTCATTGGCGACCTTAATCCAGTCTGCATAATACTGATGAGGCATTTCCTGAAATCTATAGATTGCATCTAGAGCCAAATTTATCGAATTAAATTCAATATGACAAATGGCGTGAATATTTTTTATCATACCTAAATCTGATCGATCTCTTTTTGGAGCTCCCTTGAAATCAACTAAATTTGGTTTTAAAGGCCTTCCTGGAGAGAGTATTTTAATTATATTAACTTTAGATTTACTAATGTCAGATGGTATTTGATATTTTTTTAAATCATGAATTAGTAGAATTTTTTTTTCTACATTATTACAAATGAGTGCTTCATAAGCTAGATTAAAGAGCGACATAAGATCCTGAGCTAATAGCTCCTAAGTCCCATTTATCAATTTTTGTTCTAATTAGCCTTAGCGTTGGAAACCCTACACAAGCCGTCATTCTTCTTATTTGACGATTTCTTCCTTCACTTATTGAAATTTCAATCCACGAAGTGGGTATATTTTTTCTTACTCTTATTGGTGGTGTTCTTGCCCAAAGCCAACTAGGTTCTTCAATGATTTTGACGATTGCAGCTTTAGTATTTCCATCTTTAAGTTCTACGCCTTTCTGAAGAGCATTAGCTGCAGTATCAGACATCTCTCCTTCAACTTGAACAACATAGGTTTTAGTTTTATTATATTTTGGATTAGATATTAAGTTTTGTAACTTGCCATCATCTGTAAGAATCACTAAACCTTCTGAGTCTTTATCAAGTCTTCCTGCTGGATAGACGTTTGGTATTTTAATATAGTCAGATAATGTATTATCATTGCCACTAAACTGACAAATAACTCCGAATGGTTTATTTAAAGCAATAAGTTTAGCCATAAATATATTTTGCTCTTGCGACAAAAGAGTCTAATTGTGAATTAGCAATATTTTTAAAAACAGGCGACAAAGCCATGTCAATAAGCATTGATTTAAATTTAAATTGAAGATCCAAGTGAATTTTTGCCGCATTTTCACCAAGTGGCTCAAAACGCCATTCACCTGTAAGTTCATCAAATGGACCATCAATTAACTCCATTGAAATAGACTCATAAGGAGTTAAGGTGTTTAGAGTTGAAAACGCCTGTTTAATGCCACCTTTATTAATCTCGACTGACGCAGTGATTTGGTTCTCAGATTGATTTAAAATAGAGGAAGAATCACACCAATTTAAAAATTGAGAATAGTCATCAATATTGTTAACTAACTCAAACATTTGTTGGGGTGTATATGGAACAATTGCGCTTTTTGAAATACGATGCATGGCAAAAAATAAAAAAGATAATTCAAATACTATTGCTTTAAATAAAAAAGCAAGGCACGACTATTTTATCGAACAAAGTCTTGAAGCAGGCTTAAGTTTGCTCGGCTGGGAAGTTAAAAGCCTTAGAGATAGTAGAGTTCAGATTACTGAAAGCTATGTAATCTATAAAAACAATGAGCTCTTTCTTTTTGGCGCTCATATATCACCACTTAACTCTGCCTCTAGTCATGTTGAATGTGATCCAATAAGAACTAGAAAATTACTATTAAATAGACTTGAAATTAATAGACTTAAAGAAAAAATTACTCAAAAAGGAGCTACAGTTGTTCCTTTAAAACTTTATTGGGCGAGAGGTAGGGTTAAATTAGAAATTGGCGTAGCTAAGGGAAAAAAAGGCCATGACAAACGTCAGGATATTAAAGAGAGAGATTGGAAATTGGATAAAGCAAGAGCACTGAAGGAAGGGAATCGCTAGAATAAAATATTTTTTTTAATTATTTTTTCAAATAACTTTATTTTGATAGTACAATAACCATTAGATACAGTGTTGGAGGCAGATGGTTTCTTTTGATTCTTTCCTCCTGAAATAGGTTTTAAATTTACCTCTTACGCCATATCTAATTTTTTAACAAACTTTTATTGGAGAGAATTAAAATGAATAAATCAGAATTAATTGATGCAATTGCTTCAGGTGCTAACTTATCTAAAGCTGATGCTGCAAGAGCGCTAAACGCAACAACTGGTGCTATTACTTCAGCAATGGCAAGCGGTGATGGAGTCCAACTAACTGGCTTTGGTAGCTTTGTAGTCAGAGCTCGTGCTGCTCGCAGTGGTCGTAACCCACAAACAGGTGCTACGATTCAAATTAAAGCTTCAAATGTAGCGGCATTTAAAGCTGGTAAGGCATTGAAAGACGCATGTAACTAGTATCTAAATTAGTTATTGAAAAAGGCGCCTAAGGGTGCCTTTTTTTTTATTTGAAAAAACATTATGAAAAAATGGTATTCTAAAGTTGGCTATTCGCTTACTGGACTGATTATATTTATCGCTCTAGCTTATATGGGTATTGGATACTTTATATATTCAACACTTGCAAAAGCTGATCCTGGATGTTCTTTGGATTGCGATAATACTCCTAGTAGCTATCAAGATAATTCAAAAAAAAGTGATTTTCCTTTTGAAAAATATACTGTTAATTATTGGGAGCCTCATCAATATGCTGGTGGTGATGAAGGAATCCAAATCGATGCATGGTGGATTCCTATAAACAGTGATGGAGCTGGTGAGGCTCCCGTTATTATCCTAGCGCACGGGTTAAGGTCAAGCAAGTATGACTCTGACATATTATTAGTTGCAGCTATATTAAATCAAGCTGGCTTCAATACACTTTTGTTTGATCAGCGTGATCATGGTATGTCAAGTATTGAGGATGGAAAAATCAGCATTGGCACTAAAGAGTACCGTGATGTTATTGCTAGTGTAGATTGGCTAGTGAATACTCAATCTATAAATCCTGAGCGAATTGGGATATATGGTTTATCAATGGGTGCAGGCACAGCTGCAATTGCTTTTGGATTAGATGATAGGATTCAATCTGCTATTTTAGATTCTGGATATTCTGATCTTAATGCTATAGTAGAAGAGGAGCTTAAAAGAGAAGGTTATCCGTCATGGCTTTCTAAGGGAGCTATTTGGTCAGCATTTATATTTGGTAATGAAACATTACTTGAGCCTTCTCCAAAGCTTGCCTTCATAAACCATAAGGACCGCCCAATATTTGCAATACATGGAGCTTCTGATACAAGGGTTTTGCCTCATAATACGTCTGATATGAAAATTCTTGCAGAAAAATATGGAGCAAACTTAACAATTTGGCTGGCTGAAAATGCTATACATGCTGGAGTTAAATTTATGTATCTGGAAGATTTTTCTAATAGAGTAGTGGAGTTTTTTGGAAGTAGTCTTGAGGGTACACTTAAAGATAATTAAGAGTAATTTTGAATATTATAAATCTAATAACTTAGATTATTAATATGTATTTTTGAATTCAAATGGTTGATATACTATTTTAAAAGTTTTTTAACTAATACTCCAAAATGACTAAATTTACACCTTTCTGGTGGGAAGGCCAGCCACAATTCGAAAATACTGATGTGGTTCCTTCAACTGCAGATATTGTAATTGTTGGCGCTGGGTATACAGGATTAAGCGCAGCTTTAACATTATCAAAGTCTGGAAAAAATGTCATTGTTCTAGATTCAGAGATGATTGGATTTGGGGCAAGTACTAGGAACGGCGGTATGCTTGGTTCTGGTCATAAGGTTTCAACAGATCAAGCAAAGAAAAAATATGGCGAGGATATTGCCGCAGAACTCCATAAAGAGGCGAACGCTTCACTAGCTTTTACAACCAACTTAATTACAGTAAATAATATTGATTGCGAGTTTCAGGCCTGCGGAAGATTAAGGACATCCTGGCTCCCTAAGGATCAAGTAAGTATGTCAGATAATTTAAGAAAATTAAAAGCTATCGAAGACTTTAATTCTAAAATGATTGGTCCTGACATGATGCCCAAATCAATAAAAACAGATTTATACTTTGGAGGTCAGTTTTATCAAGATCATGGCTCAGTCCATCCTCATAAATTTCATTATGGCTTATTAAAACTTGCATTGGAGGCTGGTGCAAAGGTTTTTGGCAGCAGGCCTGTAATTAAAATTACTCAATTGTCAAAATTAAAGCAAGATGGATTTGATGTTCTAACTCCAAATTCAAAAATTCACTGTAAGCAAGTTCTTATGGCTACTAATGGATATACAAGGTCAAATCTTTCTAAGTATTTATCAAGACGCGTATTACCAGTTCCAAGTTTCGTAATAACAACAGTGGATATTGGTAAAGATAAAGTTCAGTCTCTATTACCCGGCGGTCATTGTATGGTTGAAACTCGTAAGCGTTATTGCTACTATAGGCCAACGCCTTGCGGTACAAGAATAATGCTAGGAACGCGTGCAGCTATGCACTCTATCTCTGCAGAAGAAGCATTACCAACTCTACGTAAAATGCTTTTAGAAATTTTTCCCTCTTTAGAGGGTGTTGAAATTAGTCATTGTTGGACTGGATTTACAGGATTTAGTTTTAGTCAATTACCAAATCTTAGTATTAATAAAGGGGTTTATTCTGCGTTAGGGTACTGTGGAAATGGAGTTGCAATGGCGCCTTATTTGGGGCATATGGCTGCTTTAAAAATGTTAAATCCTAATCAAAAAGTTACTGTCTTTGAGAGTACACCTCTACAAACTAGACCCTACTATTTTGGAAAGCCATGGTTTCTTCCAATTGCGAGCGCTTATTTCAGGGCTTTTGATTTATTGGATTACTATCGTCGAAAAAAATCAATTAAGAAAACTTAATCCAATAAAAAGGTTTTTTTATTAACAACCATGTCTTGTTTTTTATCTCTAAGCATGAGAAATAAGCAACTGCATGGTAAAATACCGGCTTTTTAATCAACTGAGGATTGTTCATGGAACAAACTTTATCAATAATTAAGCCAGATGCTGTGGCTAAAAACGTAATTGGTCAAATTTACTCTCGTTTTGAAGATGCTGGCTTTAAAATTGTTGCATCAAAAATGATTCACTTAGATGAGGCAATGGCAGGTGGATTCTATGCTGTTCATCAAGATAGACCTTTTTATAAAGATCTTGTAAGCTTTATGACATCTGGGCCCGTTATGGTCCAAGTTCTTGAAGGAGAGAATGCAGTTGCAAAACATCGTGAAATTATGGGCGCGACTAATCCGAAAGAGGCAGATGCAGGGACTATCAGAGCAGATTTTGCAGAGTCTCTAGACGAAAATGCGGTTCATGGTTCAGACTCTCACGAAAATGCAGCAATAGAAATTGCTTATTTTTTTGGTGATGATGATGTTTGCCCAAGAACTAGATAATTAACTTAAAAAGAGACTTACTGATGTTAGAAAAACAAAACTTATTAGGACTTACTCAAGTTAAGCTTAAGAAGTTTTTTTCTGATTTAGACGAAAAGCCATTTCGTACAAAACAAATTATGCAATGGATTTATCACCAAGGCGCTTTGGACTTTGGTGATATGCACAACTTTTCAAAAGACTTAAGACAAAAGCTTGAGGCGATTGCTTCTATTGCACTTCCTGAAGTTACTTCCATAAATCACTCAAAAGATGGTGTTATCAAGTGGGTAATAAAGTTAGGTGAAGAAAATCATATTGAAACAGTTTACATACCTCAGAAAGATAGAGGAACGCTTTGTATATCTTCTCAAGTTGGTTGCTCATTAGCTTGTACATTTTGCTCAACTGGTTATCAAGGATTTAATCGTAATCTTGAAAACCATGAAATTATTGCACAGGTATTAATTGCTCAAAACCATTTGAAAGCTAAAGATAGGCGAATTTCTAATGTAGTTTTTATGGGTATGGGTGAGCCATTACTTAATGAATCTCCTGTTTATGATGCGTGTGATATCCTTTTGGATGATTGGGCATTTGGACTTTCAAGGAGAAGAGTTACTGTTTCTTCATCAGGAATTGTTCCTGCACTAAAGAGGATGTCAGACACAGTTCCAGTAAGTTTGGCTATCTCATTACACGCTCCTAACGATGAATTAAGAGATATACTTGTCCCAATTAATAAAAAATACCCTATTAAAGAGCTCATGAAAGCTTGTCATTACTACTTGAACGCTGGAACTCAAGAGCGACATGTAATGTTCGAGTACGTTATGCTTAAGGGTGTTAATGACTCTGTTGATCAAGCTCACGCACTCTCAAAGCTAATAAATTTTTGGTTTCAAGGAGAATCAGCTAAAGTTAACCTAATTCCTTTCAATCCATTCCCTGAAACTAAATATACAACTTCTAATGATGCAGCTATTGATAAATTTCAAGATATTCTTTATCGATCAGGGATTCGAACTACTACGAGAAGAACGCGTGGTGATGATGTTGATGCAGCATGTGGTCAATTAGCTGGAAAAGTTGCAGATAAGAGCAGAAGAAGTGCTGGACGGGATTAATTATTATCCAAAAAAGAAAAAACCTATAAAGAGGAGGCTACTTTGGCTTTTTTTGTTTTTTTTAATTTTTGGCGCTATATGGTATTATTTTCCAGGAAAAGATGCAACTGAAAGTAAAACAAACTCCATCATAATTAGTCAGCCAAGCCTTGATGAAGTTAGTGAAAATAAAATTGTTGAAAATACTGATGATGTAATTTCTACTGATGAATTTAATGAAGCAACTGAAAATCTTGACGAAGTAATAAGCACTTATGAAGCAAGTACACAAAATTAAAAGAAGGGTTTCAAAGAAAATTTTCGTAGGCAATGTCGCAATTGGTGGTGATGCTCCGATTACTGTTCAGAGCATGACCAATACTGATACCTGTGATGTTGACTCTACAGTTTCTCAAATCTTATCTCTTGAGAAAGCAGGAGCTGATTTTGTTAGAGTTTCAATTCCGACTATGGATGCAGCTGAAGCGTTTAAAAAAATAAAGACACGCGTAAATATCCCTCTAATTACTGATATTCATTTTGATTATAAAATTGCCTTAAAAGTTGCAGGATATGGTGCGGACTGTTTAAGAATTAACCCTGGAAATATTGGTAAAGAAGATCGCATAAGGGAGGTTGTTGCCGCCGCAAAAGATAATGGAATCCCTATTCGTATTGGTGTTAATGCTGGATCCCTTGAAAAAGATTTACAAAAAAAATACACTGAGCCAACTCCAGAGGCAATGGTAGAGTCTGCATTTAGGCATATTGATATTTTGGATAGACTAAACTTTGATAACTTTAAAGTTTCATTAAAGGCTTCCGAAGTTTTTATGACTGTTTTTGCTTATCGTCAATTAGCTTCTCAAATTAATAACCCACTTCATCTAGGCATTACTGAAGCTGGATCATTTCGCTCTGGAACAGTTAAATCTTCAATTGGAATGGGCTTACTTTTAAGTGAAGGTATTGGTGATACTATTAGAGTCTCTCTGGCATCGGATCCTGTGGATGAGATAAAAGTTGGTTTTGATATTTTAAAGTCACTTCATTTAAGAAAAAAGGGCGTTAATTTGATTGCATGCCCATCATGCTCAAGACAAAATTTTGATGTAATCGCAGTTGTTAATGAGCTTGAAGCTCGTCTAGAAGATATAACTGAGCCTATTGATGTTGCTGTAATTGGTTGTGTTGTTAATGGACCAGGGGAGGCGAAGGAAGTAAGTGTTGGACTTACTGGCGGCTCTCCAAATCTAATGTATATAGATGGAAAGCCTCACAGCAAGGTTAACAATGACTCACTAGTTGACACTTTAGAGGCTAGTATTAGAAGGCGTATACCTATTTCAAACGTTTAACTCTCTTTAGTGCTTTGTATTTATAAATTGAAATAACTGAAAAATACCCTAATGCTGATGCTACAGTCGAGGTAATTAGACCTCCAACCCATAGAGCGAGTGTCGCAGACCAAAAGTTATCCATCAAATAGCCAAATGAAAATTCAAATTCAGGATCCATTTCTACTCCAATAATGGATGCACCTAATTTATAAGTAAAGTAAAAAATTGGCACTATTGTGATTGGGTTATTTACCCAAACAACTAACAATGAAAGTAGAATATTTGCAGAAAAAGTAACCGCAAGGATGCCAGCTAATAGAATATGAATTGGAACTGGAAGAAAAGCGCAAAAAAGACCAATAGCAAGGCCTTTGGCAATAGATTTTTTATTCCATTTCCATAACTCTGGATCAGTTAGGTGTTTATTAAGCCAGCCTAAATTAACATTTTCACGTTTTGGACTATATTTTTTTAAAGTCGCTTTCATTAATTTTTTGATACATTAATGATATTTTCTTCATGTAATCCATAAAGTAAATAAAGCTCGTCCTGAGATCCATGTTCGGTCACTAGATCTGGGACACCAAGGATATGGAGCGGCGTCTTAATATTTTTTGATTGAAGTAATTCATTAATAGCACTTCCAGCACCCCCGCTTGCAGTATTGTCTTCTATGGAGATTAGTTTTTTATAACTGTTAGCAGTATCGATAATTAAATTTTCATCTAACGGCTTAACAAATCGCATATCAATAACTGTTGCATCAATTTTTTCAGATGCGCTAAGGGCTGGCTCAAGCATATTACCAAATGCAAAAATAGCAATATCTTTACCAGTTCTCACAATATTTCCTTTTCCAATTTCTATAGATGCACTTGTTGTAAATTCTTCAATGACTGACTTTCCTCTTGGAAATCTTACGCAAACCGGTCCATCAAAATTAAGAGAAAAATTAAGGGCCTTGTACATTTCAATAGAAGAGCTTGGCGCCATAATAACAATATTTGGAATACATCTCAAAAAGCTTAAGTCAAAAATACCAGCATGAGTCGCTCCATCTGCTCCAACAAGCCCTGCACGATCAATAGCAAAAATAACGTTTAAATTTTGTAACGCGATATCATGAATAAACTGGTCATAACCACGCTGTAAGAATGTTGAATATATTGCAACAACTGGCTTTAATCCTTTGGTCGCCATGCCTCCAGCTAGCGTGACAGCATGTTGCTCTGCAATTGCGACATCAATGAAGCGATCAGGAAAGTTTTTTTCAAAATTAACCATGCCAGATCCTTCAGACATTGCTGGTGTTATACCAATTATTCTTTCATCATTTTTGGCGCTATTACATAACCATTCTCCAAAAACTTTGCTGTAGCTTGGAAAGTTGTTAGTTGAGTTTGATGGTGGAGAAATTCCATGAAACTTTAATGGATTTTGCTCAGCAGCCTCAAGCCCATGTCCTTTTTTAGTAATGATATGGAGAATTCGAGGATTTTCAATATTTTTTAAATTTTGTAAAGCTTTAATTAATACGGGAATATCATGACCATCAATTGGTCCAAAATACTCTATCCCAAGCTCTTCAAATAACGTTCCTGGAAGAAACATCCCTTTTAGATGCTCCTCTGAGCGTTTAGCAAATTTTTGAACACGTGGCAATCTTTCTAAGAACTCAAGAGATTTTGACTTCATAGTTGAGTATATTTTTCCAGAAATAAGTCTAGTTAGATATTTGCTCAAAGCCCCAACATTTTGAGAAATCGACATGTCGTTATCATTTAGAATGATTAGCAGGTTAGCATCAGTATCGCCTGCATGATTCATGGCTTCAAATGACATGCCTCCACTTAGCGCCCCATCTCCGATAACTGCTATTGATGTGTCAGACTTATGTTGTAATTTGTTTGCAATTGCAATACCAAGTGCTGCACTTATTGAGGTTGATGAGTGACCCGCTCCAAAAGCATCATGTTCACTCTCACTTCTTTTCGTAAAGCCAGATAAGCCACCTTTCTGACGCAGAGTAGACATTAAATCTTTTCTACCAGTTAGGATTTTATGGGTGTACGCCTGATGACCAACATCCCAAACAAAAGTATCGTTAGGGGTGTCAAATACATAGTGCATTGCCAGGGTTAATTCAATAGTTCCAAGGTTTGAGCTAAGGTGTCCACCAGTTTGCTCAATACTATCTATTAAAAATAATTTAATCTCTTCAGCAAGAGCATTTAATTCTTCAATGTCTAGTTTTTTTATGTCACTTGGCTTATGAATATTATTTAGCATTATTGAGTTAAATTGATTTGGCTGTGCTTGTTAAGCAAAAGAAAAATATTATACACTTGTCGGTATTAATAATAGTGGAGCCCTAAAGGAGTTTTAATGTTTATTAAAAAAGGTTAAATAGTAAAAAAAAAATACAACTGGCTAGTAAAATTAATCCACTACTTTTTCATTTATGAAATATGCTCACTATTTGTGCTTTATATAAATTTACTCGGTTAGATGACTTTGAAGAAATTCAAGACCCTCTTAAATTATTTTTAGATTCGCTAAATATTAGAGGTACTTTATTGTTGGCTAGAGAGGGAGTGAATGGAACCATTGCTGGTGATAACGATAGCATTATGAAATCCCTTGATTACCTTCAAAAAGATAAGAGGCTAGTTGGTTTGGAGTATAAATTTTCTTATAGTGAGAAACCTCCATTTAAAAGACTTAAGGTAAAGTTAAAAAAGGAAATAGTGACTTTGGGCGTATCAAATATTGACCCTACATTTTCTTCTGGTACTTATGTTAAACCAGCTGATTGGAATGAGCTCATTAACGACCCTGATGTTGTTTTAATTGATACTCGAAATAATTATGAATTTGAAATAGGTAGTTTTAAGGGCTCAATTAACCCAAATACTGAGACATTTCGGCAGTTTCCAGCCTATACCAAAAATAATTTAGAAAAATATCGAGATAAAAAAATTGCAATGTTTTGTACTGGCGGTATACGCTGTGAAAAATCTACTGCTTATTTAAAATCAAAAGGTTTTGAAAATGTGTTTCATCTTCAGGGTGGAATTTTAAAATATCTTGAAGAGGTTAAAGAAGATGATAGCTTATGGGAGGGTGAGTGTTTTGTCTTCGATGATAGAGTAGCTGTTAAGCATAATCTTGAGCTTGGAAAATATGATCAATGTCATGCCTGTAGATTTCCAATTACTGAGGAAGACAAAGAGCATCCTCATTATGAAAAAGGAACCTCCTGCCCAAGATGTTATGGAACAAAAAATTTGTCACAAGTTAATCGCTATCGTGAAAGAGAAAAACAGGTTCAGCTTGCAAAGAGTCGTGGAGAATCACATATAGGCGATGATGCTAATAACGTAATTGCAAAAAGCAATAAAAAAAATTAAATTGATACTGGTATAAGGATTGCATCGATTTTTTTATAGTTCTATATAATTACTACTTCTAAATAGGATTAACAAATGTTTGAGCGCAAAGACATTGCTAAATTAAAAAAAGATATAGTTCTTGATGTAGAGTTATTTGATTCAAATCTAAAACTGCATACTCGATGGGGCACTTTTAGTCCTCGAGCTCTTGATGATGGTACTAAACTTTTGATGAAGTACTTTAGCGCTGATATTGATGATGTCTGTTTAGATTTAGGCTGTGGTTATGGTCCTATAGGTCTAGCGCTGGCAAAACACTGCTCTAAGGGTGAAGTTCACATGGTTGATAAAGACTTTGTTGCAGTTGATCTTGCAAATTACAATGCAAAAATCAATAATATTTTCAATGCTAAAGCGTACCTTTCAGATGCTTTTTTACAAGTCCCTAGTGATATCAAATTTAATCAAATTGTTTCAAATATTCCTGCTAAAGTTGGACGCGAGCAACTGTCAATAATTCTTTATGATGCTTTGGACGCTCTAAAACCTGGGGGCGTAATTACTGTCGTTACAATTAATGGACTAAAGGACTTTATAAAAAATAACTTTAAATCAGTTTTTGGTAATTACAAAAAAATTAAACAAGGGCAAAAGTATGTAATTTCTCAAGCAATTAAGCAATAATTGTTTTTACAAATCTTTATAGGCTTGTGAATACTATACTAAAATAGTAAAAAAACATTGGGAGTATTAAATTGGACGTAATAGAAAAAATTCAAAAACAAGTTGATAGTGCAGCGATAGTTATTTATATGAAAGGAACGCCTCAATTTCCTCAGTGTGGTTTCTCAGCTCGTGCATCTCAAACGCTAGCTTCAACGGGTGTTGAGTTTGCATTTGTTAACATTTTTGAAGACCAAGAGGTTTTTCAAAGCCTACCTGACTTTGCTGACTGGCCAACATTTCCCCAAATCTATTTTAATTCTGAATTAGTTGGTGGTGGTGATATTATTCTTGAAATGGCAGAGCAGGATACGTTGAAAGAGGCTATGGAAGAGGCTGTGGAAAAGTACAATGGCTAAAAAAAATAATTAGCTATAAAGTTCTTAATCTATAACCATTTTCTTTAAGCCAACGCTTAGCTTCTTTATAGTTAGGCATAATTTCCTCAACTGCGTTCCAGAAATTGACTGAGTGGTTTTTATGAATGGTGTGAGCTAATTCATGAATAATGACATAATCAATTACTTTTAACGGAGCCATAATGAGTAGGAAGTTTAGATTAATATTGTTTCTTGAAGAGCAAGATCCCCAGAGCGTTTTTTGCTCTTTAATTCTCACTTGATTGACCTGTAAATTATGCTTTTCGGCAAAATAAAATAGTCGAGGAACTGCAACTTCTTTAAATTTATTTTTGTACCATGTTTTTAAAGATTTATTAGTTTTTTCCTTATTTTGAAGGCCAGCTAGAAACTCTTCACCGTTAAAAGATATCTTTTTAGCATCATTATCAGTTTTTAATGGAAAAAGTGTTCCAAGATATAGAAGCATATTTTTATCTTTAGTTGTATCTTCAGCGCGTGCTTTTATTACTGACTGGTTTTTCGTAATCCAATTCTCTTTTTCATTAATAAAATCTTGAATTTTTTGATCTGATATTCGTTTTGGTGCACGCACTATTAATTTAGCATTTTCATTAATAGAAATGCTTAAAGTTTTTCTTTTACTTCTAATAATTTGATCAGGCAGCATAGTTAACTGTTTTCCATATCTATTAATCAACCCAAATTCTGGCATTTTCAAACATCCTCATCCATGGTGACCTTTCTTGCCAATCATCAGGATGCCATGAGTTTTGAATTGTTCTAAAAACTCTTTCAGGATGGGGCATCATAATCATAATTCTTCCTGAGTCATCACACACGCTTGCAATGCCTTCTTCTGACCCGTTTGGATTGTGAGGATAGGTTTTGGTGGGATTGCCTGAGTAATTGACGTATTGCATAGAAATATTACTCTTACTTTGATCAGAGGAAAATTTTGCCCTTCCTTCTCCATGAGCAATCGCTATTGGCATAATGGAGCCTTCCATTCCATTAAAAAATATCGAATTAGTTTGCTTAATTTTAACGCTTGTAAGGCGAGCTTCGAATTGTTCTGAAGTATTTTTTTCAAATGAAGGCCAGCTCTTTGTGCCAGGAATAATTTCTTTTAAATTAGAAACCATTTGACAGCCATTACAAACACCAAGAGTGAAACTATCGGTTCTGGAAAAATATTCAGAAAACTCATCTTTTACATTACTATTTAAAAGGATAGAGTTTGCCCAGCCTCTACCTGCACCTAAAACATCGCCATAAGAAAAACCGCCACATGCTGCTAAACCTTGGAATTGTTTTAATGATGTTTTTCCAGAAAGAATTTCACTCATATGGACATCATAAGCATCAAAGCCAGCCTGGGTAAAAGCTGCAGCCATTTCAATATGACCATTGATACCTTGCTCCCTTAGAATGGCAATTTTTGGCTTTATTCCAGTATTTAAATAAGGCGCACTTATCGATTCATTAATATCATAAGTTGTCTTAACTTTTAAGCCATCAGAAGTTTTTAATATCTCCTTATTTTCTGACTCTGAGCATATTGGATTATCTCGGAGCTTAGAAATTTCATAAGAGGTTGATGACCACTCTTTGTGAAGATTCTTTCTCTTATCGCGAAATACTAGTTTATTTTCTTGGTAGATTAAAATTTCATCAGTATTATTTACTTTAGCAATGGTTCGAGTGAATTCTTTAAGTCCAATGTCTTCAAGCTTTTTGAGAACTATAGATTTATTTATAATTGGTACTTGAATAATGCAGCCCAACTCTTCATTAAAGAGCTCATTTATAGTATTAGAGCCATGGATTTCCATGCCGCAGTGAGATGCAAATGCCATTTCAAATAAAGTTGAAATAACGCCTCCATCAGAGCGATCATGATAAGCACTGATTAACTTTTCTTTATTGAACTCATTTATTAATGCAAAGAACTTAGCAAATAAGATTGGATCATCAAGATCTGGAGAGGTTCTTCCAACTTGGTTATAAACTTGCGCCAAACAAGATCCACCCATTCTATTTTTTCCTAGCCCTAGGTCAATTAAAAAAAGCTCTGAATCAATTTTGGTATCAAGTAAGGGGGTGATTTGTAGTCTTGCATCAGGTACTTTTGAGAATGCGCTAATTATTAAAGATAGTGGCGCTGTAACTGACCTTTCTTTTCCATTTTCATTCCATGTACTTTTCATTGACATAGAGTCTTTTCCAACGGGTATTGTTAGCCCTAGCTTGGGGCAAAGCTCCATACCAATTGCTTTAACAGCCTCATAAAGTTTGGCATCTTCTCCTGGAAATCCACTTGCACACATCCAGTTCGCCGAGAGATTAATATGACTAATATCTTCAATATAGGCGCTAAGTAAGTTAGTTAATGCTTCACCAACACTCATTCTTGCTGCCGCCGCTGCATTAATAAGGGATAAAGGCGTTTTTTCACCAATTGACATGGCTTCACCTTGGTATCCAGAATAGTCTGCTAATGAAATAGCACAATCTGCGACAGGTACTTGCCATGGTCCAATCATTTGATCTCTGGCAATGAGTCCAGTAACTGAGCGATCAGCAATAGTTATTAGGAAATTTTTACTTGCAACTGTTGGAAGTTTTAAAAGGCGGTTGATAGCTTCATTAAGCTTTACTGTAGCGGTATTAAATTCCTTCTCATTATTTGGCAGCGATGAGACATCTTTGAGGGTTTTTGGCGTTGAACCAAAGAGTAAAGACATTTCAAGGTCAATTGGTTTATTATTAAATTGAGAGTCTTCAAGAGTTAAATGCTGATTATCAGTTGCATTTCCTAAGACAGCAAAAGGTGCTCTTTCTTTGATACATATTTGACGAAATAAATCAACACTCTCTTTTTTTATCGCAAGAACATATCTTTCTTGAGATTCGTTGCACCATATCTCAAGTGGAGACATTTTTGTTTCGTCATTTGGTATTGACCTTAATTGAAGATTAGCACCTTTTTGAGAGTCATTGACTAGTTCAGGGATGCCATTTGAAAGTCCACCTGCACCAATATCATGTATTGAAACAATTGGATTTTTATTACCTAAATGAATGCAAGAATTAATAACTTCTTGAGCGCGTCTTTGCATCTCTGGATTTGCTCTTTGAACAGAAGCAAAGTCAAGTTCTTGACTCTGATCTCCACTACCCACACTTGATGCAGCGCCGCCGCCTAATCCAATTAACATAGCAGGACCACCAAGAACTATGAGAACATCTCCATCAGAAATGGAGCCTTTTTCAACATGGTCTTTTCTTATATTTCCAAGGCCACCAGCAAGCATAATTGGTTTGTGATAACCTCTTATTTCATTATTTGCTGTTTTTTGCTCATATGTCCTAAAATATCCACAAGTATTTGGCCTACCAAATTCATTATTAAACGAAGCCGCACCAAGAGGGCCATCAATCATAATTTCAAGAGCAGATGCAATTTGACTTGGCTTGCCATAATCTTTTTCCCAGGGATTAATTGAATGTGGTATTTTTAAGTTTGAAACTGAAAATCCACTAAGACCTACTTTTGGTTTTGACCCCCTCCCTGTTGCTCCTTCATCTCTAATTTCTCCACCCGATCCAGTTGCAGCTCCAGGCTCAGGAGCAATTGCAGTAGGGTGGTTATGAGTTTCGACTTTAATTAATACCGCTTTGTCTGCCATTGATGACGTATAAACACCTTTATCACTAGGCTCAAAAAAACTTGATTTATAACCATTCATAACGGCTGAATTATCACTATAGACTGATAGGAGGCCTTTTGGATTTTTGTGATAAGTATTTTTAATCATGTCAAATAGAGAGATTGCTTGCTTTACTGAATCAATAGTCCAGTCTGCATTAAAAATTTTATGTCTGCAATGCTCAGAGTTCGCTTGAGCAAACATCATTAGCTCAATGTCTCTAGGGTTTCTCTTTAACTCATTAAAGTTATCATATAAGTAATTAATTTCATCATCACTTAACGCAAGACCTAGTTCAATATTTGCATTAATAATTGCAGACTTTCCATCTTTAAGGATGTCTATACTCTTGTACGATTTTGGCTTTAATTCCTCAAATAACAGGCTTGAATCATCAGTATTTCTAAGATGAGATTCAGTCATCCTATCCATTATGAAGTTAAGAATTGGTTCTAATTCTTCAGATTTAATTTCTTGACTAAAATGATAAATAATTCCTCGTTCAATTCTTTTGATCTCATCAAGGCTGCAAAGCTGACAAATATCTGTTGCCTTTGAGGACCATGGTGATATGGTTCCAATCCTAGGAGTAATTATTATTTTTTGAAGTGAGTTCGAAGCATCTAATAGAGGAGAATAGTTCAATAGTTTATCAAGTACTAATTGATTTTTATTACTAAGCTTATTATTCGTTTCAACAAAATGAATATATTCTGAAGATAATAGTTTTATATTTGGAAAAGCAGTATTTATTTTTTCATTAAGATTTCTGACTTTAAAATTTCTAAGTGCCTGAATTCCCGAATGAAATGAAATCATAGTTCAGACATTAATTCGTCTGAAATTTCAGCGTTATGATAGACCTCTTGGGTGTCATCAAGATCTTCAAGCCAATCGATGAGTGTAATAAATTTTTCAGCATCCTCCATATTAAGCTCAATACGACTTGCTGGTTCCATAGTAATTTGAGAATGATCAGGAGTTAAGCCACTAGCAATAAGAGCATCTTTAACAGGAAAAAAACTATCTGGACTTGTTACTACGTCAATTGAGCCATCATCATTGACAATAATATCATCAGCTCCAGATTCTAAAGCAACCTCCATGATTTCATCCTCATCTCCTGAAGCAAAGCTAATAAAACCTTGTTTTGTGAACATGTATGCGACTGAGCCATCTGTTCCTAAATTACCGCCATGCTTAGAAAAAGCATGCCTAACATCTGAGACTGTGCGATTTTTATTGTCAGTAAGGCAGTCTACCATGATGGCAGTTCCTCCTAATCCATAGCCCTCATAACGTATTTCTTCATAATTATCACCCTCTAGGTCGCCAGAGCCTCTCTTAACAGCATTCTCTATTGTGTCACGCTTCATATTCGCAGCAAGAGATTTATCAATTATAGCGCGAAGAGAGGGATTGTTTTCTAGAACACCACCACCTTTTTTTGCCGCAATAACAATCTCTTTAATGAGCTTAGTGAATACCTTACCGCGCTTGGCATCCTGCGCCCCTTTTCTGTGCTGAATGTTATGCCATTTACTATGTCCCGCCATATCTGTTTAATTTCTCCAAAATTATTTAGTAAATTCTAGTAAGCGATGAATTGAGTGCTGTGCTTTTTCTATAATTTGAGTACTTATTAGAATTTCATTTTTACTTGTAATTAAAGTATCAAGACATTTTTCAAGTGTATTCATTGCCATCCAATTGCAATGAGCACATGATTCGCAGTCAGCACCTTCGCCCATAGTTGGAGCTTCAATAAATTTTTTATTTGGCGCTATTTCCTTCATTTTATGAAAAATACCATTATCAGTCGCCACTATAAACATACTTTCAGGCCTTGAGGCTACAGCATTAATTAGTTGAGTTGTAGAGCCAACCACATCTGCAAGTGCGATAACATCTTTTGGCGATTCAGGATGGACGAGTACTCCAGCTTCAGGATGAAGCTGCATCAGTCTTTTAAGACCTTCAGCTTTAAATTCCTCATGAACTATACATGCTCCATCCCACATGAGCATTTCTATTCCAGTTCTTGACTGTACATAATGTCCTAGATGTTTATCTGGAGCCCAAAGAACTTTTTTTCCTTCACTATGAAGTTTCTTAACAACTCTAAGTGCACTTCCTGAAGTAACAACCCAGTCAGCCCGTGCTTTAACCTCGGCTGATGTGTTTGCATAAACAACAACAACGTGATCAGGATTCTGGTCACAAAATTGTGAAAATTCATTAATTGGACACGATAAGTCTAGAGAGCATGTAGCTTGATCATCTAGAACAAGTACCCTTTTCTCAGGTGATAAAATTTTGGCAGTTTCACCCATAAATTTAACGCCAGCAACAATAATTGTTTCAGCATCACTATTTTGTCCAAATCTTGCCATTTCTAGAGAGTCTGAAACTATGCCACCAGATTCTTCAGCTAATATTTGTAAGTCTGCGCTGACGTAATAATGAGCAACAAGGGTTGCATTATTTTCCTTTAAGGCTTCCTTAATTAAGTTTTCTATCGGACGATCAATTACTATATCTTGCATTTTTAAGAATTAGCTGGCAGGCTAACTTTAATATTTAATTCTTTAAGTTGAGATTTAGAAACACTTGATGGAGCATCAGTTAAAAGACATGCAGCTGTTTGAGTTTTAGGAAAAGCTATAACGTCTCTAATAGAGTCGGTCTTACTAAGAGTCATAACTAATCTATCTAGACCAAAAGCAATTCCACCATGAGGAGGGCAGCCATAATCAAGGGCATCGAGTAGGAATCCAAACTTTTCTCTTGCCTCATCATCTTCTATTCCTAGAAGCTTTAAGACAGTTTTTTGCATCTCACTTTTATGAATTCGAATTGAGCCGCCACCTACTTCAGAGCCATTGATTACTAAATCATAGGCGCGTGAAAGTGACTTCTCAGGATTTTCTAAAAGTGTTTTAGTATCAACACTGGGCGCTGTAAATGGATGATGAATTGCGTTTAGTGATCCATCGTCTGAAACATCAAACATTGGAAAGTCAATCACCCAAATTGGAGCCCACTCTTTATCGAATAGATTTAAATCTTTACCTAGCTTTTCTCTGAGGTTTCCAAGAGCTTCATTTACAATTTTAGATTTATCTGCACCAAAGAAGATGATGTCACCTTTTTTTGCCTCTGTTAAGTCAATAACTTGTTGTGTTACATCATCACCAAGAAATTTAATAATTGGCGAGGATGGGCCATCATCATTTATCTTAATGTAAGCTAATCCTTTTGCGCCATAGATGCTGACAAATTTTGTATAATCATCAATTTGTTTACGACTAATTGAAGCCCCTCCTGGAATTTTAAGCGCTGCAACTCTTCCTTTATCACTATTAGCTGGACCAGAAAAGACTTTAAATTCAACATCTTTCATGATCTCATTAACATCAACTATTTTTAGAGGGATTCTTAAGTCAGGCCTATCGACACCATAAAGATTAATAGCATCATGATAAGTAATTGTTGGAAATTTTTTAGGTAAATCAATACTTGCAACTTCCTTAAAGAGGCCTCTTACCATTTCTTCCATTAGTGATGTTATTTCATCTTCATTCATAAATGAAGTTTCAACATCGAGCTGCGTAAATTCTGGTTGACGGTCAGCCCTTAAGTCTTCATCTCTGAAGCATTTAACTATTTGATAATATCTTTCAAAGCCAGACATCATTAGCAGTTGTTTAAAGAGCTGAGGGGACTGTGGTAATGCAAAAAAACTACCTTCATGGGTTCTTGAAGGTACAAGATAATCCCTAGCGCCTTCAGGTGTTGCTTTTGTTAGAAAAGGAGTTTCAATATCCAGGAAATCATGCTTATCCATAAAATCTCGCATAAAATGAGTGACCTTAGACCTTAGTCGCAATCTTTGCTGCATTTCGTCTCTTCTAAGGTCTAAATAGCGATATTTAAGTCTAACCTCTTCAGAGGTCTCCATCGAGTCAAGCTGAAATGGGATTGGCTTAGATGCATTTAAAATTTCAATTTTATCTGCAAGTACCTCAATTTCACCAGTTGAAATTTTTTGATTGATCATTTCGCCATCTCTAGCGAGAACTTTTCCAGTAACTTTAATTACAAATTCATTACGAATTGTTTCGGCTAACTTAAATGTATCAGCAGTTTCAGGATTAATTACTATTTGTGCAAGACCTTTTTTATCTCTTAAATCTAAAAAAATAACGCCACCATGATCGCGCCTTCTATTGACCCAGCCGCAGAGAATAACCTCTTCATTAAGATTGGTTATATTCAGTTCACCACAGAAATTTGTTCTCATTTACTTTCCTTTATTTTTAAAGTTTCTGGCGTCACTACGCCAGCAGATATAACTAGTTTAAAAGCCTCTTCAACAGACATTTTTAATTCTATCGCATCTTTTTTAGGGATTATCACAAAAAACCCCGAAGTTGGATTAGGAGTTGTTGGCACAAATAGATTGATAACATCCTCTCCAATAATTGTCTCAATCTCACCTTTATAATCTCCAGATTGAAATGCAACTACCCAAATACCCTTACTAGGATATTGAATTAAAAATGCTTTTCTAAAACTTTCACTTGATGTATTTAAAACTGTTGAAGATATTTTTTTAAGAGCGTTATAAATATTTCTAAAGCCTGGAATTTTGTTAAGAGCTCTTTCCCATAAATCTACAATTTTTCGCCCTAATATATTTGTAATTAAGGCTCCAGTGATAAGTAGAATAAGAATAATAAACACAAAGCCTGAGCCAGGGATAGAGGTATCTAAGTTAAGTAGAGTTTCTGGAAGGAATCTTGCAGGGACGAGGTTATTTATAACCTCCAAAAAGAATTTGATAACTAGAACAGTTAATGCAAGGGGTATCCAGAATAAAAGTCCGGATATAAGGTAATTAGTTAAGCGCTTCACAGGTCAAATAAGTGAGTCTAAGAAAAGGATATTTTAACACAAGCTTAATTAGCAATTTAAGCCTCGAAGTCTTAATCTAGTTAAGTTATGAATTTTTTTCTTCTTCTCGAAGCGTTAAAATCTCATACCCATTTTCAGTAACTAAAATTGTATGCTCCCACTGAGCAGAAAGAGAGCGATCTTTCGTAGTCACTGTCCAGCCATCAAGTCTTGAAGTAATGACTTCATAACCACCTAGGTTAATCATAGGCTCAATAGTAAAAGTCATTCCAGGCTCTAAAATAGGACTTTTATCAATTTTCCCATCGTTGTAGTGGATGACTTGAGGTAGTTCATGAAATACCTCTCCAATGCCATGTCCACAGTAATCCTTAACAACAGAGCAATTCTTGCTATGAGCATAAGCCCCAATGATTCTTCCAATTTCACCTAAATGAATTCCAGGTTTAACTTCTTTGATTCCAAGCATCATACAATCGTGGGCTACTTGGCAAATTTTTGTTGCCTTTATGCTTGGCTTACCAACAATAAACATTTTAGATGTGTCGCCATGAAATCCATCTCTAATGACTGTAATATCGATGTTAATTATATCACCTTTTTTAAGTTTTTTATCACCTGGAATGCCGTGACAAACAACGCTATTTACAGATGTGCAAATAGACTTGGGAAAGCCATTGTAGTTAAGTGGCGCCGGGATACAATCTAACTCATTAACTATAAAGCGATGACAAATTTGATCAAGTTCTTCAGTAGTAATGCCTACCTTTACATATTCACCAATCATTTCTAATACACTAGACGCAAGTTTCCCAGCAATACGCATTTTATTAATTTGTTCGGGGTTTTTTATAGATATAGACATTTAAACCTTTTTTAAGAGTTTTTAGCTCTTTTTTCTAATGCTTTGATTCTGTCTTCCAAAGGAGGGTGGGAGGACCAAAGCTCGCGCCATCCAGTTTTGGGTTTTTCACCAATACCAAAAGCAGCTAGCTGCTCAGGAAGTGCTTCAGGCTCTTTTTGACCAAGTCTCTTTAGGGCATTTATCATATTTTGATTGCCTGCAAGATCAGCGCCTCCAGTATCAGCAACATATTCTCTTTTTCTGGAAAAATACATCACAATTACACTTGCTAGAATAGATAAGATTATTTGTGCAAAAATTGTTGTAACAAAATAACCGATTCCATGACCTCTTTGGTTTTTTAGAATAACCCTGTCTACAACATGACCAATGACTCTTGAAAAGAAAATAACAAAAGTATTAACCACACCTTGAATAAGAGTTAGCGTAACCATATCTCCATTAGCAACATGACTCATTTCATGGCCAACAACAGCCTCAATTTCACCTTGAGTCATACTATCAAGTAGTCCTTGAGATACTGCAACTAATGCTTTATTTTTACTTGCTCCAGTTGCAAAAGCATTCATTTGAGGAGAGGGAAAGATAGCTACTTCTGGCATTTTAATTCCAACAATCTTGGACTGTTTTTCAACTGTATCAAGAAGCCATTTTTCAACATTATTAGAAGGATTTTCAATAACTTTTGCGCCAGTCATTCTTTTAGCCATCCACTTAGAAATTGCTAATGATATAAAGGCACCTCCAAATCCAAAAATTCCAGAAAAAATAACTAAAGCATTTAAATTAAGATCACTTCCATTTTGAGCTAGAAGGCTTTCAACACCTAGTACTCTAAGGGTAACACTTAGAATAACCATGATTGCAATATTTGTTAACAGAAAGAGAAATATTCTTTGCATTGTATGTTCCTCAACTAATTAAATTTTAAGAGTTGTATTATAGAAAAGAATAGCTTTAAACTATTAAGATATTCTAAGATTTAGTTTTGTAATTAGGATTTTAAACTAAATTTAATGTGGAGAAAATTATCTACCAGGCCATAGCATACGAGTTTCTGACATAGTGCAGCCAGTTTCACCTTGAGTGGTAAGGATTATTTGATAGGTATTGTCATTAGGAGTAATAATAGTGAAGTCTCCATCAGCGTAGCTGGAAGCTTGTAACTCTGAATCTATCTCAAGTTTAATCTGGGATATCTCACTACAAGTTTGATTATTTACAGATGTAACTAAAACTGTTGAAATATAACAATACTCTTCATCGGGAGTCAAAGTTGCTGAAAAGGTCGAAGATCCATTATTATATTTTTGAGAAGAAATATGAAGTGATGGAAGTGAAGTTGGATTCTCAGGATGCGCAAAGGTAATGTTTAAACCACTTAAGTTATAAGATTTTTCAACCTGATTTAAGTATGAGGTACAAGTTTCACTTACCCCACGCCCAATTGCATCATCAGATAGGCTAAGCGCATGAATATTGACTGAGAGTAGCAGAAATACTATTACTATAACTTTCTTAGAATATTGTCTCATAAGATTCTTTTTTTTGTTTGTATTCACAACAATATACCCTGACTTAGATTAGAAGAATTTATTTATAAATTCAGAAAAAAATCTAGAATTTGACTAAATAATTAATTTAAAGTACTTTATAATAAAATTTCAATTAATTTGGGAGTTCTAAAATGAAGTTAAGAATTTTATTTGTTGCTACTATGGCGTTGTTAGTTAGTGGTTGTATGGACACTATGATGGCAGTTCCAGCAGCTGCAGTTAGTGGAGTAGGGACTGTAGTAGGTGGAATCTGGAGTGCTGTAACAAGCATTTTTTAAAAACAACATTATTTCAAAATTTCCCACAAATGAGCTTACGCTTGTTTAGTGGGTTTTTTTTGATTAAAGCTTAATTTTCCTTTAGTTGTAGAATTTCGTCAAAAGAGTTGGCTGAAAAGTTCCTTTCACAGAAGCCACCAAATTATCTATAAGTCATTGACTTCATGTAATTTTTTTCGAGATTATTGATTTATTGGCTACAATTAGGGCTTCAGTTTTATTTTTAGCATCAATTGAACAATCAAAAACATATCCTTTTTTCTGTAAATTATTTGCAGTCCACTCGTTGCCTTTAAATCCAGGTGATGCAAATATAACAAATTGAATAATCAAAAAAATCCATTGTAAATTATTAGCATTTGAAATATCTATAAAGTCATCAAGTCCATATATCAGAGCATCAACACTAGCTAAAACAAGAATAACAAATATATATGTAATAAACAACATCCATAAGCCTCTAAATAAAGGCCAAACAGGATTAAAAGGTGCAAGCCATGCAAAGCCAGATTTAACTGCTTCAAAGCCTTCTACAGGATGTTTGAATACTTTGTAAGAGCTCATGGTTATATATTAAAAATTATCTTTTATTACAACTTAGTATACCCATTACAAAAGTTGGATTAATGTTGGATGTTAAAAACTAAATATAAAATATACGTACTCATCATTCATTAAAGTTTTGGCTCCTGAACATCATGATTTGGCTTAAGTGAGTTTGTAGCTCTTGCCTCTCGATGACTTATGTATATTGTGGACATAAATATTATAAAGCCTCCAATCCAAGTCCAAGTGCCAGGAATTTCAGAAAAAATCATCCATCCTAAAAGAGCCATAATTGGCAGCTTTATAAATTCAATAGCCTGTAGGCTGGTAATTTCAACCATTGAGCAAGATTTAGTCCATGAATAATGGGCTAGTGTTCCTAAAATTGCAATTCCCCATAGGTATAGCCAGGTTTCAAAATTTGGCCACTGCCAAACCGCAACAGCTGGAATAAAAGTAATTGGAATAAGTATTATTACCATCCATGTAATAATTGCTTGAGGTGTGTCTGTGAGAGTAAGTTTTTTAACAATTAAGGCATTAAGTGAGTGAGCTAAAGCTGCAATAATTGCCAGCATTATCCCAAATGAAAAGCTATTAACCCCTGGCTGAACAATTATTAGCATTCCAATAACGCCAAGAATAATTGCGGCAATCCTTCTAGCCTTGATGATTTCCCCTAAAAAAATAGTAGCCCCAATTGTTATAAATATTGGCTTTGAGAAGCTAATTGCAGTAGCCTGTGCAAGTGGGATGAGAGTTAAACATGTAAAGCCAGCAAGCATCCCAATAGCACCAAAAAAACCTCTCATAAAAAATAACTTAGTGTTATTCATTTTTATTGCTGCTAGGCCAGTAGATGTTAATATTGGTAGCATTACAATAAAAGCTAGTAGATTTCGAAAAAAAACAACTTCCAGAATATGCAGGTTTTCTGATGCTTTTCTAATAAAAATAACCATTATTGAAAAAAAAACTATAGATAAGATGTTTAAAATTATTGCCTTAGTTTGAGAACTTTGCAATTTAAAAAATTGAATTATCCAGAGGCTATTAAATAGTTTGTTTTTCAATTAATGAGATTTCCATATATTTGATATTAGGTTAATACCCTAATAAAAGTTGGATCAACAACTGGAATTATAATCTAGGTTGATATAATTAATACTAATTATAATAGTTATATATTCAGTAAATTATGATTTTTATAGTTTACAATATTATCAAAATAGATTTATTTCATTCCATTTAAGGCTTAATTAAAGAGCAAGCTAATGAAGCATAGGCTTTATAATATAAAAGGCAAAAGATGTGCTAAGTTAGGTCAATTAGATGCTGCAATTAGTTGCTATGAGAAAGCAATCTCTATCAAGCCAACTTATGTTGATGCCCATTACAACATTGGTTCTGCAAATCATAAACTTGGTAATCTAGATTTAGCAGTAAAAAGCTATAAAAAAGTTGTAGCCATAAAGCCTGACTATGCCGTAATACATAAAAATAAAATTCTTTCTGTGATTTATTTTTTTTCTAAGGGGCTCATTCCAGATGCAATAAATGTCCTCGCTATGCTAATAAAAGACAGTCCTAATGATGCGTTATTATTCAATATGACTGGAGGGTGTTATGCCAGTCAGGGTAAGACTGATTTGGCAATTAAGTTCTATGAAAAGGCTCTTATTTTAAAACCAGACTATGCAATTCCTCAACATATGCTTAATTCATTGCAAGGAATCACAAGTAAGGGGCCACCTCAGGAATACGTTAAAAATCTGTTTGATGACTATGCGGAAAGATTTGATACATCTTTATTAGACCAACTTCAATATAAACTCCCATTTCTTATCAAAGAAATAATCTTAAAGATTGATCCTTTAAGAACTAAGTTTGATAAAGTAATTGATCTAGGATGTGGAACGGGTTTATCAGCAGCAGGCTTGAGTAGCATTAGTAATAATCTTACTGGAATTGATATCTCAGCCAATATGGTATCCAAAGCAAGGAATCTAGGCATTTACGACAGTTTAATTGTTGGAGATATTGTCGAGGTATTGAGCCCTACCAAAGAAAAATATGATTTATTTATCGCATTGGATGTCCTAATTTATATTGGCGAAGTTGAGTCAATTTTTAATGCAATAAAAAATTGCTGCAGTAAAAATGCATTATTTATTTTTTCTATTGAAATTCAGGAAGGACATGATTACTCTTTATTGAAAAGTTCTCGTTATGCACATTCAGAGAATTATATTTTAAATATTATTTCTGATATGTTTGAAGTATTAGGCTCTCAAGAGGTAAAGCTAAGGAAGGAAGGGGAAGTGTGGATTGATGGAAAAATCTATATCATGCAGGCACAGGGCTCGAATATTGATATAAATTAAAAGATATATAATCCCATGAACGATATAATATCCAAATATTTATTGCTGGTTATATAATGTTTACAACCAAAAAAAAGATTGCACTTATAGTTCTACTATTAATTACCTTACTACTTATATTAGGTAAAAATTATATAATTAAGGAAGCTAGAGAGGTAGCTAAAGTACCCTCTATTAGCATTCATCTTATAAATATTGCCAAAGTAGTAATTCCCCTAAAAAATCTTATTTTGATGAGAAATATAGATGACAAAATAGCTTTACTTAAGTCATCAGGTTCCTGCGTTTTTTGTGACTTAAGTAACGGAAATTTTAAAGGAAGTGATTTAAAAGGTGTTGATCTTCGTTATGCAACTTTAATTGGAGCAGATCTGAGTAATACAAATTTA
>CAJQSO010000026.1 GCA_905614365.1 uncultured Candidatus Thioglobus sp.
TCGTTACATAACAAAAATCATATCAACTCTCTTGGTAAATCAAAAGGTGGTCTTTTGCAAAAAACATTGAAGCTTAGTGGGCAATTTTTAATGAGTCATGGCTTACAATTACCTAAAGTTTTTCCAGCGAATATGATGGTAATAGAAGGGGATAAAGCTGCATGAGTAAAGCTAACAATCGTCGATCGTCAAATTGGTACGGAAAAATGGATAAAGATGGTTTTATCCATCGTAGTTGGATGAAAAGCCAAGGTTTTCCAGATCACGTCTTTGATGGGCGCCCAATAATTGGGATATGTAATACGTGGTCTGAATTAACCCCTTGCAATGCAGGTTTAAGAACTTTAGCTGAAGGTGTTAAGAGAGGCGTTTGGGAGGCAGGAGGCTTGCCACTTGAATTTCCTGTAATGTCTTTGGGTGAAACTCAAATGAAACCAACTGCAATGCTTTTTCGTAACCTTTTATCTATGGATGTTGAGGAAAGTATTAGGGCTTATGGAATTGATGGTGTAGTTTTGTTAGGTGGCTGCGATAAAACTACACCAGGACAATTAATGGGTGCAGCAAGTGTTGATTTACCAACAATTGTTATCTCTTCTGGCCCTATGCTAAATGGCAAATATAAAGGCCAAGATATTGGTTCTGGAACTGATGTATGGCGTTTTTCTGAAGATGTTAGAGCTGGAGATATGTCTTTGCAAGATTTTATGTCTGCTGAAACTGGAATGAGTCGCTCATCTGGGGTGTGCATGACTATGGGTACTGCATCTACAATGGCAAGCTTGGTTGAAGGGATGGGCTTAAGTTTACCAACGAATGCTGCTATTCCAGCTGTTGATGCAAGGAGAATGGCTCTAGCGCATATGACAGGAAAACGAATCGTTGAGATGGTTGAAGAAGGTTTAAATTTATCTAAAGTCCTTACAAAAGAAAGTTTTCAAAATGCAATTACATTAAATAGTGCAGTTGGGGGTTCAACTAATTCAGTAATTCACTTGTTGGCTTTAGCAGGCAGAGCTGAAATTGAGCTTACTTTAGAGGACTTTGAAAAAGCTGCAGATATACCTCTTCTTGTTAATTGCATGCCATCAGGCAAATACCTAATGGAAGATTTTTGTTATGCAGGCGGTGTTCCTGCAGTATTGGAGCAGATTCAGGATCATATAAAACCTGCTAATACGATTTTAAATAAAGACATAACTAATTACTTTAAGGGCGCTGAAACATTTAATGAGGATGTTATTAGGCCAATAAATAATCCATTAAAACCTGCAGCTGGGCTAAAGGTTTTAAGAGGAAATTTGGCTCCAAATGGAGCAATTATTAAGCCTGCTGCTGCAACAGAAGAATTGTTAAAGCACGAAGGTTTGGCTTATGTATTTGAAGACATTGAAGATCTAAAGGCTAATATTGATAGACCTGATCTTGCAGTAACAAAAGACTCTATTCTGGTGTTAAAGGGATGTGGGCCTAAAGGCTATCCAGGAATGCCAGAGGTTGGCAATATGCCAATACCAAAAGTTTTAATTGAGCAGGGTGTTCGAGATATGATACGTATTTCAGATGCTCGAATGTCAGGCACTGCCTTTGGAACTATAGTGCTTCATGTGTCTCCTGAGGCAAATGTAGGTGGCCCTATTTCAATAGTTGAGACTGGTGACCTTATTCGGCTTGATACATACAATGGGGTACTTGAACTTCTAGTTGCTGAGTCTGAAATTGTTGAGCGTCTTAAAGCAAGGAAAGAGCCAAAAGTAAATTACACCCGTGGATATGCAAAACTTTATATCGATCATGTCATGCAAGCTGATAAAGGTGCAGACCTTGACTTCCTAGTGGGTAAAGACACTCGACTTCCAACTAGGGAATCTCATTAATGAATACTTACGCAATTTTTAAAGATTTAGAAGATACTTCAGTTTTTATTACTGGAGGTGGATCGGGTATTGGCGCATCAATAACTGAGGGTTTTTTAGCTCAAGGAGCTAAAGTCGCATTTGTACAGAGATCAAATTGTGATGAATTTCTAAATAAAGTTTCCTCAAAATATAAATACAATCCTTTATTTATTAAATGTGATATAACTGATATTGACGCTTTAAAGTCAGCTATATTGAATGCTTCCAAGGTCAATGGTGGAATTAATGTGCTAATAAATAATGCCGCTAATGACACACGCCATACCCTTGCTGAAATGACAACAGAAGAATGGGATCATTCAATTAATATTAACCTAAGACCTCATTTTTTTACAGCTCAAGCGGTGGCCCCATTTATGAAAGCTCAAGGTGGTGGCAGTATTATTAATTTTTCATCAAACTCTTATATTATGGGCAATGCAGGTCTACCTGCTTATGTTACTTCTAAAGCTGGAATTACAGGCCTAACAAGAAGTTTAGCCAGAGAGCTTGGCGTTGATGGTATTAGGGTGAACACATTAATTCCAGGATGGGTTCTTACTGAAAGACAGTTAAAGCTCTGGGCAAATGAAAAAGATTTAGCAATTCATATGGAAAAACAATGCATTAAAGAGCACTTGATGCCTAATGATTTAATTGACTCCACATTATTTTTAGCTTCGGACGCGTCTCGAATGATGACCGGCCAAGCTTTAGTGATAGATGGTGGCGTAGTAGTTACAGGATAATAAATAATGATAGATGTAAAAGCTAAGTGGATTGCTGCAGATTGGGGAACGACTCATATGCGCGCCTGGGCTATTGATGAACAAGGTGAAGTTCTTGCTTATAGTGAATCTAATGAAGGCATGAAAGATCTTCAGCAGAATGAATTTGAGCCAGTATTATTGCGCCTTATTGAAAACTGGCTAGATAATAAAAAAATAACGCCTGTTATGGCTTGTGGAATGGTTGGTGCGCGCCAAGGATGGGTTGAAACGCCATATTTAAAAACTCCATGTGTTCCTATAGATAAAACTCAACTTACAGTTGCTACTACAAAAGATACTAGAATTCAGGTCAACCTGGTCCCGGGAGTAATGCAGCACAAGCCAGCAGATATTATGCGGGGTGAGGAAACTCAAATTGCTGGTTTTATTAAAGAAAATCCAAGCTTTAATGGAATTGTCTGTCTTCCAGGTACTCACACAAAGTGGGTTAATGTAAAGGCAGGTCAGATAGAAAACTTTAGAACCTTTATGACAGGTGAGCTTTTTGGTGTAATTTCTAATAAAACTTTAATTAAGCATTCAATTGAGTCAGATGGGTGGGACCAAGCTAGTTTTGAAAATGGAGTCATTAAGGGTTTTGATAATCCAGGTTTAATTGCTTCAGATCTTTTTTCATTACGATCCGAATCAATAGTTAATGATTTAGATTCTAACTCTGCAAGATCAATTCTTTCGGGATTATTATTAGGTGTTGAGCTAAATGGGGCAAAAAATTATTGGAAAAATAAAAATGTAATTATTATTGGTTCTGAGCTTCTATCTAAAAATTATCAAAAAGGATTAAAAATACTTGGTGGAAAAAGTCATCCTTTTAGTCTTGAGGCTGCAACATTATCAGGGCTGACTTCTGCCTATATGGAACTTTACTCTGAATAAGAATATGAATAGAAATATAATTGCTATATTACGCGGCGTTAAAACAAAAGAAGTTCTTGATGTAGTCAATGTTATTGTTAGAGCAGGGATTAGCCAAGTCGAAGTGCCTCTTAACTCCCCTAATGCTTTTGAAAGTATCGAGCTAATTCGTGATGAATTTGATGGATTAATTCAATTTGGCGCTGGAACAGTGACAGATATAAAGCAGGTTGAAGTTCTTGCTAAAATTGGTGTGAATTTTATTGTTTCACCTAATTTTGATCCTGGCGTTGTTAAGGCAACTAAAGAGGCAAATATATTGAGTTATCCAGGAGTAATTACTCCAACAGAATGCTTCTCTGCACTAAATTCTGGAGCTGATGGTTTAAAGTTTTTCCCAGCTTCTCTTATTGGGGAGGAAAATTTAGTCGCTTTAAAGGCTGTTTTGCCAGAAAATATACCTCTTTTCATGGTTGGCGGCGTTGGCCCAAAAAACTTTTTATCTTGGATTAAAGCTGGAGCTACTGGTTTTGGAATAGGATCAGGGCTATATAAGGCTGGTGAATCTTCTGAAGTAGTTTCTAAAAAAGCTGAATCAATTGTTTTGGCTTATGATGAAGCGCAAAAATGATAAGTGACTATCTTCCTTTAGATTCGTCTGATTTGGGTGAAGGTCCATTATGGCATCCAAAACTAAAGTCTCTATTCTGGTTTGATATAAATTCCTTTAAGTTGCACAATTGGAATAACTCTAAACTTAAAACCTGGGTATTTTCTGAGCCAGTTTCAGCTGCAGGATGGATTGATGAGGAGCATTTAATAGTTGCGACTGCATCCTCATTAACTAAACTTACCTTAGCAACCGATGAAAGAGAGGTGATAGTTGATTTAGAGGCTGATATGGCTCACACCCGATCAAATGATGGGCGCGCTGATCCATGGGGCGGTTTTTGGATTAGTACAATGGGACTTAATGCGGAAGCAGATGCTGGTTCTATTTATCGCTTCTATAAAGGCGAGCTAAGACAGTTACACCAAGATATAACAATCCCTAATAGCATTTGCTTTTCCCCAGATAAAAAGTTTGGATATTTTGCAGATACACGTAAACAGAAAATTTGGAAGCAGAAATTAGATGAATCTAATGGCTGGCCTACTGATGAGCCAGTTATTTTTGTTGATCTGGAGCCTCAAGGTCTTCGTCCTGATGGTTCAGTGTGTGATAGTGAGGGATTTCTATGGAATGCTCAGTATGGCGCCTCTAGATTAGCAAGATATAGTTCTAATGGTCAATTAGATCAAGTAGTTAACTTTCCAGTTTCTCAGGTTACTTGCCCTGCTTTTGGCGGTGACTCATTAAATACTATTTATACTACTTCGGCCTATCAGAACTTAAATAGTGAAAATTTAAAGGTTGAGCCTTTAGCTGGTAAAGTATTTTATTTTCAATCAGAGATAACTGGTTTAGCTGAATATCAAGTTATAGCGTGAGGAGATTATGATTCCAAAACTAGGAAGTTGTTATTATCCAGAACATTGGTCAGAGAATCAATGGGAAAAAGATGCTAAGGATATGATAGAGTCCGGCTTAACTTGGGTTCGAATAGGTGAATTTGCCTGGAGCCGATTAGAACCTGAAGAGGGTGCTCAAAATTTTAAATGGCTTGACCGAGTTATTGAAGTTTTAGGTAGTGCTGGATTGAATGTGGTTATGAGCACTCCAACTGCAGCTCCTCCAAGATGGGTTGTAGATAAATGGCCAGATATGCTTCTAGTTGATTCTGATGGACGTTCTCGTAAATTTGGTTCAAGGAGACATTACTGTTTTTCTCATCAAGGCTATCTCCAGGAGTCATCAAGGATTACAGGGCTTATTGCAGAGCGGTATGGAAAAAATCCTTACATTAAAGCATGGCAATTAGATAATGAATATGGCTGTCATGACACCACTTTGTCTTTTAGTGCTTCATCAAAAAGTTCATTCAAACTTTGGTTATCTAATAAATATAAGACGATTAAAAGTCTTAATGAGTCTTGGAGTAATGTCTTCTGGTCGATGGAATACAATAGTTTTGAGCAGATTGAATTACCAAATCTAACCATTACTGATGCCAATCCTATTCACGAATTAGACTTCAGAAGGTTTAGCTCTGAGCAAGTAGTGAAGTTTAATCGTTCTCAAGTTTTAGTAATGCGCAAATATACAAAAATGCCACTTATCCATAATTATATGGGAAAAATTACGGATTTTGATCATTATGAAGTAGGCAATGATTTGGATATTGCTAGTTGGGATAGCTATCCTTTGGGATTTTTAGAAGATCGTTCGACTCAAAATGAAGACTTTAAACTTAAATTTATGCGTTTTGGAGACCCTGACTTCCAAGCATTTCATCATGATTTATACAGAACTGTTGGGCGAGGACGTTGGTGGGTAATGGAGCAACAGCCAGGACCAGTTAATTGGGCGCCCTACAATCCAGAGCCTGCTACTGGAGCAGTCAGGCTTTGGTCATGGGAGGCTATTGCTCACGGCGCAGAAGTGGTAAGTTATTTTCGATGGAGACAGGCACCTTTTGCTCAGGAGCAAATGCACGCAGGCCTTCAAAGGCCAGATGGTGATACTGCCCCTGGCTTAACTCAAGCCTCTCAAGTTAATTCTGAGTTAAAAGAATTTGATGGCATTCAGCAAGTTCAATCAAAGGTCGCTATAATTTTTGACTATGAAAGCTGTTGGGCATGGGAAATTCAACCTCAAGGTAAAGACTTTAGTTATTTTGAATTAGTTTATGAATACTATAAGGCTCTTCGAAGTCTTGGTTTGTCAGTTGATATACTCCCTCCAAATCAAAAAGATTTAACTGGATATAAAATTGTACTTGCGCCTGGGCTAATGCATTTTGATAAAAATCTTAAGGCAGCAATTCAATCCTTTGAAGGCGTTTTAATTTCAGGTCCAAGATCTGGTTCAAAAACATTAGATATGGCTATTCCAAAAGATTTACCACCAGAAGTTCCTGGCATTGTTGGCACCGTTGCTAGTGTTGAGTCTTTGAGGCCAAATGCCAGTATTTTAATTAAAGCTGGAGGTAGTTTTAATCGCTGGATGGAAACTTTAGTAGATTGTGACAATGTTATTGAGGAGTGTGAGGATGGCCGTCCAGCAGTCATTGGACAAACAAATAGACTATATTTAGCGGGTTGGGGTAATCAGGAGGCGTTAACAAGAATATTTAGGGATGCTTGTTTATCTCAAAATATTTCTACAATGGATCTGCCTGATTGCGTTAGAGTTCGTGAAACATTCAAGCATCGCTTTTGGTTTAACTATAGTGAGACAGAGTCGTTAGTTGGTGCAGTTAAACTTCCACCTTCTGGAGTTTTCTGGGAGTCTCTTTAAAGACTTTTTGTTATCTGATTCGAAGTTCAGTTTTAGGGTCAAAAAATAAAGCTGAAGTTGTATTTGCTTCTATTCCAACTTTTGATCCTGTTAAGGGTAATTTTTCTTCTCTTGACTCTACAACCACTCTTTCACCTCTCGAAGTTTTTAAGTAGACATATGAGATATCTCCAAGAGCTTCAGTAAACTCAACTTCAAGATCTCCAGTCTTAATAAGTTTTAAATGCTGAGGTCTTAATCCAACAATTAACTCAGACATAGATGAACTTATCGCTTTAGTTACTTTAATTTTTGAGGACTCAAGGTCAGGAATTATTAGCTTTGAATCAACAATACTACCCTTTAAAAAATTGATTGTTGGTGAGCCAATGAAACCTGCAACAAAAATATTTTGTGGATCTTCATATAATTCTAGAGGTCTGCCTACTTGTTGAATTAAGCCTTCTTTTAGAACGACTATTTTATCCGCGAGTGTCATTGCCTCTACTTGGTCATGCGTAACATAAATGATAGTTGTTCCTAATTCACGATGAAGACGAGAGATTTCAACACGCATTTCGACTCTAAGTTCAGCGTCTAGGTTTGATAAAGGCTCATCAAACAAGAATACTTCTGGCCCTCTTACAATTGACCTTCCAATGGCAACTCTTTGTCTTTGGCCACCTGACAACGTCTTAGGCTTTCTATCTAAATAATCTTCCAAGTGTAAAATACTTGCCGCATCATTAACTTTCTTGTTAATTTCATCAGAAGGAACTTTTGTCATTTTAAGTCCAAAGCCCATATTTTCTCTAACTGTCATGTGAGGGTATAAAGCATAAGACTGAAAAACCATTGCAATACCTCTGTCAGCAGGATGCATCGTAGTGACATCTTTTTCACCAATATGAATCTGTCCAGTAGTTACTTCTTCAAGACCAGAGATCATTCTAAGAAGAGTTGATTTTCCGCAACCTGATGGTCCAACAAACACGCAAAACTCACCATCCTCGATTTCTAAATCAATTCCATGGATAACTTGTACTTTATCGTATTTTTTTGTGGCTTTAGATATCTTTAAAGATGCCATATCAAAGGTGTCCTTATATTAATTATTTTGTTCAGGAAAATTCCAGGCTCCAGCCTCTTTCCCAATTAGTTCTGAGGTCTTAAGTAATTGAGGCTTGAATTCTTGAAGGCTCTCTAAGCTGTGTATGTCAATTGAGCTGGTGATCGATAAACCGCCAATCACCCTTCCTTTTGAAGACAAAATTGGAGATGAGATGCAAATAATTTTTACTTCATGCTCCTGTTTATCAAAGGCTATTCCTTGTTTTTTTATTAGAGATAGCTCTTTGCGAAGCTCTTTTTCAGAGGTAATTGTAAAGTCAGTATATTTGAAGAATGCTTGTTTAGAAATTACTCTACTTAGTGCATCTTCATCTAAAAATGCCATCATTGCCTTACCAACTCCAGTGCAATATGCAGGACCAACTTTGCCGGCTTGAGAGTACATTTCAATTGGTGAGCTAGGGTTTCTTTTGTCAACATATAATACTTGGCCGTTATCAAGCTGAGCCAAGTGAACAGTTTCACCAACCCTGTCAGACAGTTCATCTATAAATGGAAGGGCAATAGGAGCGAGCGAGCTTTGAAGCCAAGCTGCATGTGCCATGCGAACTAATTTCAGTCCCAATTTATAGGTTTGCTCCTCATCATTGTAACTCAGCATATTTTGATTTAGGAGTGTCTGAAGAAGTCTATATAGAGTCGCCTTAGGATACTTGCTGGTTTTTAAAAGACTTGAAAATCGCACTGGCGAGCCAATTTCTGCAACTTCATTGAGGACATCTAATGCCTTACCAACTGTACCATCACCTCGTTTTTCTGCTGCCATAATTTACTAGTTTTTTTAAAATGTTTATTAATTGAATCAACTGTTGTATATGATGAACAGCTCATTTACTAATTTAATTTTAGCAGATAATGTATACTATTTTGAATAAGTTTACAATAGTAGAACTTAGTTCCATTATTTGGAAATAGGATTTCTTAATTATGACAAATTTAAATAAATTTATTCTATCAATAGATCAAGGAACAACCTCCTCTAGAGCGGTAATATTTGATTCAAATTATCAAATTGTATCAATAGGTCAGAAAGAGTTTACTCAGTTTTTTCCAAATTCAGGCTGGGTTGAGCATGACCCAGAAGAAATTTGGCTGTCAGTTCTAGATAGCTGCGCTATTGCCATTGAAAAGGCAGAAATTAATAGTAGTCAAATTGTTTCAATAGGAATTACAAATCAGCGTGAAACTACTGTTGTTTGGGATAAAGATACTGGAAAGCCCATATATAATGCAATTGTTTGGCAGGACAGAAGAACTTCTGATGAATGTCAAAAGCTCCGAGATCTTGGGCATGAAAAAGATGTTACAAAAAAAACTGGACTTGTACTTGATCCATATTTTTGCGCTACTAAAATCTCTTGGATTCTTGACAGTATTGATGGTGCTAGAGATAAGGCAAATGCTGGTAAATTGCTTTTTGGAACGATAGATAGTTTTCTTCTGTGGAGATTAACTGATAAAAAAGTTCATTCAACGGATGCTACAAATGCATCTAGAACTCTTTTATATAATATTCATGAAAGCTGTTGGGATGAGGATTTACTTAAACTTTTTAATATTCCCAAATCAATGCTACCAAATGTGTGCGATAGTGCGTCAAACTTTGGTGAAACTGAAAAATCTTTTTTTGGCTCTAAAATACCTATTTGTAGTCTAATTGGTGATCAGCCCTCTGCTTTAGTAGGCCAAGCCTGTTTTAAGCCAGGCATGGTTAAATCTACCTATGGAACTGGTTGTTTTATTTTAATAAATACTGGAGAGGCTGCAGTTGAGTCAAATAATAAATTATTAACAACAATTGCATATCAAATTAAAAATAGGCCTTGTTACGCTCTTGAGGGGTCAATTTTTGTGGCTGGCGCTGCTGTTCAGTGGCTACGTGATAAGCTTGAGTTTATAGATAAAGCCGATCAATCAGATATCTTGGCAATGAAGGCTAATCCAAAAGAAGATGTATATTTTGTTCCTGCATTCGTTGGACTTGGTGCGCCTTATTGGGACCCAGATTGTCGGGGCGCTTTATTTGGCCTGACAAGAAACACAGGTCCTGCAGAAATTACAAAAGCTGCCCTAGAGTCTGTGTGTTATCAAACTTGTGATCTTTTAAATGCAATTTCAAAAGACCTTGGAGATAATGAATTAAGCGCTATTAGAGTAGACGGAGGTATGTCGGCTTCAAATTGGACTATGCAGATGCTTGCAGATTTACTTAATTTACCTGTTGAGCGCCCAAAAAATTTAGAAACAACTGCTTTGGGAGCGGCTTATTTTGCTGGAATGCAGATGGGTTTTTATCCTCCAATTGAAGAATTTGCAAAATCGTGGAAAACTGAAAATCAATTTAATTCAAAAATGACAGATTCGAATAGAGAGA
>CAJQSO010000027.1 GCA_905614365.1 uncultured Candidatus Thioglobus sp.
CAAACGTGAGCCTCAAATTAGTGATGCTTTATCAGGAAAATTAATAAATGTAATTCGTGATGAGATGAAACCTAAATATTTGGCGGATAGTGATAATCCAGATATTATTTTAAATATCTGTATGCAGATGGCTCTTTCTTTAGGTCCTAAAGTTTTTGTTAGCCAATCAAGAGCTCTCCAAGGAAGAATTGATCAAGAGGAAACACTTAATTCACTTGATATACCAGTGTTAATAATGTGCGGCCTGGAAGATAAATTATGCCCTCTAGAGAAACATGAAATGATGCATAATATAATTAGCAACTCAACTTTAGAGGTAATTGAAAATGCTGGTCATTTGCCAACATTAGAACAACCAGAAAAAACTACGGAGATATTAAAAACATGGCTTATGAACTAGATCAAGAACTACTTGCCCTTCTCCAATCAGTAGACACACCTACTGTATGTAATGCAATTGAAGTAGCACAAGGCAAGCGAGGCTTTTCAGAATTTACTCGTGGAACGATGATTTGCTCAGCACCAAAGGGTGGAGCAATGGTTGGTTTTGCTAAAACTGCAAAGATTGCTGCGCTGAGCCCACCAAAAGAAGATCAAGAGGTAATTAAAGAGCGGAGGATGAATTATTACCAATATATGTCAGAAGTTACTGGTCCTACTGTTGCAGTGATAGAGGATGTTGATTATCCAAATTGTATTGGAGCTTATTGGGGCGAAGTTAATACGAAGGTCCACAAAGGGTTCGGCCTTTCTGGGGCACTTACTAACGGAGTTATGAGAGATCTTGGTGATCTTGCGGAGGATTTTCCAGTCGTTGCAGGCTCTATCGGTCCAAGTCATGGATTTGTTCACGTTCGAGAAATTGATACAAAAATTAATATTCTTGGTATGAGTGTTTCTCCAAATGATTTAATTCATGCTGATCTTCATGGCGCTGTTGTAATTCCTAAAAATGTTATTAGTAGTTTAAAGGATGCAATTCATAAGTTATTTGCTTCAGAAAAACTGATACTTAGCCCTGCTGAAAAGAAAGACTTTAACTTTGATAGCTTTAAAAGTGCATGGCAAGACTTTGAAAAATCTAGGACTTAAATATGTAAGGTTTTATTATTGAATACCACTCTAATAAAGTACTTTAGGGATTAATACTCTGTGTTATAATATTTTGCAATCGTATGCAAAGCAATAAAGCATTGTTTTTTATGATGAACTATTAAATTTTTAATCAAGAATAAATAAAGGAGAGTTATATGTTTTTAAGAAAAATAGCTACAGCTGTAGCAATTACAACACTAAGTACAGGCGCATGGGCCGCATGTTCTTTTGATAATGATACTGAGCTCAAATCACTTTCAAATTCTTTTGATGCTATGAAAGCAGTCACAGATGCTATGGCAGAATGTGGTAATGTTACTTCAACATTAGACGTTGATTTTAAAGATAAGATGCCTGATGCATTTGCAGCAAACCCATCTCTTTATCAAATTGGTGGTGTGTCTCAAGGCACAATGGTCCCTCTTTTAAATGCTGGCACAATCCGTCCGTTGGACGACCTTGTTGCTAAGTATGGAAGTCAACTAAAGCCTAGTCAGTTAATTAAAGTTAACGGAAAAATTATGGCGATTGCTATGCAGGTGAATAACCAGCATCTAATGTATCGTGCAGATATCTTTAAAGATCTTGGTATTGCGGTTCCAACAACGTATGCTGAAATGGTAGCAGCTGCTAAAAAAATGCAAAGCTACAACTTAGTAGATTATCCAATCGGCGGAACTTATAAGGCTGGCTGGAATCTTGGTGAAGAGTTTATTAATACTTACTTAGGTAATGGTGGTGAGTTCTTTGGTGAAGGAAATACTCCTTCTATCAATAACGCAGCTGGTCTAGCGACTCTAAACACTATGAAAAGTCTAACACCATATATGGATCCTGAATACCTTGTTTCTGACTCAACTTATGTTCAGCAACAATTCCAACAAGGAAAAATTGCAATGGCTAACCTATGGGCTACGCGTGCAGGTGCCATGGACAATGCTGAAGAGTCTCAGGTTGTAGGTAAAGTTGTAATGGCTTCTGCTCCAATGGGTTCAGTCCGAGCGGCCTCTACTAACTGGTGGGATGGTATCGTTTTTGCAACAAACATGACAGATGCTCAAGCAGATGCGGCTTTCAGAGTTGCTATGGAAGGAATTGATACTGAAATGGTACAAGCTAACAATGACGCCGCTGTTTGGTTAATTGATGGCTTTGTTGCTGGTTCTGCAGCAGCGGGCGCTATTGCTACTGCTGATAATGGTGCAGCTCCTTACCCTTCAAGTTCTCCTGGTATGGGCGCAATGCATACAGCATTAGGTAATGGCCTTGCAGCTTTCCTAAATGGAGAGAAAGATGGAGCAACAGCTCTTGCTGATATTGAAGCAGCTTATACAATTACAGCTACAGAAAGTGGCTTAATGTAATAACTAAGTGTCTCCGAGAGGGCCCTCACATGAGGGCCTTCTTTTTAACCTATTTGTTTTAATCTTGATTATTGATATAATTCCTTAGTATGAATAAAAAGACGTTTTTAGCTTTTATTGGACCATCTGTTTTAATGATGGTTTTATTTATTGCTTTGCCATTAGCAACTGTTTTAAAGCAGAGTTTTTATCAAACCCAGTCAGTATATGAAACTCTAGAAGTTGAAACTTGTAGTCCAACTTTTACTGGACAAGTTTGTATCAAAGAAATTAAAACAATCCCCATAATAGGCGATAACGGTAAAGTAATAACTCAAACTAATTATGTAGGACTCTCGAATTATCAAAATGTTCTTGAGTTTCCTCGAGTAATTGCTGCATTTGCGAATAATAGTTGGCATGAATTTATGTTGATTGATTTCTGGAAAGCATTAAGATTTACACTTTCGTTTACTTTGATAACCTTGCCATTAGTTCTTTTTTTCGGCCTCTTAATTGCTCTTTGTATAAATAATGTAGCTAAATCTATCAGAGGGCCAGTGATATTTGTATCACTTCTTCCAATGATTATTACTCCAGTGATTGGAGCTTTGGCTATTCGGTGGTTATTTATAGGCGATGGAGTTTTGACTTCATTCCTAGAGTGGTGGTTTGCAAAAGATATTGCTATGTTTGCACAAGCTTGGACGATAGAGTTTATGATGACGTTTTATCGTGTTTGGCATGTTGCACCATTTGCAGCTATTGTTTTTTATGCGGGACTTCAAACTGTAAACCAAGATACTATTGAAAGCGCTATTATCGATGGGGCAAGCCGTTGGCAAAAATTACGTTTTGTAATATTACCTCACCTAATGCCTTTAATAGTTTTTGTAACATTGATTCATCTGATGGATGCCTATCGAGTTTTCGAAGAGGTAATTGGTTTCTCATCACAAGCACATGTTATATCTCTTCAATGGTTAACCTATGATTTTCTAACTGCAGATCTAATGGGAAATCGTTCAATAGGAAGGGCTTCAGCTAGTTCGATGTTGACAATGATTGGAATTACGCTTTTATTAATCCCAGTTCTACGAGGTGTATGGAATGACTATAAGGGTAAGCGACTATGAAGGATATAAATTTAATAAAACAACCTCTTACACTTCGTTTTAGTTCATATTTTTTTCTAATATTTTGGTGTATTGTGGCCGCTTTCCCAATTTTTTGGATCAGTGTTATAAGTGTAAAACTTCCTCTTGATGCATTTAACTCCAACGCATTAAATGTAATTTTTGGACCAGCAACTTTATCTCAAGGTAAAGGGCTTTCATTTATAGATATAACAGTTGGGCTTGCAATAATTCTTTTTACTGCAAAACTTACAACAGGCTGGTTAGGAAGAAAGGTAAATCAATATTCTCCAAACGGCTATGTAGGGTTTGGGTGGATTATTGGCTCTATGACATTTGGAATCTCATTTATTGTAGTTTTTTTTGCTATTATGCCTTCTATCCTTTCTGTTTTAAATGAATATACTGGTGTATTAGGCAACAACATAATAGGATTTTCTACAGAGCATTACTCAACTGTATGGTTTGAAAGAGACTTTATAAATAATTTCAAAAATTCTCTCCTGGTTACAACTGGTGTTGTCTCTATTTCACTTACTTTTGGTACTTTAGCAGGATATGGGCTGGCAAGATCTGGCTCAAATCTAGCATTTTGGATTCTCATTATTGCCCTAGTTTTTCGCGCCCTTCCTCACTCAGTTTTAGTTACCGGCTATCTTCCATTTTTTATAAATTCTGCTGAAATACTTAGACCAATATTTGGTGATGCTGCGCCAACATTTTATGGAATGCCCTGGGCAACAGTTGCTGTTCTGGTTGCCATTAATCAGCCTTTTACAATCTGGATGTTACGTTCATTCTTCCAAAGTATTCCAGCTGAACTTGATGAAGCTGCAAGAGTCGATGGATGTAGTCATTTTCAAGCGTTTAGACGAGTTATTATGCCGGTAATGTGGCCTGGTGTTATTACTACAGGACTTTTTAGCTTTCTTTTGGCCTATAACGATTTCTTAGTAACTTCAATGCTACTAGAGGCTCAAAATACAACTATGGTTCCAGCTATTGCTAGTATGTTTAATATGGAAACCACTACAACTGATCAAGTTGTAGCAGTTGCTGCAGCAGTATCCATAATTGCGCCACTATTCTTTTTGGTTATGTTTTTTCAGAGGCAGATAGTAAGTGGTTTAACTGCTGGAGCTGTTAAGGGGTAGTAGTTGAAAACATATGACTATATTGTTATTGGAGCTGGGTCTGCTGGCTGCGTTATAGCAAATAGACTTAGTGCTAATCCAAAGAACTCTGTGTGCCTGGTTGAAGCTGGTGGAAGTGAAAAGAGTCCTTGGATTAAAATACCTGCTGGTATTTTTGGTGTTTATGGGAATAAAAAATTTGATTATGCCTACGAAGGTACGCCACAAAAGAATTTAGAAAATCGAAGCATTACTGTTAATCGTGGAAAATGCCTCGGAGGTTCCAGCTCAATAAATGGAATGGTTTATATTCGTGGTAATAAGAATGACTATGATAATTGGTCTGCATTAGGATGCAAAGGATGGTCTTATGATGAAGTTCTACCAGTCTTTAAAAAACTTGAAAATAATAATGCAGGTGGCGATTCAAAATATCATGGTTTTGATGGAGAATTATCAGTAGTTTCGCCCCAAGATGCTAATGATGCAGGAAAAAGATTTGTATCAGCTGGAAGTGTAATTGGATTATCTCAAAATCCAGATTTTAATGCTTCATCACAAATTGGTCTAGGTATTTATAACGTAACTCAAAGTAATGGTACGCGTGTTAGTTCATTCAACGCCTTTCTTGAGCCAGTACTTAATAGAGCTAACCTCTCAATCCTTACAAAGACAACAGTGAGTACTCTTGATATACAGGGCGATAAAGTCAGTACGATTAATATTTCAGTTGATGGGTTTGATAGAAAAATTAGTTTTAATAAAGAAGTTATTATTTGTGCTGGAGCGATAGATTCTCCACGTTTACTTCTAGCCTCTGGAATAGGAGATAAGAAAGAGCTTCAGGATTTAGGTATCACTTGTAAAAATAATTTACCCGGTGTTGGTAAGAATTTACAGGACCATCTTGACTGCATGGTTACTATTCGTTCTGAGAAGACAGAATCTATTGGCGTTTCGTGGAGATCCTTAATTCCTAATGTTTTAACTGCACCTTTTAATTACTATTTTAATAAGATGGGCTGGTGGACTACTAATTATGTTGAAGCGGGCGGCTTTGCAAAGACTAAAAAAACGGATGATAAAAATCCTGATATTCAATTCCACTTCACTCCAATCTTTAGAAGCCATCGTGGGAGAAAGTTTGAATTTGGACATGGCTATTCAATCTTTACATGCTTGTTAAATCCATTTAGCACAGGATCTGTAAAACTAGCAAAAGAAGATGGAATATATAAGACGCTAATTGACCATAATTTTTTATCAGATAAGAGAGATGAAACTACTATGATTGAAGCCCTAAAAAAAGCAAGAGAACTACTTTCATCTGAGGTATTTGACGATGTTAGGGGTAAAGAAATGGCACCAGGGGATCCTATTCAGAGTGATGAGGAGATATTAAATTACATACGAAAAACAGCACTAACTGTCTACCACCCTGTGGGAACTTGTAAAATGGGAATTGATAAAATGTCAGTTGTTGATCCTATTAATTTAAAGGTTAAGGGAATGAGCAACTTACGAGTTATCGATGCCTCAATTATGCCAAATATAACAAGTGGAAATACATCAGCCCCAACCATGATGATTGCAGAAATGGGTTCAAAAATGATTTTAAATAAGGATTAAGTATGAGTAACTATCAAGCAGAAAAAAAGATAATTTTAGAATACTATAAGGCATTAGATGATGCTCAAGGAGCTGATATCACAAAGGTTTTAGAGAGTCATATTTCAGAAAATTATATTTGGCGTGGGTACCACCCTTTTAATGAGCTTAAAGATGCTAAAGAAGTTTCAGAAATTTTTTGGCAGCCCTTCCGAAATTCATTTAAGAGTATTCAAAGGCGTATGGATATATTCATGGCTGGTAAAAATGAAATTGATGGATTTGATTCTGTATGGGTAGTTTCTATGGGACATCTTATGGGGCTCTTTGATAATGAATGGCTTGGAATTGCACCATCAAGAAAGATGGCTCTATTACGTTACTGCGAATACAACAAAGTCGAAAATGGTAAGATAACTGAAACTGCAATGTTTTTTGATATTCCGCATGTCATGATGCAAGTTGGATTAAACCCTTTTCCACCTCAAACAGGCGCACATCTTGTTCAGCCAGGACCAATGACCCATGAGGGTTTAATGTTTGAAGAGCAAGATGCTGCTGAAGGTGAAAAAACTTTAGCTACAATTGACTTCATGGTTAATGACATCAAGACTTGGCAAGAAGAGCAAGATCTTCCACTTGTGGAGGAGCTTAGAAGAAGCTGGAATGAGGATATGATTTGGTGGGGTCCCGCAGGTATTGGCGCAACTTATACAATTGAAAGGTATGCTGAACAGCACTCTGGTCCTTTTAGGGGTGGCTTTAAAGATCGAACTTTTAATGGACATTTATGTCGCGTTGCAGAGGGTAATTTTGGCGGTTTTTTTGGATGGCCTAATCTGACACTTACTCCATCAGGAGGTTTTATGGGTATGCCTGCAACTGGAAAACCAGGCGATATGAGAATAATAGATATGTATCGTCGTGAGGGCGATAAACTCACAGAAAATTGGATTTTCATTGATCTTTTGCATTTTTGGAATCAGCAAGGCGTTGATATTTTAGATCGAATCAAAAAAACTCCAAGAACTTAAAAAAACTTCTTAGTGAGCTGAACACAGCTCACTATTTTTACTAAATATTTTTAACTTGAGTTCAATTCATTTTTGAATTAACATCAATTCTATAACGATTTAAATAGAATTGATTAATGAGACGTGGAAGAGCTAAGGTTACTAGAGAAGTTACAAACTTTACACAGGCCCCTTATAGACAAAAAAAGAATCCTTTTCAGCCAATGAATATTTTTTCAGAGGATGAGATTGAGTCAATCCATGAGGCCTCTTTAAAAGTTTTATGTGATACAGGTATAGACATTCAATCTCCTAGAGCTGTAGAGGTTTTAAAACGGGGTGGAGCTGCTGTTGATTCTGATGGAAAGCGTGTTAGATTTGAGCCTGGTTTTATAATGGAAAAAATAGCAAGTACTCCCAGTGAATTTACTCTTCATGGAAGAAATAAAGAAAGGCATGTTCATGTTGGGGGGCAGTCAATTATTAATACAATGGTTTCCAGTGCACCTAATGTTTCTGATTTACAAAGAGGTAGAATTCTAGGTAACTTTGAAGACTATACAAACTTAATCAAGCTGGGCGAAATTTTAAATACTGTCCATGCTTTTGGTGGCTACCCTGTTGAGCCCTGCGATTTAGATGTAAGTGTGCGACATTTACAGGCTGTCTCTGCAGCGGTCCGTCTTTCAACTAAACCTCTATTTGGATACGCGATTGGCAGTGAAAGAATGCTTGATGCCATTGAAATTATTCGAATTGGAAGGGGCATAAATGAAGATACCCTTCTAAAGGAACCTTCAATTACTACAGTGGTCAATGCTAACTCGCCACTGGTTTATGACAAAGCTCTTTTAGAGGGCGCTATTGAAATGGCAGAGCATAATCAGCCTGTTATTTATACGCCATTTACTTTGGCAGGCGCAATGGCGCCAATAACAGTTGCGGGCGCTCTTGTTCAGCAAAATGCTGAAGCGCTAGCAGGACTTGCTTTTCATCAGTGTGTTAAGCCAGGTGCTCCAGCAATATATGGCAGCTTTACTTCAAACGTTGATATGAAATCAGGCTCTCCAGCTTTTGGTACTCCAGAGTATACTCAAGCTACAATTGCAAGTGGACAGCTAGCCAGAAAATATAAAATTCCTCTTAGAGCATCTAATGCGAATGCCTCTAATGCACCGGACGAGCAATCAGTATATGAGTCACAAATGTCCCTATGGGCTTGCCTTTTGGGCCAAGTAAATTTTATTCTACATGGTCATGGCTGGATTGAAGGTGGGCTTTGCGCGTCATATGAGAAAGTCATTTTAGACGCTGAGATGAACCAAATGATGGAGGCTTTTCTTCAGCCTGCAATTGTTAATAAAGATACCTTAGGGGTAGAAGCGATAGCAGAGGTTGGCCCTGCAAATCATTTTTTTGCAGCTCAGCAAACTTTGGAGCGATATGAAACCGAGCATTACAACCCAATGCTTTCAGACTGGAGAAATTTTGAATCTTGGAGAGATGCAGGCTCAGAAACCGCAACTCAACGTGCAAATAAAATATGGAAGCAGCTACTAGAAGAGTATGAAGAGCCAAAGTTAAAACCAGAAGTTGAAGAAGAGCTTTCAGCTTTTGTTGACAAAAGGGTTTCAGAGGGTGGAGCTGCTCCTTTATAAGGGCTCATTTTTTATTAAGGGATTCGTTATGAAAGATTCTGCAAGAGTTGTCGTTATTGGGGGCGGTGTAGTTGGCTGCTCGATTCTTTTTCACCTGGCAAAGATGGGGTGGAAAGATGTTGTTCTTCTTGAAAGAGATGAACTAACTTCTGGCTCAAGTTGGCATGCTGCGGGCTCATTTCATACAGTTAGTTCTGATCCGAATGTTTCCAAGTTACAGGACTATACAATTAATTTATACAAAGAAATTGAGGAGACTTCGGGTCATTCAATTAGTCTTCACAAAACAGGAGGCTTCTACTTAGCTTCAAATCAAAGCTGGTATGACTACCTTAAACGAGAGCGCTCTAAGGCTAGAACACTCGGTTTAGATCAAGAATTTGTATCGTTAGATGAGGTAGTAGCTAAGCATCCATTGATTGATCCTAAACATTATGTTGCTGCACTTTGGGATCCTACTGAGGGAGATGTTGACCCTTCTGGAGTTGTCTATGCTTATGCAAAATCAGCGCGCGTTCATGGTGCTGAATTTTATACTCATACACCAGTTATTGAGACCAACCAAAGAACAGATGGATCTTGGGACGTGGTGACTGAAAAAGGTAATATCCATGCAGAGCATATTGTTAATGCTGGTGGACTTTGGGCGCGTGAACTTGGGCGTATGTCTGGAGTACATTTGCCTGTTGTTCCAATGGAGCATCACTATTTAATTACTGAAGAGATTGAGCAGATTGCTGGCTTAGCTAGTGGCCAACGCCTACCTAGTTTTATTGATTTTGAAGCAAATATATATACGCGCCAAGAAAATACCGGTATGTTACTAGGGACTTATGAACCTCGGTCTACTCCTTGGTCTCTTGACGGAACACCACAGACCTTTGGCCATGATTTATTGGAACCAAAGCTTGATAATATTGCAGATCGATTGGAGCTAGCATATGAGCGTATTCCTGCGCTAGCAACAGCTGGCATTAAAAACATTATTAATGGGCCATTTGTATTTTCCCCAGATGGTAATCCTATGATTGGGCCTGTTCCAGGTATAAAAAATTATTGGACAGCTGTAGGCGTTATGGCTGGTTTTTGTCAAGCAGGTGGAGTTGGAAAAACTCTTGCTGAATGGATGATTGAAGGGGAGCCATCGGTCGATGTTTGGGCAATGGATATTGCACGCTTTGGAAGCTTTGCGACACCTCAATGGGGCGTTACCAAATCCTCTGAAAACTATGAAAGACGATTTGTAATGACATTTCCAAACGAAACATTGCCTAAAGGAAGGCGTCAGAAAACCACATCTATTTATGATCGTTTAACTAAAAAAGGTGCAGTCTGGCAAGACACCTTTGGACTAGAAAATGTTTTATGGTTTGCAAACTCGCCAGAGGATGCTTATGAGGAACCTACATTTCATCGCTCACGATCTCATGACTATGTTGCGAAAGAGGTCAAAGCGGTTCGTGAAAATGTAGGCGCAATTGAAGTTGCTAATTTTGCTAACCACAAGTTTACTGGGAGCGGTGCTCGAGATTTTTTAGATTCAATTCTTGCTGGCCACATACCTGAAAAAGGTAGAGTAAACCTATCACCATTGCTTCTTGAGAGTGGTAAATTAAATGGAGATTTAACCATTGCTTGTATTGATGATGAAACTTATTACTTATTTGGATCCAGCGTTGCACAAAATATGCATCTTCGTTGGTTTGAAAAACATCTTGAGGGAGTTAAAGATGTTGTCTATCAAAATATGACAGACGACTTTCATGGTATTGCCATTTCGGGTCCAAATTCTAGAGAATTATTATCAAAACTTACGCGAGAAGACGTTAGCTCTGATGCTTTTAAGTTTCGCGATATTCGGAATACATTTATAGGTAGCGTTCCTGCTCTATGCGTAAGGATATCTTTTACAGGAGAGCTTGGCTATGAAATATATGTGGCCCCTCAATACCAATTAAAGCTCTTTGAAGAGATAGAAGAGGCTGGTAAATCTCTTGATCTAGAGTGGTTTGGTGGAAGGGCTTTAATGTCAATGAGGTTAGAGAAGAGTTGGGGTGCGTGGACAATGGATTTTCGTCCTGACTTTACATTGATGGAATCTGGTCTTGATTTTTTTGTAAATTGGGATAAGGAATTTATTGGAAAAGAGGCTGCGCTCCAATCTAAAAAGATTGGGCCAAGTAAAAAACTTTCAATTATAGAAATTGATACTAATATTGATGTTACCGGTGATGAAGCTGTAATGCATAATGGCAAATGCGTCTCTTATATAACTTCAGGTGGCTATGGTCATTCGGTAGAAAAATCACTTGCAATGGCTTATCTTCCAGTTAAGCTTATTAACTCAAGTACCGTACTTGAAGTTGAAATACTTGGTGAATTTCATAATGCAACTCTTGTTATGAAGCCACTTTATGATCCAAGTGGATCTAGAATGCGGCAATAAGAGGAAGAGATTTTATGAGTTTCTCAATATCTAAAAGACACCACTCAAAGATTGGCTCCCACCTAGATGCTGTTGAGGATATCTATAGTCTTAACAAGCATACACTTGGCCCTGGAGACTTGGCAGAAAAAGAATGGATTGACGCTGATTTAGCAGCTCCAAATATGACAAAGATTAGAGCATATCGCTTAAAACGAGTGCGCGAGAAACTTGTTGAATTTAATTGCGCTGGAATATTGCTTTATGACCCTGTTAACATTCGATACGCAACTGATAGCACCAATATGTCTTTATGGACCTCCCGGAATGCAGCTAGGTATTCATTAATAATGACTGAAGGGCCAGTTATTATTTTTGAGTTTGATGCTCACGAGTTTCTTTCAAACCATAATCCATTAATAACTGAAGTTAAACATGCGCTGACATACCTTTATTTTACTGCTGGTGGCAAAAGTAAAGAAAAAGCCAAAATTTGGGCTTCTGAAATTTTTGATATCGTGAGAGAGTATGGTTCAGATAATAGGCGTTTAGCTATAGATCATTGCGCTCCAGAAGGAATTCATGAGCTTCAATCTTTGGGTTTAGAGATTACTAATGGTGAAGAGGTAATGGAGCTAGCAAGACTTATTAAGTCAGACGATGAGATTGATGCAATGAGGCGCTCTATTTTTGCTTGTGAGCGTTCTATTGAGTTGATGCGGAATTATTTTATACCTGGTATTTCAGAGCAAGAGCTTTGGAGTCGTTTTCAGATGGAGGCAGTAAATAGAGGGGCAGAGTGGATTGAAACAAGACTTCTTGCATCGGGTCCTAGGGCAAATCCATGGTATCAAGAGTGCTCTTCGAGGCCAATCCAGTCTGGTGAGTTGATGGGTTTTGATACTGATTTAGTTGGCTCTTATGGATATTGTACTGATATGTCGAGAACCTGGCTTTGCGGAGATGAAAAACCGAGCATAGAGCAAAAAGATATTTATACAATGGCCTATGAACAAATACAGCTTAATATCAAGGCTTTAAAACCAGGACTTACATTCCAAGAATTAACAGATAATGCTAAAGAATATTCAAGAAATGAGTTTCGGCACTACTCAGTCCTTTACCACGGTGTTGGACTTTGTGATGAATTTCCAGCAATACCCTTTTCATGGGAATTAAATGAAAACAGTTTTGATGGTATTTTAAAACCTGGAATGGTCCTGTGCGTTGAGAGTTATGTTGGTCGATATAGTGGTGGTCCTGGGGTTAAACTTGAGGAGCAAGTTCTTATAACTAACAAAGGTTATGAGTTATTAACCAACTACCCTTTTGAGTCTGAACTAATACTTTAATTAATATGAGCACAATTCCAAATACAATGAATGCAGTTTTAACAAAGGGACATGGCGGGTTTGAAGTGCTTGAGTTTCGTGAGGATGTTAAAGTTCCTATGCCTAAATCAGATCAAGTGCTGATTAAAGTTTTGGGTGCTGGAATTAATAATACAGATATAAATACCCGCACAGGTTGGTACTCAAAATCAGTTAGAGATGAGACTAACTCTGAAGATTCTAGGGGGCTAGATGAAGATGGGAGCTGGTCAGGAGAGCCACTTAATTTTCCTATTATTCAAGGAGCTGATTGTTGTGGTGAAATTATTTCTGTAGGAAGTGAAGTTGATATGAGTCGGATTGGTGAGCGGGTTTTAGTTAGAACTATGCAGCAATACGCAGTTAATTATAGGCCTTATGAGTTCTGGACTATGGGCTCAGAATGTGATGGTGCTTTTGCGCAATTTATGGTTGCTTTTAGTGACGAAAGTTATAAGGTTGAGAGTAACTGGAGTGACATAGATTTAGCATCTATTCCTTGTGCATATTCAACTGCAGAAAACTTACTGGAACGTTCAAATATTATTCAGAGTGAAGTTGTACTAATTACTGGAGCTTCTGGAGGAGTAGGCTCAGCTGCAATTCAGCTTGCTAAGAGACGTGGAGCAAAAGTTATTGCTATTGCAAGTTCCAAAAAAATAAATGATGTCAAAAAAATAGGCGCAGATATTGTTATTAAGCGAGGTGAAAGTCTAAGTAAAGTCCTTGGGGTTGAGAGTGTTGATGTGGTAATTGATTTAGTAGCTGGGAGTCAATGGGGTGAACTGCTTGAGGTACTTAAAAGAGGTGCTCGGTATGCAGCAGCAGGCGCTATTGCTGGGCCTATAGTTGAGCTTGATATTAGGACTCTATATTTAAAAGACTTGACATTAATAGGGTGTACTTTTCAGAATGCACAGGTCTTCAAAAATTTGATTGGCTATATTGAAAGAAATGAAATTAAACCACTGGTTGCAAAAAGTTATCCACTTAAAGATATTATTAATGCTCAAAAAGACTTTTTATCCAAAAAATATACAGGCAAGCTAGTTCTTGTTCCATAGTTAATAAAAGCTTCTGTCTCTAGGTGATGCAAAAGTTCTGCGTACAGTATTTTTCATATAACCATGAAAAATACTATATTTACTTAATTCCTTATATTGTTGATAAATCAATAATTAAGAGTAAAATTTATTATTTTAAAAATCAATAATAATAATGTCTAATTTTTCAAGTAATTTTATAGCTGGTGACTGGGTTAAAGGCTCTAGTTCAGTATCTAATATCAACCCTTCTGATACTAATGATGTGATCGGTGAGTACGCTCAAGCAAATAATGCTCAACTAGAAGATGCACTTAACTCTGCTCAAATTGCGCAAAAAAAATGGGCTGCTACTGGTTTAGAGCAGCGACAAGCTGTGTTGATGAAGATTGGTGAAGAGATGATGGCTCGAAGTGCTGAGTTAGGAGAGCTCCTTTCTCGTGAAGAAGGTAAGCCAGCAGCAGAAGGCAAAGGAGAAATTTATAGGGCAGGTCAATTTTTTACATATTATGCAGCAGAAGTACTTCGTCAAAGTGGTGATACAGCAGATTCAGTTAGGCCAAATATTGAAATTGATGTTCGTCGTGAAGCAATGGGAACAGTTGCAATTATTTCGCCATGGAATTTCCCTACTGCGACTGCAAGCTGGAAAATTGCTCCTGCATTAGCATTCGGTAATGCAGTTATTTGGAAGCCTGCTAATCTAACTCCAGCAAGTGCAGTAGCATTAACAGAAATCATTGCAAAACAAGACATACCAAAAGGATTATTTAATTTAGTTATGGGATCTGGGTCATCTATCGGTCAGGCTCTAGCTGAAAGCCCAAAAGTTCATGCTATTAGCTTTACTGGATCGTATGATGTTGGACTTCAAATAGCTGGCGCTGCAGCAAAAAACTTAACTAAATTCCAATTAGAATTAGGCTCTAAAAATCCATTAGTTGTAATGGATGATGCAGATATTGATGTTGCAGTTGCAGCAGCCACTGGCGGTGCTTTTGGAAGTACGGGTCAAAAGTGTACTGCCTCATCAAGGTTAGTTGTTCATGCATCAATTCATGATGAGTTTGTTGATCGAATGAGTCAATCTACTTCAGCTCTTAAGGTTGGACATGCGCTACACGAAGGGACTCAAATTGGTCCAGTAGCAAGTCAGCAGCAACTTGATTCAAATCTTAAATACATGTCTTTAGCTAAAGAAGAAGGCTGTGAAATAGTATGTGGCGGTGAAAAACTGGAGCTCGATAATCCTGGCTTTTATATGCAGCCTGCCTTATTAGTTGGTGGTAATAACACTATGCGAGTGAACCGAGAAGAATTATTTGCGCCTATGGCTTGCGTTATTAAGGTTGCGGATTATGACGAAGCTCTATCAGTTGCCAACGACACAGATTTTGGTCTTGTTTCAGGCATTATTACTCAGTCACTATCACGAGCAAGTCATTTTCGAAGAAACGCAGAGAGTGGATGCGTAATGGTGAATTTACCAACAGCTGGTACTGATTATCATGTTCCTTTTGGTGGAAGAAAAAACTCAAGTTTTGGTCCTAGAGAGCAAGGATCATATGCAAAAGAGCTATATACTCAAGTTAAAACTTCATATATTTCTAGCGGAAACCCATAATGGCTCATCCATCACTTTTTATTGACGCACTACAGTACAACAATTGGAGTGAAGAGGTCTTCAAACAAATTAATGATGGTGGTCTTAGTGCGGTCCACGTTACAATTTGTTACCATGAAGACTTTAAGGAGATGGTGAAAAATGTTATTGATTGGAATCGCCGTTTTGAAAGTTTTTCAGATTTAATTTTTCATGGTAAGTCTGCAAGTGATGTTCTTAAAGCTCAAAATGAGGGACGAACTGCAATATTTTTTGGGTTTCAGAACTGTTCACCAATTGAAGACGATATTGGATTGGTTGAAATATGTCATCAATTGGGCGTTAGATTTATGCAGCTCACATATAACAATCAGAGCTTATTGGGCACAGGTTGTTATGAAGAAAATGACCCAGGTATCACTCGAATGGGTAAGCAAGTAATTAAAGAAATGAATAGAGTTGGTTTAGTGGTTGATATGAGCCATTCTTCAGAGATTTCTACGCTTGAGGCGATTGAAATCTCAGAGCGGCCTATTGCAATTACCCACGCTAATCCAACTTTTTGGCATCCTGCATTAAGAAATAAGTCTAATAAAGTTCTTAAGGCCTTAGGTGAAAGTCGCAGTATGCTTGGCTTTTCAATCTATGCGCACCATCTTAAAGATGGCACTAACTGTTCACTAGAAAGTTTCTGCAATATGGTTGCCGATACTGCCGAAATTATGGGTGTTCATAATATTGGTATTGGAACTGATTTATGCCAAAATCAACCTGATAGTGTCGTTGAATGGATGAGAAATGGAACCTGGACAAATGAGCGTGACTTTGGAGAGGGCTCTGCAAGTTTTGCAGGCTTCCCTGATCAGCCAAAGTGGTTTCGTGATAACCGTGATTTTTTAAATATTGCAACCGGCCTAAAAAGTGCTGGTTTTAATAGTAATGATATAGATTCAATCATGGGTAAGAACTGGCTAAACTTTTTTGAAGCATCATTTGAGCCTTTATAATTGAAATTATGACTACAGAAACTGCAATTATTGATATTGAATCTGATTTTATGAGATCACCTGAAAAGGTTATGCGTCTTGAGAGAATGGGTTCTTCATTTCCGACTCGTTTAAGTTTTATGCGAACCCTTATAAGGCGAATGGCTCGTGAGAATTGGAAATTTGAGAGAACTCGTCGAGAAGTTGATAAAGATGGTTATGGTTTAAGTATTTATGCTGTGACGACTCCACATAGGACATATTCATTGGTTGCCTTTACTCAAAAAATACCAGATGAAATGAGAACTGATAGAGTTATTGCAGAAGTATGGGATGCAACTTTTAATCTTTTTGATGGCGTGCCTACGCAAGAAGATATTGACTATTTAGCAAACAATACTCCCAAGCAGGAAGGGGGTCGATATAGACCAAGTGAACTTGCTTTAGCAAGAGCAAACAAAAGTTTAAGAGTATTTAAAAATGCAGTTGATTCTTTATCAAAAGGTCAGCAACCAGATATCGATTTATTAACTTCTGTAGGTTATTTAATGAGAACTTCTGCGGTTTATGGAAGTGGAAAGTTTGGCTGTGCAGATAGAGCTAAGATTGCTGATCGTGATGAGTGCAAGGCGCCGTTTCAAATGGAGTTGCTAACTGTTTATTTAATTCGCTGGTTTACGATTGATTCAGTTGAAGAGCTTGCAAAAGAAAGAGGTGGTAAAAAAGCAGTTAAACTTGATAAAACTACACGACAATTTATTGGTGTGGGAAATGCAACAGGTTTGGGTATGGCTCCATTTTTACTTAAACACCCAGCATTAATTCATAATTGGGTTGTTGCAAAAGAGACCGCATTGGCAAGAGTAAGATCAATTGAAACTCCAATTGAAGGCACTCTTAAAGTTTTTTTAAAGTCACTGCTTCAGGTTAGCCAGCATATTGATGAGTGGAATGTTGAGGATACCGTCCAGGCCGATAGAATCTCGTGCTTAACCGACGAGATACAAGCGCTTAGGATTTGGTGTGAAGATGAGTTTAATATATCTAGGCCCTATCCTTGGAATGGAATTTATCAGTTTGTAGAGGATAATTTTTCATTAGAATGCCAAGAGATGGTCGTTTCTTTAATTATTGAGCCTCATGGTTCATTAGTAGATGATCTTGCAGAGACAATGTCAACTAATTTGATTCCAACATTCAATGCTGATATGTCATTAGCCCAATTAAAAGAAGTTGTTGAGGATTCTTATCAATGGGCTACTAGTATTGATTTTTCTTTAAAAGAATCACAGCACCATTTTTGGTACTATTCTGAAGATAAGCTGGAGCCTAGGTTTGGCTCTAAAGGAATTGATGATGGCGTTGAGCAAGAGATGCCGCTTGCTATTGGTAGAGATGTAAGTCAGCTCAATAAAGTATTGTCATCGACTTCTAATGAAATTTCAATCAGCGAGTTTGTAATGATGTACCCAGAATTTAGACATATCATTCGTCGAATTCAAAATACTTTTGTAAGGCCTTATTCTGAAGTTCAGGATAATTTATTAAGTGAATCCATGAGGCCACTAGATTTATTACGTTTTAAGTTAGCCTTTTTCGGGGCTTCAAAGTTTGATCCAAAGTCCAACTTATGGACTCGGATATCAATGTATCAAGGCGCTCCAATGCCTGATCAACTGTCAGAGCCAAACCATGATTGCTGGTCATTTCCAATTGCGGGAAGACCCCAGTCATTTCCGTGTATAAATTGCACATGTCAGAAAGCTATTTAACAATTTCATTAAATGAAGTCCTTTTTTATTTCACTAGAGCAGCCTTTGGTGTAGACGCTCCTATTGGTCTTTCAGAAGACTTTGCAAGAGCCAATATGTGGATTTCAGAAAACGGTTTTGACCCTTCACTGTGTAGCTTAAAAGCGCTTGATAATCTAGATAGTCAAGCAAGTAGTTTATCGATTAAATTTGAAAAAACAAAAGAAGGGGGGCATTTATTTTGTCCAGAGGGAAAGCTCTTATCTTCTTTAGAGGCTTCTGCAAGCAGTGTTGATTGGGTTGAGATTAATAGCGGAGTAAGTGAATTAAAAATTAGTAATGTTGATTCTCCATTTTTAGTTATTTCTGCTCTTGGAGCTAATAAATGTAATGGGTTAAAAGTAGTTTGGACTGATCAAGAAAAAAATCAATTTCAAGTTAACTTAACTGATAGTGAAGAGTGGGAAGTTTTAAGCTCATCATCTAATCCTATAGAATTAAGTAGCAACGCTGATGTGTTAATTTCACCTCTAGAAATGAGTGATAAATCCTATAAAGGTAAGAATATTAAAAAATTTAACTTAGCTGAAGAAAAATTAAGAGTACTTCATAATGGCGTTAAAGTAGAGGAGAATTGGCAGGCAATTTATAGCTACTTTTCACGCTGCTTGGTTAAATCAAGTGCTGCTTCTAGAGCTTCAGGTGCAGGCGCGGGACTAGTTGATACAGACTAATTTAGCACTCAATAAAGCTTACAGCCAAACCGCCTAATGACGTCTCTTTATATTTTGTGGACATATCAAGGCCAGTTCTTTTCATAGCGGCAATACACTGATCTAGAGAAATTAAATGTTCACCACTTTCCCTAAGCGAAAGTGAGCTGGCGGTATACGCCTTAACTGCGCCAAATCCATTTCTCTCAATACAAGGAACTTGAACAAGACCCTTGACTGGGTCACAAGTCATCCCAATATGATGTTCTAGAGCCATTTCTGCAGCATTTTCAATCTGAGCAGTTGTGCCGCCTCTTACAGTGCATAAAGCGGCAGCAGCCATTGAGGATGCAGATCCAACCTCACCTTGACAGCCAACCTCAGCACCTGATATAGAGCTGTTATGCTTTATTAGTCCGCCGATTGCAGATGCTGTTAATAAGAATTGACGAACTTGTTCTTGAGTTGCTGACTTATGCTTATAAAAGTAGTAGAGAGTTGCTGGAACTACACCTGCTGCTCCATTAGTGGGAGCAGTAACAACCATATGGCCTGCAGCATTTTCTTCATTAACTGCCATGGCATATGCACAAAGCCAGTCACTCGAATTCGTATTTTCTGGATCACTCTGGAGGCTTTCATGTAATTTTTTTGCGCGCCTCTTTGTATTTAAACCACCCGGCAATATGCCATCAGTTGCTAGACCACTTTCAACACATGTTTTCATTGCCTCCCAGATAGTATCAAGTTCTTTATTCAGAATTTTTTCCGGAATATTTTCTATTTCATTGGCAAGTTTCATTTCCCAAATAGTCTTACCATGCTTTTTAGACATTTCAAGCATCTGGTCTGAATTATCAAATGGGAACGGATAAGCCGAGCTAGATTCTGATGCAATCGGCGCTTCAATATTATCTATTTCTTCTAACGTGGATATAAAGCCTCCACCGATAGAGAAGTAAGTATGAGAAATTAATATTAAATCAGAATTATCAAGTAGCTCAAAAACCATTCCATTAGGATTTTGCTTTAATGAGTTTCTGGTATCAAAAATAATATCGTCTTCTGAAAAGAATGCAACTTTTTGATTTTTATTGATATCTATACTTTTTGAGTTCCAAGTTCTCTCTATGACTTCATCCATATTCTCTTTAATGATGGTATTTGGAAGATATCCATTAAGTCCAAGAGTTACAGCTTTATCTGTTGCATGCCCTATTCCTGTATAAGCTAAAGAATTCTTTAGAGTACATCTAATATGATGTGTATCAACAGTAGGGTTTGAATCTAAAAAATTTCTGACGTGCGTCATAAAATCATTGGCAGCAACCATTGGCCCCATGGTATGCGAGCTTGAAGGCCCAACACCAACTTTAAATAAGTCTAGAACACTTATAAACATAATGAAATTAGATAGAAAACATTATTATTATTCTACATTAGAATTTCAATTTCACTAATAAAAAAATTCATTGTACGGTGAATTTCTTATTAGCTATTTTTAAGAGAATTACCTTAATAAGTAAATTAAAATACTAATATCAATTTGATAACAAGCGTGGGTTAAAGTATGTCAATATTATTAGCTTCTACAGACTTCTGGGAGGATATGGAGGTTTGGTCAAATGGCCTTAAAAATGCTATGCCAGAAATGGATATAAAAGTTTATCCTGATGATGGAGATGTTAACGAAGTTGAATTTGCTATTGTCTGGAAGCACCCTCGAGGTATATTAAAAAAATATCCAAATTTAAAAGCTATTTTATCTTTAGGGGCTGGAGTTGATCATATTATTAGTGATCCTGACTTGCCAGAGGGGCTACCTATAATTCGCCTAGTTGACAAAAAATTAACTCATGAAATGTGTCTGCATTCATTGCACTGGGTTTTGCATTTCCATAGTGATCAATATCTTTATAGATCACAACAGCTTAAACGCCAGTGGATTCAGCAAAGCTCTATTCAGACAGAGGATCGAACAATTGGTATTATGGGCTTAGGTAATATTGGAAGAAGTATTGGCGAATTATTAGTTAATCAAGGTTTTAATGTAATTGGCTGGGGGGCTAATAAAAAATCTTCCATTACAGGTATTCAATATTATTTTGGACAGGAACAGCTTTCTGATTTTCTTAGCAATACAAATATTTTAATTAATGTTCTTCCTTTAACATCAAATACTGCCAACATCCTTACAAAAAATGAGCTCAGCCTTCTTCCAAAAGATTCCTTTATTATTAATATTGGTAGAGGTGGGATAATTGATGAGGATGATTTATTGGCTCTTCTTGATGAAGGGCATATTAAAGCAGTTGCTTTGGATGTATTTGCTCAAGAGCCGTTGCCAGAAAATAATTCACTTTGGGAGCATCCTTCGGTTTATATAACGCCACATATTGCAGGTCAAAGTAATCCAAATTCAGCCGCACAAACTATTTCTGAAAACATCCATCTTATTCAAAAAGGAGAGTTGCCTTATCCTATATATAGCGCCTCTAATGGATATTAACTCTGTTAATGAGCTTTGTAACTAATATAAGGAGGATTGAGTGATGTTTTAACTATTATGTTGATATTCATTTAATTATCCTATTTATGTCAATTCAAGACGAATTGAATTCAACTAAATAAACTATTCTTATATAATATGGCTTTTTGAGACAAATTATGATGTCTAAAGATCAGCAAATTAAAACCACTCCTTTGTATCAAATGCACTTAGATGCTGGAGCTAAAATGGTACCATTTGCTGGGTATGAAATGCCTGTAAGTTACCCTCTTGGGATAAAAAAAGAACACAACCATACTCGCGAAAAAGTAGGACTTTTTGATGTCTCCCATATGGGCCAGATAAGGTTAGTTGGTATAAATGCAAAAAAAGCACTTGAATCTTTAGTTCCAGTTGATATTATTGATTTACCTTTAATGAAATTGCGCTATGCTTTATTTACAAATAAATCTGGCGGTGTAATGGATGACTTGATGGTTACAAACCTAGGTGATGAAGAACTATTTTTAGTTGTAAATGCTGGGTGTAAGAACGCTGATTTTGATCATTTGCAAAGTACTATTGGCGATGATTGTAAAATAGAGTTTCTTGAAGATGTCGCTTTATTAGCATTGCAAGGACCTTTAGCGCATAAAGTTTTATCTGAAATTGTGCCTTCTATTAGTGAAATGACTTTTATGACTGCTAAAAAAGTAGCAATAAATGGAGTTGATTGTTTGATAACAAGGTCTGGTTACACAGGAGAAGATGGTTTTGAAATTTCAATACCAGCTAAAGACTCTGAAGAATTAGCAAAGCTTTTACTTTCTAACAAAGAAGTGGAATGGGTTGGTTTAGGCGCAAGAGACTCTCTTCGCTTAGAGGCTGGATTATCTCTTTATGGACATGAGCTCGATACTAAGCATAGTCCTGTTGAGTCGTCATTGAGATGGGCATTGTCTAAGATAAGGAGAGCTGGAGGAGAAAGAGAAGGCAATTATTTAGGTTCTAAAACTATTATGAATCACCTTGATGAGGGGACTGAATCAAAGGTTGTTGGTTTGCAACCAGAAGGAAGAATGCCGGTTCGCGATGGAGCAGTCATTGAAGATGAGCTGGGTAACAAAGTAGGGATAGTAACGAGCGGCGGTTTTGGTCCTAGTATAAATAGACCAATTGCTATAGCAAGGTTACAAAAGAGTTTTATAGAAAAGAATGCTAAGTTCTTTGCACTAGTAAGGGATAAAAAAATCGCAGTTGAGGTTGTAAGTCTGCCATTTGTTAAGCAGAACTATTACAGAGGTTAAATATTATTATGAGGAGTAGTAATGAGTATTAAATTTTCGGAAGATCATGAATGGATTCAATCACAAGGAGATGACTTAGTAATTATTGGGATAACAGATTTTGCCCAAGAGCAATTAGGTGACTTAGTTTATGTTGAGTTGCCAGAAGTTGGAGATGAGTGTAGTCGTGGAGAAAATATTTCCGTAATTGAGTCAGTTAAAGCAGCTTCAGATTTAGTTGCACCAGTTTCGGGAACAATTATTGAGGTTAACAGTCGTTTAGAAAACGAACCAGAACTGGTTACAGAAGATTCTATGGGAGATGGTTGGTTTATTAAGGTGAGATTATCAAGCCCTGAGGAATTGGATGATTTAATGGATGAAAGTTCTTACAACGCATTTATTGAGGAATAAGGAAAAAGTTTCATGGCTAAAAAAATTGAAGATTTATTAAATAATGATGCTTTTACTACCAGGCATATTGGCTCTTCAACAGAGCAAAAAAATCAGATGCTCGATTATCTTGGTTTTGATAACTTAGATAAGTTAATTGATGAAATTGTGCCAGATGTTATTCGCCGTAAAAAGCCGATGAAT
>CAJQSO010000028.1 GCA_905614365.1 uncultured Candidatus Thioglobus sp.
GCTTATCATCTGGGAAAAGAGCCAGATAAGAGGTCGCAGGTATCCGCTAAAAAATATGGGGTAGATTTATCAAGCCAGAGAGCAAGGCAAGTTCATGAGAGTGATTTTTATTATTATGACTTCATTATTGCTATGGATTCTGACAACCTTGAGAGATTGAAATCAATGCGTCCATCAGAAAGTCATTCAAAGATTGAACTAATGTTAGATTATTCCAAAGAACATCCTGGTGCTAGTGTTCCTGACCCCTATTATGAGGGAAAGTTTGATGAAGTCTTTGAGATGGTTTACTCAGCCTGCACATCATTTTTTGAAAGTATAGTAAAAAAAGACTAATATTCATTGACATTCGAGTCAGCACCAAAGTATAATTGCCCGCTTTATTGGCCCCGCTATGTGGGCGAAAAATTAAATATACATTTGGAGTATAAACCTATATGTCAACCATTAACCAATTGGTAAGAAAGCCAAGAAGTAAGAAGATTGTTAAAACTGGTGTCCCAGCATTGGACAGCTGCCCGCAAAAACGTGGAGTTTGCACTCGAGTTTATACAACAACACCAAAGAAGCCTAACTCTGCACTTAGAAAGGTTGCACGTGTCAGATTAACTAATTCTGCTGAAGTTACAACTTATATTGGGGGTGAAGGTCACAACTTACAAGAGCACTCAGTAATTCTTATTCGTGGTGGACGTGTGAAAGATTTACCTGGTGTTCGTTACCATACTGTTCGTGGAGCGCTAGATACCACAGGTGTAGATGGAAGAATGCAAGGCAGATCAAAATACGGTACAAAAAAACCTAAAACATAATTTATTAAGAGAAGACTAATATGAGAAGAAGAGCCGCCCCTAAAAGATTAATATTGCCAGATCCAAAGTATCATGATCTTGTACTAGCTAAGTTTGTAAACATATTAATGCTAGATGGTAAGAAATCTGTTGCAGAAAAGATTGTTTATGATGCGTTAGATACAATTGAGTCCAAAGGAAATGCGGAGCCAGTTGAAACATTTAAAAAAGCTCTTGAAAATATTGGTCCAGCAGTTGAAATTAAATCTCGTCGTGTTGGTGGTTCTACATATCAGGTTCCAGTTGAAGTAAGATCAGATCGTAAAGTTGCTTTGGCGATGCGTTGGATTATAGAAGCATCAAGAAAACGTGGTGAAAAAGGGATGAAGCTTAGGTTGGCAGGAGAAGTGCTAGATGCAGTTCAAAACCGTGGTACTGCATTTAAGAAAAAAGAAGACACTCATAGAATGGCTGATGCTAATAAAGCATTTGCTCATTTCCGCTGGTAATCTAAGGACTCAATCATGGCAAGAATTACTCCAATTAATCGTTACCGTAACGTTGGTATCATGGCACACATTGATGCTGGTAAGACAACAACTACTGAACGCATACTTCTATATACAGGGCGTACTCACAAGATTGGTGAAGTCCATGATGGAAGTGCAACTATGGACTGGATGGAGCAAGAGCAGGAAAGAGGTATTACAATTACTTCAGCTGCAACGACTTGTTTCTGGAAGGGAATGGATAGCCAGTTTGAAGATCACCGAATTAATATCATTGATACTCCAGGCCACGTTGACTTCACAATTGAAGTTGAAAGGTCACTAAAAGTATTAGACGGCGCTTGTGCCGTTTTTTGTGCGGTTGGCGGCGTTGAGCCACAATCTGAAACAGTTTGGAGACAAGCAAATAAATATAATGTTCCTAGAATTGGTTTTGTTAATAAGATGGACCGTGCAGGTGCGGATTTTTTACGTGTATGCGACCAAATTAAAACAAGATTAGGTGCTAATCCTGTTCCTATGCAAATTGCTATTGGTGCAGAAGACGCCTTTGAAGGTGTAGTTGACCTTATTCGTATGAAGGCTATTTATTGGAATGAAGAAGACCAAGGCGCAACATATGAAGTGAAAGACATCCCTGCTAATTTACAAGATCTTGCAGATGAGAAGCGTGAATTTATGATGGAGTCTGCAGCAGAAGCTAATGAAGTCCTCATGGAAAAATATCTTGAAGATGGAGAATTGACTCCTGATGAAATCAAAGAAGGCATCCGCCTTCAAACTATTGCAAATCAAATTATTCCAATGTTTTGTGGAACAGCGTTTAAAAATAAAGGTGTTCAGGCGGTACTAGATGCTATGGTAATGTATATGCCTTCTCCCGAAGATGTAGATCCTATTACTGGAATATTAGATGATGCTGCTGAATCAGAAGGAGTAAGGCCTCCTAGAGATGATGAGCCTTTTGCAGCACTAGCTTTTAAAATTGCGACAGATCCCTTTGTTGGTAACCTAACTTTCTTTAGGGTCTACTCTGGTGTTTTGAAATCAGGTGATTTTGTATACAATTCATCTAAAGGTAAGAAAGAGCGTATTGGCCGAATTGTACAAATGCACTCTAATGATCGTGAAGAAATTAAAGAGGTAAGAGCTGGAGATATTGCTGCAGCTATTGGTCTGAAAGATGTTACGACTGGTGACACATTATGTGACATGAAAGATAAAATTATTCTTGAAAGAATGGAATTCCCTGAGCCTGTGATTGCTGTAGCAGTTGAGCCTAAAACTAAGGTTGATCAGGAAAAAATGGGTATTGCTTTAGGCAAATTAGCTAATGAAGATCCTTCTTTTAGGGTTTCTACAGATGAAGAGTCTGGACAAACAATTATTGCTGGTATGGGCGAGCTTCACTTGGATATTATTGTTGATCGTATGATGCGTGAATTTGATGTTGGGTGTAATGTTGGAGCTCCTCAAGTAGCATATCGTGAAACAATTACGAAACTTGTTGAACACGAACATAAATTTGCTAAACAGTCAGGTGGCCGTGGTCAGTATGGCCATGTTTATCTTAGAATAGAGCCACAAGAGCCTGGTGCAGGCTATGAATTTGTTGATGAAATCAAAGGCGGCGTTATTCCTAAGGAATACGTACCTGCAGTAAACAAAGGTGTTCAAGAGCAAATGCAAAACGGTGTTATTGCTGGATTCCCATTAGTTGATGTTAAAGTTACTGTCTATGATGGCTCTTATCATGATGTAGATTCTAACGAAATGGCATTTAAAATTGCAGCCTCTATGTGTGTTAGAGAAGGCGTTAAACTTGCTAATCCTCAATTACTAGAACCAATGATGAAAGTTGAAGTATCAACACCTGAAGATTATATGGGTGATGTTATGGGTGATTTAAATCGCAGAAGAGGTATTGTAAGTGCTATGGATGACACTCCAGCTGGTAAACAAATCAAGGCTGAAGTTCCTTTAGCAGAAATGTTTGGATATGCAACGGATCTTCGTTCGATGTCTCAAGGGCGTGCAAATTACTCTATGGAATTTGCTAAATATACTGCTGCTCCAAGAAATGTTGCTGAAGATGTTATTGAAAAATTAAATACTTAATAGGGGATTAGAAATGGCAAAAGAGAAATTTGAAAGAACCAAACCACACGTAAATGTGGGAACAATTGGTCACGTTGACCATGGAAAAACTACTTTAACTGCAGCCCTTACTAAGGTTATGGCTGAGATGAATGGTGGTGAATTCAAGGATTATGCAAATATTGATAATGCTCCTGAAGAAAGAGAGCGTGGTATCACGATTTCAACAGCGCACGTAGAATATGAGTCAGCGGCTCGTCACTACGCTCACGTTGATTGTCCGGGACACGCCGACTACGTTAAGAACATGATTACAGGTGCTGCTCAAATGGACGGCGCGATTATTGTAATTGCTGCAACTGATGGACCAATGGCTCAAACGCGTGAGCACATTCTATTGTCTCGTCAAGTTGGTGTTCCTTATATCGTGGTTTATATGAACAAAGCCGATATGGTTGATGATGAAGAATTAGTAGAGCTTGTTGAAATGGAAATCCGTGAACTGTTGACAGAATACGAATTCCCAGGTGATGACACTCCAGTGATCTTTGGTTCAGCTTTGAAAGCATTAGAAGGTGATACATCAGATATTGGTGTACCTTCAATTATGAAGCTAGTTGAAGCGCTAGACACATACATCCCAACCCCAGTTCGTGACACGGACAAGACATTCCTAATGCCAATTGAGGACGTGTTCTCAATCTCAGGTCGTGGAACAGTTGTAACCGGTCGTATCGAACGTGGTGTTGTTAATGTTGGCGATGAAATTGAAATCGTTGGTATTAAAGACACGCAGCTGACTACTTGTACTGGTGTTGAAATGTTTAGAAAATTGCTTGACTCAGGTGAAGCAGGTGATAACGTTGGTGTTCTTTTACGCGGTACTAAGCGTGAAGATGTTGAGCGTGGTCAAGTACTTGCTAAAAAAGGTACGATTAACCCGCACACTAAGTTTGAAGCAGAGATTTATGTTTTAAGTAAAGAAGAAGGTGGACGTCATACTCCATTCTTTAACAATTATCGTCCTCAGTTCTACTTCAGAACAACAGACGTTACTGGTGCATGCGAACTGCCAAAAGGCGTTGAAATGGTTATGCCAGGTGACAATGTGAAGATGTCAATTGAGTTACTAGCTCCGATCGCAATGGAAGAAGGTTTAAGATTTGCAATTAGAGAAGGTGGACGCACAGTAGGTGCTGGAGTCGTCTCGAAAATTACGAGTTGATTAGTTGAATAAGGGCCGTCGATATCTTGTATAATCGACGGTTTTTTCGTATCACAAGTTAGATAAGGTAAATAGGCAAATGAGCAATCAAAATATTAGAATTAAATTAAAGGCATTTGATCATCGATTAATAGACAAATCTGCCGTAGAGATTGTAGAAACAGCTAAACGAACTGGTGCTAGTGTAAGGGGTCCAATCCCTTTACCTACTAAGACAGAACGTTTTACTGTGTTGTCTTCTCCGCATGTTAACAAAGATGCTAGAGATCAGTACCAACTTAAAACTTATGTTAGGTTGATGGACGTAATTAGTCCAACAGACAAAACAGTTGACGCATTGATGAAATTAGATCTTGCTGCTGGTGTTGATGTGAAAATCCAACTTAACTAATAGAATAGAAAGGATTAATAAAATGGCAATTGCATTAGTAGGAAAAAAATTAGGAATGACACGTTTGATGGCTGATGATGGTTCAGCATCTTCTGTCAGTGTCATTAAGATTGAACCTAATCGAGTAGTGCAGAGCAAATCTGTTGATACAGATGGCTATAATGCAGTTCAAGTTACGACTGGTAAAAAGACTAATAAGAAAGGTGACGCAAAAATTCGTCGTGTTTCTAGTTCTTTAAAAGGTCATTATGCAAAAGCATCTCAAGAAATTGGTCTTGGTCTATGGGAAATGAGAGTTAGTGAAGATGAAGTTGTTGATATGCCTAACCTCGATGTTTCCTATTTTGGCGCCGGGCATTACGTAAATGTCACAGGAAAGTCAAAAGGTAAAGGATTTCAAGGTGGTGTAAAGCGCCATAACTTTAGTATGCAAGATGCAACTCATGGAAACTCAGTTTCTCACCGTGCAATTGGTTCTACAGGACAATGTCAGGATCCAGGTCGCGTATTTAAAGGTAAAAAAATGGCTGGCCAAATGGGTAATGCTCAAGTGACAGAAGAATGTTTGGAAATCCTCAGAGTTGATAATGAGCGTAATTTGCTACTAGTTAAAGGTGCAATTCCAGGTTCGAAGAATGGTTTTGTAAGAGTATTTTTGTCAGATAAAAAG
>CAJQSO010000029.1 GCA_905614365.1 uncultured Candidatus Thioglobus sp.
TGGCGAATTGAGTGAGTTTTTTGAGTAAAGAATTCTTCAGGATAATCGAATGCTTCTGCCTGTACATCTTGAGGCAAAGATAAAGTTACTGGACCACAATTTTCTGGATCTAGTAGTGTTTGAATTGCGACAGGTAAACTATTAATTATTTGTTCAGGTCTCATAATTCGATCAAAATAACGACTAACTGGCCTGAAGCAATCATTAACACTGACTGTAGGATCTGAGAAATCTTCTAATTGTTGAAGAACAGGATCTGGAGTTCGGCTGGCAAAATAATCACCAGGCAATAGTAAAACTGGGAGTCTATTTACATGGGCTAATGCTGCAGATGTAATCATATTAGTTGCGCCAGGTCCAATTGAACTTGTACAAGCCATCATTCTTTGTCTATTATTAGCCTTTGCATAAGCAATGGCTGAATGAACCATTCCTTGCTCACTATGGCTGCGAAATGTAGGAAGCCACTCTTCACACTCTGATAATGCTTGGCCCATTCCAGCAACATTACCATGTCCAAAAATAGCAAAAACTCCAGCAAATAATGGTTGTGTTTCATTATCAATCTCTATATATTGCGCTGATAAATATTTAACGATAGCTTGTGACATTGTGAGTCTGATTGTTTTCATATTCTTTATTCCTCTCTAAATTTTTTCCACGATTTAATTAGTTCTACGTAATTATTGGACACTAAATCAACCAAGTCTTGGTCACTTATCTTTTTTTGCATCCATTGTTTTGCTGGTTCATAAAAAATTGTTCTACCAACAGTAAACCCTTTACAAATATTATGTTTTGAGGCATCTTCAAAAGAACGCTTTACAGCTTCCATAGATGCTGATTGGCCTAATAGTAACACACCTTCACAGTGAGTATCATTTTGTAATATAACATCACTCACTTGCTCCCAAGATTTATCTTTAAGTGCTGGCAATTTCCACCAGTCTGGCTTAATACCAAGACTATAAAACCTTTTAAGTATTTGTGGTATGGCTGAATCATCCTTTTCAGAATCCTTTGGCAAAATTACTTCTAACAATAATTGATGTCCACTTTGGATACAAGCAGAATTGAGCTCTATGATTTTCGATTCCTGCTTCAGCCTCAATTCAATAGAATCATTTATATGATAAAACAATAGGCACTTTACAACATGCGTAAGTGGCCATGACTGGAGTTTTGATCCAATTGATCCATCGCCCTCAAACTCTAAAGGACAAGAGCCTGGAAGCTCCACAGGCCTTCCAATCCACCATGATTTTTCAGCAAGAGAGTGAAGAGCATCTTCACCATAAGTGTCGTCTATTAATACACCAACATTATTCTCATCAATATTACTTGTCTTAATAGTCTGTTCAATAGAATTCAAAAATAGTTTTTTTAACTTAACTATACGATCAAGACTCTCTCCGCAATCAATTGCTAGGTCATAAAGCTGCTTACGATGATCAAAAGCGAAACCAAAAATCTCAGATCGAATAATACTTCTTGAGCTAATTCTGTGAAGGTGATTAAGCTGTTTATCTTGGCTTGGATCTATTATATTATGTGCATTTTCTAGATAGTAAAAAAGCTCTTTCTCCCCTGGAATAGCTGGAGCACAACCGTGCCTAGAGACCACTAGAGCTCCAGATGCATTTGCATAATTGGCACTCTTCTCAAGACTTTCATTTCTCAAATAACCACGCAAAAATCCAGACATGAATGCATCGCCAGCACCAAGAACATTTAATATATCTACTTTATTGCCTTTTATAACTTCAAATTCACTCGAACTATTTGGAATATCACTGCTAATTACTGTACACCCCAATGGCCCAAGTTTTAAAACAATAATAGCATCACTTACCTTACGAATTTTCTTTAAAGCAGTAACTGTTTCTTCACTCCCACCAGCAATATGTATCTCCTCTTCAGTACCTACAATTACGTCACAATAAGGCAGTATGGTTTGAATATGCTTACTTACATCAGCACTTGCGATAAAGCGAGATTCACCATCACCCAGTCCTGTTAAGCCCCATAAAACAGGCCGATAATCGATGTCTACAATTACCTGAGTGTCGCCTGCTTTAGCATACTCAATAGCCTTCATACTTGTGTTATATGTTTTATCTGAAGAAAAATGTGTTCCTGTAATTAGAAGCGCTTTACTGCTTGCAATGAATTTAGCTGAAAAGTCTTTTGTATCAATAGCCATGTCGGCGCAGTCGTTTCGATAAAAAATAAGTGGGAAAGTATCTTTATTTTGTATTCCTAGAACAACTAAAGCTGTTAATCGATTTTTATCTGTGACAACATGCGACACATCAACACCAACACTTGCTAATTCATTCCGCACAAATCGCCCCATGTGCTCATCACCAACTCTGCAGATCATTGCAGACTTTAGTCCAAGCTTGGAAGAACCATAGGCAATATTCGCAGATGAGCCGCCAAGATATTTTGCAAAACTACCCATATTTTCAAGCGAAGAACCAATTTGTTGTCCGTATAAATCTACTGCAGCGCGCCCTAGGCAAATAACATCAAGTGCCTTCATTATTTATCTAACATCCATTGATGATCGGGGTGGTTTTTAAAAATCCATTGACGTTTTGGACCCGCCATTACATTTAAATAATAAGAGTCATAACCATAAGGTACACCAACAGGATGATAACCACACGGAACTAATACAACACATTTATCTTCAACCGCCATAGTTTCATCAATAGATAAGTCATCCGTATAGACACGCTGGAAAACGAAACCCTGTGATGGGTTAATTCGATGATAATAGGTTTCCTCTAAATAAGTCTCAACTGGAATATTATCTGAGTCATGCTTGTGAGGCGGGTAGCTTGACCAATTACCAGCAGGAGTTTTAACTTCGACAACCAAAAGGCTGTCAGCCTCATCTTGTTCTGGCAAGATATTACAAATAGACCTTGTGTTACTTCCTTCCCCTCGAACCTCATTAGTCATATCTTCAGGCTTTATATGTCTTACAGGATAATTACCAAAACCAGGTGCCATTGCAATTGCAAGCTCTAGCTTAGTTATTGCTTTAATAGTTACTTTATTGTTATTAGGAACATATAATGCATGTGGCTTAAGATCTTCGAAGACACTCATTCTATTGCCAATATTATAAAAAGTAACATCTTTAACTGTTATATCAGCCTTGCCCGATAAAATTACAAGGCATAATTCATTATCAATTTCTGTTAAATTTAAAGTTTGTTCGGGCTCCAGTTCATACGCTTTAAATCCAACAAAATCCCAATTTGCTGATTTTGGAGAAATATCTTGATAACAACCATTTGAACTTATTTTAGGGCGAGATAAAAGTGACATATTTAATTTCCTTGTTGATGATAGCCAATTGATATACATATAGCCTGAACGAGACACATTGTGGCTCCTAAAGACCTAAAAGTATGAATTTCTGCCTCATGAATGCTAAATAAAAAATCTGCTAAATGAGCAATAGGATTCAACTCTGTATCGGTCAGCAAAATTACCTTTGCTTTTGAATTTTTTGCCTCTTTAACCGCTTCTGTTGTCATCGTATTGTAAGGATTATAAGTAATTGCAATGAATACTGTTTTGTCATCAAGCCAATTTGAAAGGTTCTCCACTTCATTTACATCATTAGCAATACGACATCGAATACCGAGATTGTTTAACATGTAATAAAAGTAATTTGCTACAGGTTGGGCTCTATTTGTACCGCACAAAATTACTTCTTTAGCATCACACAATGCTTTCACTGTTTCTTCAATTAACTGAACATCTATTTGCTCAGAAAGTAATTCTGTAGCAACAATATTGCGACTCGTAATTTCTTTAAAGATATTTGAACTATTTGTAGAAACATTTGTTTCAGTAACTTTTTTCACGTCCGTGATGCGTTGTCGATAGTTAATAGGAGATTGTGAAATTTTGACCTTAAATAGATCTTGTAGTTCAGCAAAACCACTAAAACCAAAGTGTTTTGCAAAGCGGACTAGCGTTGAAGGGTACACTCCAATTTCTGAAGCAATAACCGCCAAGGTATTTATTGCAAGGTTTTGTGGCTGATCAATTACATAGAAAGCAATCAACTTCATTTTTTTGCTTAATCTTGGATAGCTTTCTTGAAGCAAGCTATTTAAATCATTAATATCTTGTGGAGGCATTCTATTTAAAATCTATAAATTAATTGAGTTGCCACTTTGGAGTGACTCTTTAGCAGCTTCAGCAATTTTTAATGCAAGAACTCCATCAGAAATATTAACACTAGGCTGAGTACCAGAGTGAAATGATTCCATAAAATGCACTAGTTCATTGTGGAACGCTTTTCCATATCTCTCTAAAAAAAAGTGTTGGTTTTTGGTCTGCTTAATTCCAGATGAGTTACTTAAAATAACACTGTCTTCAAGGACATTTTTTACTTGAAGCATGCCTGTCTCACCAAAAGCTTCAATTCTCTGATCATAACCAAAGGAGGCTTGTCGACCATTAATAATAGTAACTATTGCTCCCTTATTCATATTCATTATTACACTTGCTGTATCAACATCTCCCTGCTTAGCAATATCATCATTTGCAGCATTAGCTGAAACATAGATACTTCTTGGAGTGTCATTAAGAATCCAACACGCCATATCAAAATCATGGATCATCATATCGTGAAATAAACCACCGGACCCAGCGATATAGTCCATTGAAGGTGGCTCAGGGTCATGAGAAGTTATTATTAAAGACTGAATTAAACCAATTGCATTTGCATCAACTTTATTTTTTAAACTAGCCATATGAGGATCAAAACGTCTATTAAATCCTAACATACATACAATACCACTTTCTTCAACAGCTTTAGCGCACGCCAATGCTCTATCAAGACTTAAATCTATAGGTTTTTCACAAAAAACAGGCTTACCAACTTTCGCGCATTTTTCTATAAGATCTGCATGGGTAGAAGTACTGCTAGCAATAATAAAAGCATCTATTTCATTATTTTCAAATGCCTCATCAATTGAAAGAGTAATAGTATTGTATTTCTTTGCAAGCTTTTCAGCAGCCTCTTGGTGAAAATCTACAACAGAGTGAAGCTTAGCATTTTCATCACTTGCTATCGCAATAGCATGGACGGCTCCTATTCGGCCTGCGCCGATTAGACATATTTTCATAATTAATCCCTATTTTTTTAATTCTGATAATTCTTTATGACCAGACATCATGGCTTGTAATTCTTGGAAATCAATTTCACCTGATTTAGCTGTACCTAGAGTCTCTCCTCGAGATAAAACTGTAAACTTATCCCCCACTGCCAAAGCATGGGAAACATTATGAGAAATAAACACTACCGCAACACCTTTTTCTCGAACCCTTTCAATAGTTTTTAATACATTTGAGGTTTGATAAACTCCCAGGGCAGAGGTAGGCTCATCAAGTATTAATATTTTCGCGCCAAAAAATACTGCTCGCGCAATGGCAACAGTTTGCCTTTCACCACCAGAAAGAGTTCCAATTGATTGAGTAGGGTCACGCAATTGAATTCCGATTTTGTCCATTTCAGTCATCAATATTGAGTTGCATTTCTCAAAATCCATAACAGTAATTGGGCCAACTTTTTTTGTCAATTCTCTGCCAAGCCAAAAATTTCGAGAAACTGACATTAATGGAATTAAAGCCAAGTCTTGATAAACCGTTGCAATGCCAGCATCAATTGCATCACGAGGGTTATTAATTTCAGTCTCTTTTCCGTTAATATTGATCTGCCCACTTGTTGGCTGATGGACTCCAGACATAATTTTAATAAATGTGGATTTTCCAGCACCATTATCTCCAAGTAGACAATGGCACTCGCCAGCATTAATAGAAATAGAAACGCCTTTAAGAGCATCTACATTTCCAAAACTCTTATGGATATCTTTAAGCTCCATCAATGGTAAATCACTCATTATTTTGCCCCAGTAATTAACTTACGAACATGTGTATTAAGGATCACCGCTAATAATAGAAGAACTCCTAAGAACACTCTAAATAAGGAACTCTCTACTCCAATAAAAAATAAGCCTTGTTGAACAACTCCAAATATTACGGCTCCTAGAGCTGCTCCAATAACTGACCCATAGCCACCCGTTAATAAAGCGCCTCCTATAACTACCGAAATTATTGCTTCAAATTCTTTCAAAATACCTCTGTCCGCAGAGGCTGAGCCAAATTCAATAACTTGAGTAGTAGCAAATACGGTTGCACAAAACGCAGTAAAGACAAACATGAGTATCTTAACTCTGTTGACTGGGACCCCAATATGCCTTGCAGCCTGTGCATCACCACCAGCAGCATAAATCCAGTTACCAAAACGAGTTTTTGTTAACAAAAGATGCGCAAAAATAATTAACCCTATAGCCCACACCATCATCATTGGTATTCCAGAAACAACTGGTTGACCAGCTTTTGTTCCAGCTACAAAAGTTTGAATTATGCCTTGCTCAGCAAGCCAATCGAATGCTCCTGTGAATATTTTTCCACCAAAAAATGGCGCTAACCAGTCATTTTCAGCGACTTCTGTAACTCCGCCAATAATAGTTTTTTTAGTACTTATAATTGCAATAAAGATTGTCATTCCTCGCAAGATATATAAAAAAGCAAGACTAACAATAAAAGATGGTAAATTTGTTTTGACTGTAATGTAGCCAATTAATGCACCTATAGCCATTGAAACAACAAAGGCTGAAATAATACTAAGCCAAACTGGCCAACCCCATACCACTGAGGTAACAGCAATAATTATTCCGGCAAAGCCTATCATTGATCCTACTGAAAGATCGAACTCTCCAGCAATCATGAGAAGGCAGGCACCAACTGCAATAATAATAAATTGCGAAGATACTATTCCCCAATTCATAGAGCCTTCTAATGAAAACATCCCAGTATCTCGTGCCACTAAAAAAAAGAATAGAAAAACTAATACAACGCCAACAATTGCACCTAAGTCAGGACGAAGTAATGCGACACTAAATTTAGAACGAATTAATGAAATTTTTTTTTCAATTGTAGACATTATTAGATCCTATTGGTTTATCTAAAATAGTTCAATTTGAATTTCAAACCTGATAAAGATAAAAAAAATGCTACCCACCAATTTAAGACAATGGTGGGTAGCACGTTAAAACTAAACTAGCTATTAACGGTAAACACCTGCATATTTTTCAACTAAGCTAATATTGCTCTTAGTGATAAATCCAGGGCCAGAGTTAATTGCACCAGAAGGCCATACGCCATATCTTGACAAGTTAGTCAACAATACAACTGGAAGATATCCTTGTAAGTACGGCTGTTGATCAATAGCGAAAGAAATAACATCTGCTTTAACTGCAGCAGCAATTTCACTTGAAAGATCAAAAGTTCCAAAATAGATATCGCCCGAACGACCCATATCATCTAAAGCTGAAAGCGTTGGATGAGCTGAAGTTGGACCTAAAGTAAGGATGGCATCTGTATCAGGATTAGACCTAAGGTGAGCCATAACTTTATTTTTTATCTCTGTTGGATCTTGTCCAGAGTCGATCATTTGATTACCTAAATCTACACCAAGTGCATCTGCATAGCCCTGGCAACGATCAACTGAAACTGGGTTTGTAAAAAAGTGATTAACACATAAAAACTTAGTTACTCCAGCAGCTTTAGCTCTTTTACCTGCACCAAAACCAGCATCATACTCAGGCTGGCCAATGTGCGCTAATGCTCCTAGCATTTCAGATTGCTCACGAGTTCCAGAGTTAATTGTAACAACTGGAATTCCTTTTGCGATTGCACTAGTAATTGGTCCTTTTAGAACATCATAATCAGCAATTGTAACAATAATGCCATCAGGATTACTTGCTGCAGCCTGCTCAACAATACGTGCCATATCTGCTAGATCACCAGTAGTAGGGTTACGGTAATCTACTGTAACTCCCATTTGTTCACCAGCTACTTCAATAGCATTTTTAATTGTATTCCACCATGAATCAGAATCTGGTGCATGACTTACTAGAACAAACTTCTCTCCGTCAGCCATAGCTGTCGTAGTTCCAACAGTTGTTCCAAAAAGAACAAATACTGCAAGAAATAGACGTGAAGCATATTTATTTATTTTCAACATAATCTTTTATCTCCTTTCTTTGAGTTTTTTTGAAGTCACGATTGACCCCAATATTGAAGGATTTTTAGAACTTCAATATTTTGAGTATACATGAAGTGATATATATCTTTTCTATTATGTTAAAAAATAGAACATATGTTATAGTATCAACTATATAGCGCGGGTTAGAACCAATCCATCATAAAAGATATTCCAGTCTTGTAATTAACAAAAATTAAAATTTAGTTCTTGGTATATTAATCTCAAATAATTCTATAACTTTATATTATGTCTATAAATCAATTAAAGCACATCATCAATGGTGAGAAAGTTTCAGGAACTTCAGGGCATATTTTTGATATTTATAATCCTGCTTCAGGCAATATCATTAGGCAAATTGAAGGTGCCAGTTCGGAAGATACTAAAAAAGCAATTGAAATTTCTAATGCTGCGTTCAAAGGATGGAGTCAGGTTCCTCCCTCTAAACGCGCTCAAATTATGTTCAAGTATCGTGAGTTAATTATTAAGCATATGGATGAATTGGCTGAGCTTATTTCACAGGAGCATGGCAAAACTTTTTCAGATGCTAAGGGAGAAGTTGGAAGAGGAATGGAAGTTGTTGAATATTGCACGGCAATTAACAACCATCTCAAATCTGACTTTAGTGCCGATGTGTCAAGTGGAATTGATAGTCATAATTTACGACAGCCTATGGGCGTTTGTGCTGGAGTAGTTCCTTTTAATTTTCCTGCAATGGTTCCAATGTGGATGTACCCTGTTGCAATTGCTTGTGGAAACACGTTTGTTTTAAAACTTTCTGAGAAGGTGCCATCATGTGGATTAAGGTTAACAGAACTTATGCATGAGGCTGGCCTCCCAAATGGTGTTTTAAATACTATTGTTGGAGATAAAGAAGCAGTAGATGAGATACTGAAAAATCCATTAGTACGAGCTGTAAGTTTTGTAGGCTCAACTAATGTTGGTGAATACATATATCATGAGGGCTCTAATAATAACAAACGAGTTCAAGCTCTATGTGGCGCAAAAAATCACATGATTGTTATGCCTGATGCTGATCTAGAACAAAGTAGTGATGCTATTATTGGTGCAGCATTTGGCTCGGCAGGAGAGCGTTGTATGGCGATTTCAGTTGTTGTAGCAGTTGGTGATGAAACTGCTGATCAATTAATAGAATCACTAATACCAAAAATAAACTCTTTAAAAATTGGCTCTTATAATGATCCTGAAGTCGAAATGGGTCCGGTAATCTCTAAAGCTAGTCAAGAAAAAATTGTCTCTTATATTGAGTCTGGTATTAAGCAAGGTGCTGAGTTAAAAGTTGATGGCAGATCTGAAACTGAGAAAGAAGGCTTCTTTATTGGTGGGTGTCTTTTTGATAATGTAACTTCAGACATGTCAATCTATACTGATGAAATTTTTGGCCCTGTTCTCTCTGTTGTTAGAGTTTCAACATATGACGAAGCCTTGGCGCTAGTTAATGATCATGAGTATGGAAATGGAACGGCTATTTTTACAAGGGATGGTGATACCGCACGCCACTTTACATCACATGTTCAAGTAGGCATGGTTGGAGTTAATATTCCAATACCTGTTCCTGTTGCGATGCATAGTTTTGGTGGTTGGAAAAGATCACTTTTTGGAGGCTCTTCAATTCACGGTATGGAAGGCATTCGATTCTATACTCAACTTAAAACAATCACTTCTAGGTGGCCTTCTGGAATTAGAAAAGGCGCACAATTTCACTTTGAAAGTGGTAAAGATGTCTGATTAATAATCATAAATTTGCCTTCATATAGGCGCTTTAACCTCGTAATAAAAAAATAATTGACAGTGCTTTGATTTAGTATCAAAATGTGATTAATAGTTCAACCCAAATCACACTTATGACTAGAAGAAAATCAGGTGGAAGAGAGGCAAGAATTGCACTAAGAAGTGCACCACTAGCAGAGGAAAAAAAGCCCGTTTTACCGGGTGAGATTGGTGGAAGATATAAACCCCTTAGTGACAAACAAGTTATTGACATTAAAGCTAATATTTTTCGAATTCTAGAGGAAATTGGATTTGGTGATGCCACTCCCCACTGTATTGAAACTTGCGTTGCTTTTGGTGCTATTCTTGGAGATGATGGTAGATTAAGAATGCCAAAAGAAGTGGTTGAAAAAGCCATGAACCTTTCACAGCGAAATCTCACTCTTCATGGACAATCCCCAAAACATGATTTAGATTTAAGTGGCTCAAGAGTTCACTTCTCAACTGCTGGAGCTGCAGTTCTTATTGCCGACCCAGAGAATAATGAATATCGAGAATCCGAAAGTCAGGATTTATATGATATGGCTAGAATTGCCGATCAGTGTGAACATATTCATATGTTTCAACGAACTTGTGTTTTGAGAGACATTGCTAGTCCTCGTGAGATGGATCAAAACTCAGTTTATTGTGTGGCAATGGGAACTGAGAAGCATTTAGGCGCAAGCTTTACAGAAGCAGAGCATGTAACTGATGCCCTAGAAATGCTTCATATTATTGCTGGAAGTGAAGAAAAATGGCGTGAAAGGCCGTTTTTAAGCATGAGTAATTGCCATGTAGTGCCTCCAATGAAATTTGCAGAAGAATCTTTAGAATGTGTTCGTGTCGGTGTTGAAGGCGGCATGCCAATATTACTTCTATCAGCAGGTCAAGCTGGAGCAACTGCGCCTCCTCTTCTTCCTGGAGTTGTCTCCCAGGCTTGGGCTGAATGTCTTGGTGGACTGGTATATGTGAATGCTATCAAACCGGGTGCACCGGCAATTCTTGGAACTTGGCCTTTTGTGTCTGACTTAAGAACTGGATCAATGTGTGGAGGCTCTCCAGAACAAGGATTAATTTCAGCAGCTTGCGCGCAGATGGGCAACTTTTTAAATCTACCAACTGGAACGCCTGCAGGTATGACAGACTCTAAATTTCCAGATTTTCAAGCAGGGTCAGAAAGAGCATCTACTCATGCAGTCACAGCAATTGCTGGCGCTAATATAATTTATGAATCTGCTGGAATGTATGCAAGTCTTTTAGGAACGTGTCCTGAAAGTTTGTTAATGGATAATGATTTATTGGGCGCGTCAATGAGAATGACTAAAGGGTTCAGCGATGATAGTGAAGAGTCTCTTTGTTTTGAAACGATTAAAGACGTTTGTTTAAATGATAAAGCTCACTATCTTGGATCAGATTTAACAATTAGCGTTATGCAAAGTGAGTATATCTTTCCTGATTTAAGTGATAGGGATAGTCCAAATGATTGGGCTGATATGGGCAAACCTATACTACTCGAAAAAGCAATCAAACAAAAAAAAGAAATACTATCGGAGCATTTTCCAAGTCATATTAGCGATGAAGTTGATCAAAAATTACGCGAAAAGTTTAATATTAAATTAAGCAGAAAAGATATTGGCCGTAAACCTCTTAAAAAATAGATAACTAATATGAAATCACATGCTCAAGTAGTAATAATTGGTGGTGGATCTCTTGGGGTTAACCTTATGTATCATCTTACTCAAGAAGGCTGGACTGATGTTATTCTGGTAGAAAAAGGTGAACTCACAAGTGGCTCTACCTGGCATGCTGCAGGTCTTTGCCCAAACTTTAATGGCAACCACACACTATCTAGCATTCATGAGTACACAATAAAACTTTATGATGAAATTCTGCCTGAAAAAACTGGCCTTGACTCATCATTTCATAAAACTGGCTCACTAAGAGTTGGGCATGACAAGGTTGAAGAGCAATGGTTTAAAAATATTTTAAGTAAAGCAAATCATATTGGCTGTGAAATGCACTTTGTTTCTAAAGAGGAGGCATCAGTCATAAACCCATTGATGAATTTTGATAAAGCAAAAAGTATTTTATATACACCTAACGATGGCCATGTAGACCCTACAACTGTAGTCACTCAATTATCGCAGCTTAGTAAAAAAGCAGGCGCTGAAGTTAGTAACTTTAACCGAGTAATTGATATCAATATCCTACCAAGTGGTGAATACGAAGTTGTGACTGAATTAGGAAATATTATTGCCCAGCATGTAGTCAATGCAGGTGGATGCTTCTCGCCGCAGGTAGGTGCTATGGTTGACTCCTACGTACCGCTAGTTAACTTACAACATCAATATTTAATTACTGATAATCATCCTGATATTGCAGCGCTCTCTAAAGAGTTGCCTGTAACTCGAGACTCTATAGCCGCTTCCTATATTAGACAAGAAGGAAGTGGATTTTTAATTGGCCCATACGAAACAAGGGGCTCCAAACCATGGGCTCTTGATGGAGTAGATTGGGCATTTGATAGAGAGCTTTTTGAAGGTGATCTTGAAAGATTAATGCCTTGGCTGGAAAGATGCATGGATATTGTTCCGTTGTTTAAAGAAGTTGGAATTAGTACAGTGATAAATGGACTTATAACTCACACTCCTGATGATAACCCACTTGTTGGTCCTGCTAAAGGATTGAAAAATTTTTGGAATCTTTGTGGAGCAAGTATTGGAATTGCACAGGGCGGCATTGGTAAATACCTAGCCCAGTGGATGGTTCATGGTCAGACTGAACTCAATATGGCTTCACTTGATAGTCGTCGATTTGATAAATGGGCTGATAAAACTTACTGCACTACTAGAGCGATTGAATCATATGAGCGGATGTACTCATTCGCCTCTCCAAACGAAAATCGACCTCATGGTCGGCCTATCAGAGTTAGCCCACTTCATACTTTGTTAAGTCAAAAAGGAGCTATTCATACTGTTAATACTGGTTATGAAAAACCTTCTTGGTTTACTACTGATGAAATCAGAAATGAAACTTTAACATGGGCACATAGCGAAGCTCATAATGCAGTATTACAAGAGTGTAAAGCCGTTCAAAATGCCTGCGGAATAACTGATATTAGCGGAACTGCAAAATTTCGAATTACCGGTAAGGATGCTTTTAAATTTCTAGATAATTTATCCTGTAATAAATTACCTTCAAAAGATAGAAGAATTGGGCTAACCCTTTTTCATGCATCAAAGGGAGGAATAAGAGCAGAACAAACAATTAGCCGTATCAATAATGAAGAGTTTCTTTTAATGGGAGCTATAGGTTCTGAGGTTAAAGATTATCAATGGCTTGAGTGGCACTCAGATGACTTTGATATCACAATAGAAAATTTAACTGAGAGCTGGGGTGGGCTTCTATTAACTGGGCCAAATTCTCGAAAAATTTTAAGTCAATGCACTCAGGAAGACCTTAGTAATAATTCATTTTCTTGGTTGAGCTGTAAAACTATCAAAATAGATTCTGCGGCTGTTTTTGCAATGAGAGTTTCTTATGCTGGTGAGCTTGGATGGGAGCTGCATATGCCAAGCTGGCAAATCATCTCTATCTATGAATCTTTAATGGAAATGGGAAGCCTCCATGGGATAAAAGATTTTGGAGGACAGGCATTTAATAGCATGCGCTTAGAAAAAATGTATAGGGCTTATGGTGCAGAATTTACTGAAGAAATTTCAGCTCTAGAAGCTGGAATGGATCGTTTTCTTGACTTAAGTCGTGATTTCATTGGCTGTGAAAATATCCGTCAAAGAGAGATTGATGGGATTAAAACCAAGTTAGCGTACCTCGTATTTGATGATGATATTCCAGCTGAATGCTTCGGCAATGAAGCGGTTTTTAATGCAGACAAGCTTAGTGGAATTATTACTAGTGGTGCTTTTGGCTTCAGAGTAGGCCACAGTATCGCCTTTGCTTACCTAGAGCCAAGCCTCTGCGTGGAGGGAGTTAAGCTTATTGTTGAAACCTCTCTAGGTAATCGTAATTGTCATGTCTCTATGAGTGCAGCTTATGATGATAGCAATGAAAAACTTCGCTCATAAATTAATAACTCGATTAAAATGCCTTTCAAATTAATATTGAAATACAAAAATATCTAATGAATGAACAAAGCAGATTAAGGCAAATGAAAAGCCCATGTGTGAGTATTTGTAAATACAATGAAAATAAGTTTTGTATTGGTTGTAATCGTCATATGAATGAAATATTTGACTGGTTTGATTATACAGATGACATGCGCAGTTCAATTATGAAGGATTTATTGACTCGTGATATTGACACAGCCACTGAGTAAAAAATAGTTAGAAATAAAAAAGACTAAAACCAACACCAATCATTATTACTCCAAAAATCCTATTCACCCTCAAGGCAATTTTTTGACTACTTATTAGTTGCCTTAATTTTTTTCCTAGAACACCAATAAATACCAAACCAAACAACAGTGAAATGGCAACAGTGACTACGATTTTTAATCCATAAGTTAAACTTACTTGATTGAGATCAATCAGAGAAGGAAGGACTGATAAATAGAAAATCATTACCTTTGGATTAGTTCCAGCTAAGAGGAAACCAGCCAGTAATTCTTTCAAATGGGATTGGGCTGAAACTTCATTATCCATTCTGAATTTTCCAGCTGTCCATTGAGAATAACCCAAATAAAATAAATAACAGGCTCCGAAATACTGGACCGAGTTTGTAATAGGTGTAATCAAGTCGGCCAGAACATTTAAAGAAAAAATGACAATAGTTAAATATGTCAAATCACCAAGCGTCATTCCAACTGAAAAAAATATTGCTGAGGCTAGACCTCTCGAAGTAGAAATAGAAAGTAGTGCTAGAGTTCCCGGACCAGGCGTTACTGCAAAAACAAATAGAGTAAAGCCAAGAACTAAAAAAATATTTATTTCCATAATGAGCTATCTAGAGGGTAAGAAAGCTTTCAGCTTCAAATCAATTAAAACAAATAAGGCAGATACAGCCATAATAATTCCTATAATATTTTTTAAGTTTAGTGCCTCTTGAAAAAAAATTGCTCCAAAGGCAATTGCAAAAAATGGTGACAATAAACTAAAAACCGAGGTTTTTTTAGACCCTATAACTCTTATACCAGTGTAGTAAACTGCTGTAATTGCAGTTCCAGCTATTACCGAAACAAATAAAATATTAATCCAGAAAATATAGTCCATATCCATTAATGATATAAGAAGACTTGTGTCATATGAATAAGCCCAATCGATAAGAAAGCCAAATAAACTAATATAAAAATTAAAAGCTAATACATGCATATTCTTCATATATGCTCCAATAATAGTTACGGCTGCATAAGCTAAAGCTGCTAAAACAAAATAGAGGTTTCCTCCACTAATTAATAATGCCAGGTTAGATTGATCAAAATTCATCATCAGGAGAACACCAATTGCACCAAATAGTAATGCTATCCAGTCCTTAAATAAAGGCTTAGATTTCTTTGAAAAAATCATAAAGACATAGACAAATATTGGAATCAAAACAGTAACTAAGGCTGCCCCTAATCCAGCAGCGCCCCTTTGCATTCCCATAAAATAAAATCTGTAATTACTGATCATAAAGATTGCAATAACGAGTGATAATACAAGATTAAATATACTAATTTTTATAGGGATTTTCATCCATATGAGAAGTGGTATAGTTGAAAGAACAGATAAGAAAAATCTATAGACTACTATCTCATCTTCACCAATATAAAAAGAAAGATATTTTGCTGAAATGCCTGATAACGCCCATACAAATGGGACAAGAATCATTATGAAGGTCATATTTTTTTCAGATTGAAACATTATTTTCCTAAGTAGTATTAGTAAAGAGCCACAAAACATCCAACCAAAATCATGGTAATGCCAGTAATCTCATTGACACGTTTAATAATCACTGGGTTTTCAATATGCTTTCTTAGTCGAAGCCCCAGGATGTTAGCTAGAGTGAGAACGAAGATTACTGTAATACCAATAACTGTTATTACTTTAATTTCAGTTGCAATCGTCAAATTATTTAAATCTATAAAAATTGGAAGAAAAGATAAATAAAAAATAATGGTTTTAGGGTTGGTAACTCCGACAACAAATCCTGCTAATAAGAGCTTGAGCGTTGAACTTTTTTTAGTAGCTTTCTCGAAACTAATGCCTCTTGACCTGTATTGCTGGAAGCCAATATAGATCAAATATGAGGCGCCTAAAATTTTAACGTAAAGCATGCTATCACTAATTAGACCTGCAATAGCGTTGAGTGCTAGCATTGCCAGGGCAACATAAATGATATCGCCAATAGTATGTCCAATTGAAACCCACATAGCAGGGATAGGGCCATATCTCGTAGAAATAGCCAGCACTGCAAATAGGCCAGGACCTGGCGAAATTGCATATACAAATGTAGCAAACATTAGAGAAAGAAGGGTAAGTAAATCCATTGCAAGATTATAAACATTGCATCTGCTATAATTATCATTAAATTTTGCACGACCATTAAGCGTATTAAATGAACTTAAATTATCTTGATTTTGAACAGCCAATAGCGGAGCTTGAAGAAAAAATTGACGCCCTAGAAAGTATTAAAGATGATGCTGATATTGCTAATGAGATGGAGTCACTTAAAGCAAAAAGTGAGCTTTTAACAAAGAAAATTTTTTCATCACTGACAGATTGGCAGATCTCTCAGCTAGCAAGGCACCCCCAAAGACTTTACACTTTGGATTATATTGATAAAATCTTTGATGAGTTCACTGAGCTTTGTGGGGATCGAGCCTATGCAAATGATCATTCATTGATTGGTGGAATTGCAAAAATTGATGGCCTCACATTTATGTTCATTGGTCAGCAAAAAGGTCGCTCAACAAAAGAAAAGATTTTTCATAACTTTGGTATGACAAGGCCCGAGGGATACCGTAAAGCCCTTAGACTAATGAAAATGGCTGAAAAATTCTCACTACCAATAATTACTTTTATTGATACCCCTGGGGCCTATCCTGGAATTGGAGCTGAAGAGCGTGGTCAAAGTGAAGCAATTGCGAGAAACTTATTCGAAATGTCCACATTAAAGACACCGATCTTATCTGTCGTCATCGGTGAAGGCGGCTCTGGAGGCGCACTAGCAATTGGGCTTTGTGATACGATGATGATGTTTGAATACAGTATTTATTCTGTTATTTCTCCAGAAGGTTGTGCCTCAATACTTTATAAAGATGCCTCTAAAGCGCCAATTGCTGCAGAGTCACTGAAACTAACGAGTAAACATTTAAAAAAACATAAGCTAATTGAAAAAGTCATACCAGAGCCTCTTGGTGGAATTCATAGAGACCCTGAAAAAGCTTGTGCATTTCTTAAAAATGCCCTGATTAAAGAGCTCACTAATCTAATTGACTTGCCTATTAACAAACTTATTGAGAATAGACATGAAAAACTACTAGGCTTTGGAAGATTTAGCGAATAAAGACGAATACTTAGTTGGCAAGAAAATTGTCGTTGCCTTAAGTGGTGGCATTGACTCTGTTGTTCTTCTGCACTTTTTGAACAAACATTATCCTGGCAATGTTCGAGCTGTCCATATAAATCACAATCTTTCTAAATATAGTCAAGAGTGGCATGCTTTCTGCGCGGCCTTATGTAAGGCAGATAAAATTGAGTATAAAGATATCGATATAAATATTAAAAGTTCGTCTAATATCGAAGAAAATGCCCGTAAAAAACGCTATATTTCACTAACATCTGAATTAAGGGTAGGTGAGACTCTTTGCACTGCACATCATCAAGAAGATCAAGCTGAAACATTTTTACTTCAATTATTTAGGGGAAGTGGAGTTGCAGGACTTGCTTCAATGCCAAAAATAAAAAAAATTGATGGCTCGGATCTTTATCGCCCACTTCTGAATATTTCAAAACAAAAAATTATAGACTATGCTTTAAAAAACCATTTGAAATGGGTAGAAGACGATAGCAACCTAGACACTAATTTCAAAAGAAACCTATTACGAATTGAATTTCTACCAAAGCTTTCAAGTTCGTTTAACGGGCTTATTAAAAATATATCAAGGAGTGCTTCGCATCAAGCAGAAGCACTCAAGCTTTTGCAAGACCTGGCTGAACTTGATATTGTAAATTTTGAATTATTGATAAATAACAAGATTCAAGTTAGCCCATTAATTCAATTGCCAAAACGAAGAGTTGCCAATGTGCTGCGTTATTTTATTTCTAATCTAGGTTTTCTATTGCCTTCCAATAAAGTTCTAGATGAGCTAATCTCTTCATTGAATGCAAAAACTGATGCAAATCTAATCTTGAGATGGCATCACTATGAAGTTAGACGATACAATGGTGAGTTGTATTTTTTTGACGAGTCTGTTGAATCATCAAACTTACCGTGTCCTTATTACGAATCCTTAAAAAATATTCCTAATTTTGAAATACGGTTTCGTCAAGAAGGACAACGCGTCAAACTTAAAGGAAAAAACCACTCACAATCTCTTAAAAAAGTACTGCAAGAGTCAAACATTCCACCATGGGAAAGAGATAAATTAAAAATGTACTATGTAGATGGCTCTTTACGAGCCATGGAAACTCTCGGTGAAATTACTGAAGTTTAAGCTCTATTATCTCAATTAGTTGCTGTTAAAGTCCTTCTTTAGAGCATCTTGCACTTCCGAAGTCAAAGTAATTTCATAATTATAATGTGGGTGGGAGACGCCAACTTTTACTGGCACTGCTGAGTCAAAATCAACAACCATACTTTGATCAAACTCAAAACGCATGAAGTGAACAGCTGAGGTTTTAACATCTGTCTCTCTATCCATATCTTCATTACAAATAGCAAACACTTTGTCATGATTACCAACTTGAAAATAGACACTTCTTTCAACACCTATTAATTTAGATAATGCAACCGCGCGCTCTACAACATTAGTATACTCAATCATCATAGTGGCCTTCAAGTTTGATCCTTCAGGCACAAGTGAGTTATATACATCCAACTCTTCTTGAATACCATCAGCTTCAAAAATTTTCTCTATACGAAGCATCTCTTGAATCTGAAACTGAACTGTTTTCTTGTTTTCAAATAACATCCTTAGATGCTCTCCAAGATTAACTTCTCGTAGCTTTTTTATTTGAATAGTATCTGAACGAATAGCTGAACGATTTTCTGCGTATTCTTCAAGAGATAATAAGTCTTTTCTTGTTAGCATTTAATTGACCTCATTTTTGTTATAAATCATAAGCCATTTTCACCAAGCTGATTGGATGAATGGATTCAATATCTTGTGTAGCAATATGTGCAACATGGTTTCCAGCCATAACGCAATCACTAACAACCAAATCAGTTGTATCAGTTATTTTTTTAGCAACTGGCATTCCAATTTGGACAGAGTAAGTATGCGTTTCTTTTCTGACTCCATATGTACCATCATGCCCAGAACATCTTTCTGCAATATTTACATCTAGCTCTGGAATTAAGCCCAAAATTCTTTTAGTATGTGTACCAATATTTTGGACTCGCTGATGACAAGCAATTTGATAAAGCACTTCTTTATTAATTGGCTTGAAATTAATATCAAACTGGTTACTTTCTTTTAAAAAAGATAGATATTCAAAGGGGTCATAAAATGCTTTAGATATTGCCATAATATCTTCATTTTCAGAAATAATCATTGGCAATTCATTTTTAAACATTAAGACACATGAGGGTATTGGTGCAATTAATTTATAACCATCATTAACTAACTTCATAAGTGGAGTTATATTTTCACTCGCGTACTTAACAACAGCCTCAAGATCTCCAAGTTCCAACTTGGGCATACCGCAACACTGAGTTTTTTTAATTAACTTAACCTCTACGTTGTTATGCCTGAGTACATCTACTAAATCAATAACAGTTTGAGGATCATTATATTCACCATAACAAGTTCCAAATATTGCTACCTTGAATTTGCTTACAGAATTATCTTCTACGAAAATTTTAGAAAGTTTTTTAGTGTGATATTTTGGAACAACAGCATCAACATGAACACCTAAAACTTTTTCAGTAACTTTTCTCATTACTTTATTGCTATTAGACCAATTAACAATTGGCGAGATAACTGGCAAAGATGCAATAGAGCCAACTTTTTGTGGTGACGTTAAGATCTTATGAGAGAGTTTTGTTTCGCCCTTTTTAAATTGAATTGCTTTTGCGCGAAGCATTAAATGCGGGAAATCAACATTGAAATCATGTGGCGGGACATAAGGACATTTTGCGACGAAACATAGATCACACAAGTAGCATTGGTCTACCACTTTCTTATAATCTGCTTTATCAACACCATCAACCTCAAATGTTTGAGATTCATCAATCAAATCAAAGAGTGTTGGAAAAGACTTGCAAAGGCTCACACATCTTCTGCAACCATGGCAGATATCAAATACTCTTTCTAATTCTGTATTTAGAGACTCTTCATTATAAAAATCTTTATCTTGCCAATTTAGAGGATGACGAGTTGGTGCCTCCAAATTACCTTCTTTAAATTTAGACATATATACCTAGGATTTGTTGCCATAAGCAAAGCCTATGGCAACGAAGTTTTTATAAGCTATCTAGTGCTTTTTGGTAACGGTTTGCATGAGAACGTTCAGCTTTAGCTAAAGTCTCAAACCATTCAGCAATTTCATCAAAACCTTCTTCTCTTGCTGTTTTTGCCATACCTGGATACATATCAGTGTATTCATGAGTTTCCCCATGAACAGCACTTTGAAGCATCTCTTTTACTTCCTTAGCAGGCATATCTGTACCTGGATCACCAACACCACCTTCAATAAGATGTTCCATATGACCATGTGCATGTCCAGTTTCACCTTCGGCAGTAGATCTAAATAACGTAGCCATATCTGGCTCACCAAGAATATCACATTGGTTTGCAAAATATAAATACCGTCTATTTGCTTGAGACTCACCAGCAAATGCATCCTTTAAACTTTGTTCTGTTTTACTTCCGCTTAATGACATAACTTTCTCCGATTGGTTAAACGAGTTGTCATCATACCAGTTCTTTATATATAAATAAATCGAATAAAACTGTATATAATATCCTAAAAAAACGAATATAAAATGACCCCCTCACTAAAAAACTTACAGTATTTAGTTGCACTAAAAAATACTAATCACTTTTCTAAAGCTGCAAAAGATTGCTTTGTTAGCGCCTCCACATTTAGTGCAGGAATATCAAAACTTGAAAGCGACTTAGGAGTTCTGCTTGTTGAGAGAGATAACAAGAATGTTCACTTTACAGCTACTGGAAATCGAGTTGTTAAACAGGCCTTATTAGTGGTGGCTGAGATTAATGTTTTACTAAGCACTTCAAAGTTAGATTTTTTTGATTCTGAAGTTACCATAGGCGTAATTCCTACTATTTCTACCTATATTCTGCCAAATTTCTTATCAAAGTTAAACAAGCTTTATCCAAAACTTAAAGTTTCTTTTAAGGAAGACACAAGTGAAAATTTACTTAAACAACTAGAGCAAGCTAAGATTGACTTTGCCATATTTGCTTTTCCATATGAGTTGCCCAACTTTATTGAAAGTTTTCAAGTCTTTTCGGACCCGATTTATTTTATTCAACATAAAAAACGCAAATCTAAAGTAATTGATAATGGGTCACTACTAATGCTCGAGCAAGGTCACTGCTTGAGGTCACATATATTACAAAATAATAAAATTTCAAGTCAACATATATCTGGCTTTTCTTGTACCAGCATTTCAACACTTGTTGCTATGGTAGATACTGATATTGGCGTGAGTTTTCTACCCAAAATGGCGATCGATTTTGGCATACTTAATCATTATCCCAATATATCCATTGATATGAATTCAACCAAATCAAAACGAGATATTGGGGTTATCTATAGAAAAAGTAATCAGCAAGAAGAAAGCATCAAAAAGCTCGCAGAACTTCTAATTAATACTTAGTTTTTCCTAATGGTATGGATTACTAATCCCTATAGTCTTTAGAAAATCAATTTCAATTGACTCCATTTTATTCGCAGAGTCAAGATCTGCATGGTCATGGCCTACCAAGTGAAGAATGCCATGTATAGCCATATGGGTCAAATGATCTGAAAATGTTTTATCTCCAACTAGTGCCTCTTCTCTAACGACGTCAGCACAAATAACAACATCGCCTAATATTGGTTCTCCAATTTCTTCAGGAATATCACTTTGAAAAGATAGCACATTAGTAACTTGATTTTTATCTCGGTACTCTTTATTGAGAACTTGAATCTCAATAGGAGAAACTATGCGAATTAGTAACTCACTTTCTTTAATCCCCGTTTCGCTCATAAATTTTTGACAAACCAGCCCTAGCTTGTCTTCATCTATATTTATATCATTAATGATGTTTTGAATAACTACCATGGCTAATTTATGTTGATAAAATACTTATTTTATCCCTAAAACATTTTACTTTGAGTCAAATCATAGAAGTTGCCATTCCAGTACCCTTACACAACACATTTGATTACATTTGTAACCAAAAGGTGAATATAGGAGCCAGGGTCAAAGTTCCATTTGGGCCAAAAAAAGTTATAGGTATTGTCCTTTCTCTAAAAGATAAAAGTGAATTTGATAAGCTGCGGGCTGTCGAAGAAGTAATTGATACTGAAGTATTATTATCCAAAGAAATTCTTGATTTTTTATTCTGGTCAGCCAACTATTACCATCATCCAATTGGTGAAGTTCTTACCAATGCACTTCCAAAAAATCTGAGGATAGGAAAGCCTGCAATTATTAAGAAACCAACTGAAATAAATAATTCAGCTTCACCAAGTATTTTTAAGCCAACACCTGAACAGCAAAGTGCAGTTAATGAAGTTCTTAAATATGAAGATAGCTTTCATGGATTTCTCCTTCAAGGAGTCACAGGAAGTGGAAAAACTGAAGTTTATCTCAATCTCACTGAAAAACTACTAAAGGATGGAAAGCAGGTTCTTGTTCTAGTTCCTGAAATTGGATTAACGCCTCAAATGATTGCGCGCTTTGAAGAAAGAATAAAAGAAAGAGTTGTTGCTGTGCACTCCCAACTAAATGAAACTCAAAAACAAGATGCCTATCTATTGGCTAAAAGTGGTGAAGCAAAAGTTATTTTAGGAACTCGTTCTGCTATCTTCACCCCAATCCCTAAACTCGGATTAGTTATAGTCGATGAGGAGCATGATGGCTCCTTTAAACAGCAATCAAGCTTTCGCTATTCTGCTCGAGATCTTAGCTTTATGCGCGCTAAATTTGCAAATATTCCTCTGATTTTAGGAACTGCAACACCTTCACTTGAGACCTTAAAAAATGTTGCAGACAAAAAACTAACACGCCTTACTTTAAATACTCGTCCTGGTGAAGCGATTATGCCAATTGTTAACTTGATTGATATGAGGAGCCAGCCTACAGAAGCTCTATCAATACCTCTAGTTTCTAAAATAAAAAAATACTTAGAAGAAGATAAACAGGTCATGCTCTTTATTAATCGTCGAGGCTATGCGCCAATTTATTATTGCACTGAATGTGACTGGCAATCTGAGTGCACCAATTGTGATTCAAAGCTTGTTTATCATCGTAATATTAATCGACTCAAATGTCATCATTGTGGTCTTGAAAAGACACCAGAATCCTCTTGTCCCACTTGCAATAGCCAAAACCTTAAGATACTAGGTTATGGAACAGAAAGGTTAGAAGAAAATCTTGAGTCGTATTTTCCTAACTCTGATGTAATTAGGATTGATAGAGATACAACACGCAAGAAAAAAGCATTTACAACGCACTTAGAGAAAATAAACTCTGGGGCACCTTGTATTATCGTTGGCACTCAAATGCTAGCAAAGGGTCATGACTTCTCTAATTTAGCATTTGTTGGTATTTTAGATGTAGATGTTGGGCTCATGTCACTAGACTATCGGGCGACAGAGCAACTAGCACAATTACTTATTCAAGTTTCAGGTAGGTGTGGAAGAAGCGAGTATAGAGGGGAAGTTAATATCCAAACTCGCTATCCCCATCATCCTATTTTTAAGTTTGTAAGAGATTCACAATATATTGAGTATGCAAAAACCTTATTACTGGAACGAGAGGAAGCGCAACTTCCACCATATGCTCATCAAGCATTAATTTGCGCAAATGCTAAAAACAAAAATGAAGCTGAAAATTTTTTAACTGAAGTGGCTCAATTAATTAGTAATATTGATATAGAGCCAATTGAAATTTGGGGGCCTGTTCCTGGGGTAATTGAGAAGAAGTCAAACTATTACTACTTCAATTTATATTTACAATCTAAAGATAGAAGTCAGCTACATAGATTAATTAAAACGTTTTATAAGCATATTGAAACAATCAAAGTAAGTTCATCAGTTCGCTGGTTTATTGATATTGATCCGATTGAATAGCCAATAAACAAAATTCCTAAAGATTTTCAGCCACACCTTTCATTGCATCAGTAATTTTTAGTAACTCTTGATCAGTTATTATGAAAGGTGGCATCGTATAGAGTAATTTTCCATAAGGTCTAAGCCAAATTCCACAGTCAATTAACTGCTCCTGCGTTCTTTTCATATCAAGAGGCTCTTTAAACTCTATAACACCTATTGCGCCAATTACTCTAACGTCAAATACAGACTTATGTTTTTTTAAAGTAAGCAATTGAGATGAAAGAACATTTTGAATCTCTGCGATTCTTTTTTTCCAGTTACTACTTAGAAGTAAATCAATACTAGCATTCGCCGCTGAACAAGATAAAGGATTTGCCATAAAAGTAGGTCCATGCATCAACACTCCCACTGTACTTGAGACTTTTTCGGTAGTTATTGCAGCTGCCATAGTCATATAGCCTCCCGTTAAAGCCTTTCCTATGCATAGAATATCAGGAGAAATATTTGCATGATTGCAACCAAAGAGTTCACCTGTTCGGCCAAAACCTGTCGCTATTTCGTCCACGATCAATAATACTTCATAAGTATCACATAGAGATCTAACGCCTTTGAGATAATCAGCATCATAAATGTTCATTCCACCAGCCCCTTGAACAATAGGTTCAAGAATAATTGCTGCAATATTAGTATGACTTTTTTTAAGCCTTGACTCTAAATCTAAAAGAGCTTCATCACTCCTACCTGATTTAGGCTGAGTGACAAAGTAATGTTTTGGAAGCACACCACTAAATAAATGATGCATACCATTATTTGGATCACAAACACTCATAGCTCCAAATGTATCCCCGTGGTAACCACCTCTAGGAGTAATAAAATGTGACTTTTCTTTTTTGCCTTTATTTTGCCAATACTGCAAAGCCATCTTCAGAGAAACTTCTACAGAAACAGAGCCAGAGTCGGCAAAAAAAACTTTATCAAGCCCTTGAGGGGTTATTTTTATTAGTTTTTCACATAAATCAATCGCAGGTTGGTGAGTAAGACCACCAAACATTACATGCGATACAGCATCTATCTGAGCCTTCATTGCCCTATTTATAAAAGGATTATTGTAGCCATGAATCATTGACCACCAAGAGCTCATACCATCGATAACACGAGCTCCATTTTTAAAGTTTAGATACACTCCATCTGCAGTATCAACTAGATAAGTAGGCACTTTATTTGGTATCGTAGCATAAGGATGCCAGATATGATTACTATCAATATTCATTAAAGGCACTCTCGTAACTGGGTCATAGAGTCGATTACATAATCAGGATTTTCATCTATTATATTATTCCCATGATTGTAACCATATGACATACAAATTATATCAAATCCAGCTGCTCTTGCAGCCTTAACATCGCTTACAGAGTCTCCCAACATAAGGCATTCTTTTGGATCTATATTAAAAAATTTAGCACCATGAAGCAGGGGCAAAGGGTCTGGTTTTCTCTTGTCCAGAGTATCACCAGAAATGACTATTTTGAAGTAGTCATAGATATTTAATGATTTTAGTAATGGATGAGTAAACTGCTCTGCTTTATTCGTTACGCAGCCTAAAAGGTAGTTCTTAGATTGTAAATATTCTAATCCTTCCTTGACTCCATCATATAAGCTCGACCTTACTGCTGAATTGTTAGCATACAGGTTTAAGAAAATTGGATACGCAGTGTCAAATACTTCTTGGCTTGGCTTGAGATCGAGATCTCCAGTCAGAGCTCGCTCTACTAACCTGGGAACACCATTTCCAACCCAACGCCTAACACTTGACTCTCCTCTTGGTGGCATACCAAGCTGAATCATCATCTCATCAACACAGTAAGCAAGGTCAGGGACACTGTCTACTAGAGTTCCATCAACATCGATCAATATTAGTTTTGGCTGAAATTTTTTCATTAATGTTCTTTATTTATTGCAAGTTTGGTAGAATTGAGTTAAGCATTTATAACTAATATATTTTATATGGAAAACAAAACAGTCATTGGATTTATTGGAGCCGGAAATATGGCTTATGCGCTGATTAAAGGCCTCCTCAGTGATGGCTTTGATGCTAAAAATATAAATGTAAGTGACTCTAATGATGAGCTTCTTATTAAGCGTCAATCTGAACTTAATATCACAACATACTCTGATAATGTCTCTTTACTAGACAATAGTGATATTGTTATTTTTGCAGTGAAGCCTCAAGTACTGTCGATGGTTTGCCTTGAATTAAAAAATAACGTTAAGCCAACCCACCTTTTTGTCTCTATCGTAGCTGGAATTAGAGGTAATGATATTAATCGCTGGTTGGGCGGTAATTTTGCCCTCGTAAGAACAATGCCTAATACTCCTGCACTTTTTCAAAGTGGCGTTACAGGGCTTTTTGCAAATGAGTTAGTTAATAGCCAACAACAAAAATTAGTAACCTCTATCTTGTCTTCTGTAGGCGAATGTTTTTGGGTGGACGAAGAGAAACTAATAGACGCAATTACCGCCATATCTGGAAGTGGTCCTGCATATTTTTTTCTATTAATGCAGTCAATTACGCAAGCAGCCATCGCCCTTGGTTTGGATGAAAAAACAGCAAACTCTTTGAGCATTCAAACCAGTTTAGGTGCGAGCTTAATGGCAACCAAGAGTGGTAAAGACCCAAAAACACTTAGGTCAGAAGTTACTTCTCCTAATGGAACTACTCAAGCAGCTATTGAAAGCTTTCAAGATCAAAACTTCGAAGGCATAGTTGCAGCAGCTACAAGAGCTGCTTATGACCGAGCTAGAGAGCTCAGCAATGACCTTGGTGATATTGATTAAACAAGGGAATCTTAAAAAAATATTATCAGCTACCCCATAAAAGCTGCATATTAGCAATTGCAACTAGTGATGCAGTTTCGGTCCTTAAAACTCGTTTACCTAATAACAGTGACTTAAATCCAGCGTCCGTTGAATCAACAACCTCTTGATCAGTTAATCCTCCTTCCGGTCCAATGAGGATTGTTGCACTTGAATACTCAGGCATTTGAGTAAGGCTTAAATTTGCACGATGGTGCAAAACAAAGCCATTATGATTTTGATCACTAAGCAAGTCACTGAGTAAAGTAGGTGGACAGATATTTACAATTACGGCTCGTCCTGATTGCTCACATGCATGGCTTGCTATCTTTTGCCAATGCTCTATTTTTTTTTGAGCTCGATCACCTTTTAGTCTAACTACGCAACGCTCTAGTTGCATTGGAATAATACTTGATACACCTAATTCTACGGCTTTTTGGATTAAAAAATCCATTTTTTCACCTTTAGCAATTCCCTGAGCTAGTGTTAAATTTAGCTTGGACTCAGAATCATTTTTTAACTTTGAAACAATACTAAGGTTGGTTATTTTTTCTAACCTTTGAACTGTTGCGTTGTAATCAAAACCATCACCATTAAATATAGTGATATTTTTACCATCTGGAAAACGCAAAACTTTGTTAAGATGATGGCTATTATCTTTACTTAATTCAATACTATTGCCCACAGATAGTGCAGTATTTTGATAAAGTCGTATCTTTTTCATGGTATCTTTCTTGGGTTATTTATCAATGAATTAAAACATATAACAAAATGATACATAAAAAAAGAAGAGAAGAGTTGTTAAGCAAACTAGGTGATGATGCAGTAGTAATTGTATCTACAAATAGTGAGCAAAAAAGAAACAGTGATGTCAACTTCCCCTTTCGACCAGATAGTAGTTTTTGGTATCTTACTGGCTTTATAGAACCTGATGCGATTGCAGTTTTCTCTAAAAATAATTATAGTATTTTTTTAAGGCCCAAAGATAAAACTCAAGAAATATGGAATGGGGTGAGACTTGGGGTTGATCTTGCGCCTGAAACATTATTAGTTGACCATGCTTATGATATTGGAACTTTTACTGATGAAATTAAGATACTCATAAACAAAGAATCGTCTTTATATTTTGATAAGCCAACTTCTGATGGCTGGAAAAATAGAGCAAGTACTAATATTCTTAATAAAACTATTGCTTCAATTTTTGAAAGTAGTATTCACCCTTTAAACCCATCTTTGTCAGAAATGAGACTTATTAAAGATGCAACTGAAGTAAAAAATATGCAGACTGCAGCAAATCTTGCTTCAAAAGCACATATGAAGGCTATGGTAAGAACTCAGCCTGGACTTTATGAGTACAACATTGCAGCTGAATTTGACTCCATATTTAAAAATGAAAACTCAGAGCACTCTTATCCGCCAATAGTTGCAGGAGGAGAAAACGCGTGCATTCTTCATTATAACGAAAACAATAAATTATTAAATGATGGCGATCTTCTTCTTATAGATGCTGGCTGTGAAATACTTGGTTACGCATCTGATATTACAAGAACCTTTCCAGTTAATGGAAAATTTAGTAATGCCCAAAAAGAAATCTATGAAATTGTCTTAGATGCACAGATACAGGCTATCGCTTCTATTATGCCAGGTGAGGATGTCAATAAGCCACATGAAATTGCTTGTGAAATTATTGCAAGAGGACTTATGAAGCTAGGGATAATGAATGATATCAGCAATTTAAGAGAATTCTATATGCACGGCACAGGCCACTGGTTAGGGTTAGATGTTCACGATGTTGGTACTAAACAAATTGATAGTTCTTTTCGAAAATTTAAAGTGGGTATGGTAACAACAGTGGAGCCTGGAATCTACATCCGCAAGGATGATAAGATTGATTCAAAATATTGGAATATTGGAGTCAGAATTGAAGACGATGTTCTAGTTACTATAGATGGAAATCATATCTTGTCTGAAGCAGCTATTAAAAATGTAGATGATATTGAACATCTAATGAGCCAAAGCTAACCATGAATATAAATCAAGCCATCAAAGCTGTTATTTCAAAAAAAGATCTAAATGAAAGTGAAATGCTTGATGTAATGAATAGTATTATGACTGGTCAAACAACGGATGCACAGATTGGTGCTTTTTTAGTTGGTCTATCTATGAAAGGTGAAACAATTGAAGAGATCACTGCCAGCGCAAAGGTAATGCGCTCACTAGCAACTTCAGTTGAATTAAGTAGCACTGAATATCTTGTTGATACTTGCGGAACTGGTGGAGATGGCCTGGGTTTATTTAATATATCAACTGCATCTGCTTTTGTTGTTGCTGCTGCAGGTGGCAAGGTTGCAAAGCATGGTAATCGATCCATTTCATCAAAATCTGGAAGTGCAGACGTTCTAGAAGCAGCGGGAATAAATCTTAACTTAAGTCCCGAAGTCATTAGTAAATGTATTGAAAAAATAGGTGTTGGATTTATGTTCGCACCAGCACATCATAGCGCAATGAAACATGCAATTGGCCCACGAAAAGAGTTAGCAGTTAGAACTATATTTAATGTTTTAGGCCCCCTTACTAATCCAGCTAAGGCCCCTAATCAAGTTATTGGAGTTTACGATAGAAGTCTAGTTGAGCCAATCGCTAACGTCCTAAAAAGCCTTAAATCTAGACATGTTATGGTGGTTCATTCTGCAGATGGACTTGATGAATTTTCTATAGCTGATAAAACCTTTGTAGCCGAATTACATAATGATAAAGTATCAACCTATACTGTTCATCCAGATGACTTTGGATTAAAGTTAGGAAATCTTAATGATATTAAAGCAGAAAATGCTGATGAGTCACTATCTCTAATTTACGAAGCCTTTTCTGGGCAAGATGGTACTGCAAAAAATATCATAGCTTTCAATGCTGGAGCCGCTATTTTTGTAAGTGGTCTCGAAGATTCGCTAAACTCAGGAATTGAAAAAGCGAACCAAATATTATCAGATGGAAGCGCAAAAGAAAAACTTGAAGAATACATTTTTGCTAGCAATAATTAAATTAAATATGAATAAAAAAACTAATCTTATCTGGATAGACCTTGAAATGACAGGATTAATTCCTGAAAGTGATGTCATTATTGAGATAGCCACAGTAGTCACTGATGCAAATCTAAATGTAATAGAAGAAGGGCCCTCCTTGGCCATTCATCAAAACATTGATGTACTTGATGGAATGGATGAGTGGAATACAAATCAACACAATCGATCTGGACTTGTAAAAAGAGTGCTAGAAAGTAAAGTTTCTTCTACTGAAGCAGAATCTAAGACCCTAGATTTCCTTATTAAATATGTTGATCAAGGGGCATCACCAATGTGTGGCAACTCAATTTGTCAGGATAGAAGGTTCCTATACAACTATATGCCAAAGTTAGAAAAGTTTTTTCACTATCGCCATATTGATGTTTCCACATTAAAAGAACTAGCCGTTCGATGGAAGCCAGGCATTATTTCTTCCTCATATAAAAAATCCAGGCATTTAGCTTTATCAGATGTTTACGACTCTATTGATGAATTAAAGCACTACAGAGAGCACTTTATTAAAGCTTAAATTGACTTACTTATCCCCCGCTAAAATTAATTTATTTTTACATGTAACCTCAAAAAGAGCTGATGGTTATCATAACCTCCAAACCATTTTTCAGCTTTTAGATTACTGTGATGAGATAAATATTGATTATAGAAATGATGGAGTAATTAATCGAATTAGTGGCAATGAACATATTCCAAAAGATCAAGATTTAATTATACGTAGCGCCACTATACTTAAAAAAATGACTGGATCAAAAGATGGAGTAGATATTAGTATAGTTAAAAAAATACCAATGGGTGGGGGTCTTGGAGGGGGTAGTTCAAATGCTGCGACTGTTTTAATTGCTCTAAATGAACTCTGGAGCCTTAATTTATCTAAAGAAGACCTGATGGATATCGGCCTAAATCTTGGGGCAGATATACCTATGTTTATTAGTGGTCATAGCTCATGGGGTGAAGGAATAGGTGAAATACTTTCTCCAATGCTCCTTCCAAAATACTTTTACTTGGTTGTCTCTATTAATAAACATATATCAACTCTTGAAATTTTCGCCCATAAGGCATTGACAATATCTCCAGTTCAAAGGAAAATGTCAGACTTTTCACTTGTCTCAAATCCACACAACGACTGTTTGGGAGCTGCAATTGACTTAGAAGGGGAGATAGAAGATGCTTTAATTCATCTAAACTCAACTGAAAAGCATATTGATAAGGCTAGAATGACAGGGAGTGGGTCATGTGTTTTTGTAGCATTTGAAAAAGAAGAAGATGCAATAATCGCAAAGAAAGAGTTACCAATAAAATGGCTTGGTTTTATCGCAAAAGCGATTGATAAATCACCATTATGTAATTGGGATGTCGCCAAGTGGTAAGGCAACGGGTTTTGATCCCGTCATTCGCAGGTTCGATCCCTGCCATCCCAGCCATATTTTTTAAATCAATGATAGGAATTGAAGTTTATGAGTGAAAATATTTATCAATTTAACTTTAGCCAACTTGATGGAGAAGAAGTCTCCTTGAGTAAGTTCAAAGGTAAAGCGATTCTAGTTGTCAATACCGCAAGCTTCTGTGGGTTAACCTATCATTATACTGGGCTCGAAAAACTCTACAAAGAGTATAAGGAAAAAGGGCTGGTAATAATTGGCTTTCCTTGCAATCAATTTGGTAAACAAGAACCTGGAACTTCAGAAGAAATTAACGACTTTTGTAACTTAAACTATGATGTTACATTTCCTATGTCAACAAAAGTTGATGTTAATGGCAAAAATGCACACCCCCTATTCAAATATTTAAAAAGTGAGTTAAAGGGAACATTAACTAATAACGTTAAGTGGAATTTCACTAAATTTCTAATTAATCGTGATGGTGTGCCTTTTAAGCGCTTTAGTTCTACTACTGAACCTGAAGATATTTCATCATCAATAGATGAAGTACTATAAATCTAGATTCTATTACAAAACTAATGTGCTTAGCTACGTAATTTGTTTGTATAATTGCACACTACATCAATAAAAACCTAATTGGATGTCTCTAGAAAGAATAAAGATCTTTAGCGGAAACGCAAACCCTGATCTCTCATCCGAAATTATTACAAATCTTAACATCAGCCAAAGTAAGGCCTTTGTTGGCCAATTTAGTGATGGTGAAGCTCAAGTTGAAATTCTTGATAACGTTCGTGGTTGTGATGTTTTTGTTATCCAACCAACCTGTGGACCTTCATCAGCTGAAACTTTAATGGAGTTATTAATTATGGTTGATGCTTTAAGGCGCTCTTCTGCAGGAAAAATCACAGCTGTCGTTCCATATCTTGGCTACTCTAGACAAGATAGGCGATCTAGATTAACTCGCGTTCCGATAACTGCAAAGCTTGTTGCTCAATTAATTGAAACGTCAGGTGTTGACCGCATATTGACAATGGATTTACATGCGGATCAGATCCAAGGTTTCTTTAATATACCAATTGATAATATATATGCACAGCCTGTTCTTGTAAAAGACGTTTTGGATCAAAACTATCAAGATGTAGTTGTGGTATCTCCAGATGTTGGAGGAGTAGCAAGAGCAAGAGCAGCAGCGAAAAGAATTAATGATGCAGACCTTGCAATCATTGATAAGAGACGACCAGCACCAAACTTAGTTAAAGTCATGAACGTGATTGGTGATGTTGAAGGAAGGACCTGCATTATGATTGATGACATGGTTGATACCGCTGGAACACTCTGTCAAGCTGCTGAAATATTAAAGGAAAAGGGTGCAAAGAAAGTTGTTGCGTATGCAACTCATGCAGTTCTTTCTGGAAGTGCTATAGAAAATATATCAAACTCTAAGCTGGACGAACTTGTAATTACAAACACTATTCCATTAACTGATAAAGCAAAAAAATGCAGCAAAATTAGGCAATTGTCAATTGCCACAACTCTTGCAGACGTTATTCGTAGAATTAGTGATGAACAGTCCATCAGTACAATTTTTGCAGATTCAAACTAATCCTGCGCCTCTATAGTGCTGAATTAATGCTAGAAACGACCTACTCTTTTAGGTATAATTTCCTCTCTGTTTTTGAAAAAATCAAATTATGAAAACAACTACTGAAGCTCACAAAAAAGCCCTTAATAGCCTTATAACAATTGGAAAAGAGCAAGGTTATCTAACTTACTCAGAAATCAATGATCTCTTACCAGAGGACTTATTAACGCCAGAACAGGTTGAGCCAATTGTAACAATCTTAGAAGAAATGGATATATTGGTTGCTGATGAAGCCCCAGATGCTGACGAGTTAGTAATGAAATCTGGTGGAAAAGCAGAATCTAGCTCTGCAGAAGTTGCAGTGGCTGCTCTAGCTGCCCTCGATTCAGAATTTGGAAGAACTACTGATCCTGTAAGGATGTACATGCGAGAAATGGGAGTGGTAGAACTTCTAGAACAAAAAGATGAGGTTCGTATTGCAAAAGAAATTGAAGCAGGCGTTTATCAAATATTACAAGCAATTTCACTTTATCCTGAAATCTCTGACTATTTCTTCAAGGCCTACACAAGACTAGAAGAAGGCAAATGTAAGATGACTGATGTTGTTATTGGTTACCAAGGTGATGCTGAGGAATTTGAAGAAAAACAAGTGCTTATTAAGGAAAAGCAGGCTCTACTTGATGAAAAACAAGCGCTGCTTGATGCAATGGAAACTGATGAGCTTTCAGAAGAAATGGATGAGGATGAGGAAGAAGATTTTGATGAGTTGGAATATACTGGACCTAATGAGGAAATGGTATATGAGCGCTTTGACAAAATACAAAAATCACATAATAGCTATGTTAAATCTTTTGAAAAGAATGGTTATCTTGATGATAAGACTGTTAAAGCTAGACAAAAATTTTCTAGTTGTATTTCTGAACTAAGACTTGCGCCAAAACTTGTTAGCACAATGATGGAGCTTGTCTCAAGTAGAGTAGATAAGGTGAAAAAAGAAGAAAAACTTATTCGTCAAGTCTGCCTTGATGCAGGAATGAGCTCAGAGGTTTTTTATGCATCTTTTCCAGGAAATGAAACAAATTTTGATTGGCTCAAATCTATTGATCTTGATAAGGCAACCCTTAAAGCATTAGAAATAACTGAAAAAGAAATTTATTACTCACAGAAAAGCCTTTTAGAGCATGAAGAAGCAATGAAGTTAACAGTTGCAGAGCTTAAAGAAATAAATAAAAGACTTCGAAAAGGAGACAGAAAGGCCAAAGTTGCCAAAAGTCAAATGATTGAAGCAAATTTAAGACTTGTAATTTCAATTGCCAAAAAATACGCAAATCGTGGCCTACAATTCCTCGATCTCATCCAAGAAGGTAATGTTGGGTTAATGAAAGCAGTAGATAAATTTGAATATCGTAGAGGTTATAAATTTTCAACCTATGCTACTTGGTGGATTCGTCAAGCAATTACTAGATCGATTGCTGATCAAGCGCGCACTATTCGTATTCCAGTTCACATGATTGAAACTATCAATAAACTAAATCGAGTAAGACGCCAACTTCTTCAAAGGTTTGGAAGGGAAGCTACTCCAGAAGAACTTTCAGTTGAAATGGAATTACCAGAATATAAAATCAATAAAATACTTAAAATTGCTAAAGAACCTTTATCAATGGAAAACCCAGTTGGTGATGATGAAGACTCTACAATTGGTGATTTTATTGAAGATACAAACCTATCTTCACCGGTCGAAGTCACAACTCGTGAGAGCCTTAAAGAAACTACTGGTGATCTTTTAGCTAACTTATCGCCTCGAGAAGCTAAGGTTTTAAAAATGCGATTCGGAATTGACATGAGTACAGACCACACACTTGAAGAAGTGGGCAGACAGTTTGATGTTACTCGTGAAAGGATTCGCCAAATTGAAGCCAAGGCGCTTAGAAAGCTTAGACACCCCTCTCGTGCACACAAACTTCAAAGCTTTTTAGAATAGCTCTTCTTCGGGCCTATAGCTCAGTTGGTTAGAGCACTCGACTCATAATCGATTGGTCCTTGGTTCAAGTCCAAGTAGGCCCACCATATATATAAAAACCTAGTTTATTACTAGGTTTTTTATTATGCAAATTAGAACTTGTCATCATCAAGATATATCGGCTCAATAACTGATTCGTTAATAAAGCCATTATCATTTTTAATACTATAAGCCTTCGCATTTGGTAAAGACGATACACACCTCTCAAGCTTTCCATCTATAAAGTGTGCAGCAACACCATCATCACAAGCAATTCCTGGCATCATAGCCCCATTTAGAATGGCTTTATGATACTCAGGTCTCCTTTGAATTTCACTATCAAAATGTGGGCAGTTACTGCCTGAAAGAAAGCCTAAACAATCAAGAGGTAGTAATTTACCAGTCATTGAATCAGTTAAGCCTTGTTCAAACCAACAAATAGATCCTGCACTAAGTCCACCCATTATTGCACCATTACACCATGCCTCATGTAAAAACTTATCAAGACCCCACTCTTTCCAAAGAACCAAAAGGTTTCTTGTATTGCCACCACCAACATAAAAAATATCTTTTTCTAAAACAAAATCTCTCAAGTCACCTTCTGGTGGACTAAATAAAGATAAGTGGCTTGTTTCACAATTAAGTTTTTTATATGAAGAATAAAAACGTTTTTTATAACTATCATCATCTCCACTTGCTGTCGGTATAAAACAAACTTTAGGATTTTTTTTATCAGTCAAAGACAATAAATACTTATCCAATTTAAGATTCTCTGGTTTAGAAGTAAATCCACCACCACCCATAGTTAATATTTGTTTTTTCATATTTTAATTTTTATCTTATTAGTAAAAAATAAATTTTACTTAAGATATCTTGCGAGTAAAAAATAATTGTAATTGTAAATGATATAATTTGTATTATGCCAACCAAAATTCTTTCTGAACTAATAACTCTTACTGTCGACGTAGGAGAAATTATTATGTCTCATCGCAAAAATTCAAGAACCTTCAGTATGAAGAGTGACAATACCCCTGTAACTCGGGCTGATAAAGAATCAAATGAGTTAATCATAAATACGTTAAAAAAACTGACCCCTAAAACACCAATAGTATCTGAAGAATCATCTAATATCCCTTTTTCTGTTCGAAAATCTTGGGATGAATACTGGTTAATTGATCCTTTAGATGGAACTCGTGATTTTATAGATGGCTCACCAGACTTTTGTATTAGTATTGCTCTTATTCGCAATAATTACCCAGATTTTGGTTTAATTTATTCACCATTTCACAAAGTTCATTACTATCGTCTTCCAAATCAATCATCAATGAAGATGATTGATAATATAAGTCATAAGATTTCTACAAAAAAACCTGGAAGATGGGAAAAAATCGTAGTGGGAAGATATTCAAATAATAATAAACCTCTCAAAAACCATCTTAATTCTAAAACAAATTTTGAAACTTTTAAACTGGGAAGTGCACTTAAATTTTGTTTAATTGCAGAAGGGATTTATGATTGCTACCCAAAATTTGGTCGTTGCTCGGAATGGGATACTGCAGCTGGTGTATATATTCTAGAAGGTGCTGGAGGAACAGTTCTTGATCTGAATAATAAACCCTTAACTTATAATTTTAGGGAAGATAACTTAAGTCCAGCCTTTAGAGCAGAAGGATATCAAGAAAATCTCAAAGATAAATCGACTGCAGCAACATCTTTTGTAACTGCACCAATTGAAATATAATCAACTCCAGTTTCTGCATAGCTAGCAATATTTGCTTCATTCACTCCACCTGAAGCCTCAATTGGGTATATGCCTTGCGCAATTTTGACAGCCTCTCTGAGATCTACAAGACTAAAATTATCACAAAGAACTCTTGTGATACCTTTAATTGATATCGCAGAACGAAGCTGCTCCATAGTCTCAACCTCAACAATAATTGGTTTATCAGGATATTTTTGAAGCGCTTTATTTATAGATTTATCAAGGGAGCCAATCGATAAAATGTGATTTTCTTTTAACATAATGCAGTCATAAAGTCCCATCCTATGGTTTACACCTCCACCGCACTTAACAGCGTATTTTTGTGCTTTTCTTAAACCTGGTATTGTTTTTCTTGTATCAAGTAGTTGCGCCTTTGTATTACTTATAAGGCTAACAAGATAATTCGTTTTAGTTGCAGTGCCACTTAGAATTTGAAGAAAATTAAGTGCTGTTCTTTCTGCAGTAATAATTGCTCGAGATTTTCCTTTAATATTGCAAATAATTTCACCAGGCTTCACTTCATCGCCATCCTTCAAATTCCATTTTATTTGTATACTTTGATCAAGAGATAAAAAACATAAGTCAAAATATTCTGTCCCACATATAATCGCATGGTCTCTACAAATTATTTCAGCATTTATTATTACATTGTCAAGAAGGCTTGAAGAAAGGTCTCCAGAACCTATATCTTCAAAAAGGGCTAACTCAACTATTTTTTTTAAGTGTTTATTCATGTAAAAATTCAATGATTGCTTCAGCAGATTTAGTACTTGCTTTGTGATTTAAAAGGCCATAAATTTTTTCCAACTCTTTAACTAATTTAGCATTATCTGATTCAATCAATTTCATAGCATGCTCAAAAATATTCTCACCATTTGCATCATTTTGAATTAATTCAGGGACAATATCTCCCCCTAATATTTTATTTGGAAGTGAAATATTTTTAGTGTTTAGTAGCCGCTTAACAATCTGATAACTCACTTTTGAAAGTTTATAAACAACGATCATTGGAACAGCGAGTAATGCCACTTCTAGGGTTGCAGTACCTGAGGCAACAATAACTAGATCAGAGTTTCTAATCTTTTCATGTGCATCACCAGAACTTAAAACAATATCTAGCCCTTGAATTTTATCTTTAACCCAGTCCTTTAGCTTTTCATTTGCAAGTGACAAGCTAAATTGGATCTCAGGATCTTTTTGGTGCATCAACTTAGCAGCTGACAACAGTTCAGGCAATAAAGTTTTAATTTCATCTTCTCTTGAACCTGGCATTAATAAAACTTGCTTATTTGGCGTATGCTTTTTTCGAGGCTTTAATTTTTCAGCCAATGGGTGTCCAATAAAAACGGCTTTTTGATTATGGTTGTGATAAAAATCTACCTCAAATGGGAAAAGACATAGCATTAAATCAGCTGATTTTTTAATTTTTTTTATCCGATTTGCTCGCCATGCCCAGACTGAAGGACTTACAAAATGAACTGTTCTAACTCCTTTTTTTCTAAGCTTTCTCTCAATCTTAAAATTAAAATCAGGGGAATCAACTCCAATAAAAACATCAGGTCTATTGGATGAATAGTATTGAATGATTGATCGTCTAAGTTTCAAAATAGATGGTAGTTTCTTTAAAACTTCGCTAATGCCCATCACGTTGACTTGATCAGTATGCCATAGTCTTTTGCATCCAGCATCAATCATCTTATCGCCTGCTAAGCCTTCTATTTCAAAATCAGGCCGGGATAACTTTAATGCGCTCACTAGAGATGAAGCGACAAGGTCGCCAGAAGTTTCTGCAGCGCTGATGGCAATTTTCATTTTTTTCTAAGCAATAAAAGGGATTTTTAAAGCTTTTTCATCCTTATGATCTTGGTAGAATAATATCAGGATTATCTTCAAAAGGCTTATAAATAACGATCACTCCCCCAATTACTTGAATTAGCTCAGCCTTAGAAATCTCTATAATTTTATTAATAGTCTTTAGTTTTTCTTCGCGATCACTAATTCTTAGCTTAATTTTAATCAACTCATGCTTTAGCATTGTTGATTCCATTTCAGCAAGCACTGACTCACTCAATCCGTGTTGTCCAATCATCACAAAGGGCTTTAAGTCATGCGCCATAGAGCGTAAATATTTTTTCTGGTTATTAGTTAGTTTCATCTTTTAATATCATCTCATTTTTAAAAAGTGACTCAGTAGTTTCTCTCATCCTTACTAATTGATGGACAGAACCATCGACCATTACTTCAGCAACTCTTGGTCTAGAGTTATAGTTAGAGCTTAAAACAAACCCATATGCCCCAGCAGTCATCAATGCGATATAGTCACCCTGTTCAAGGACAAGACTCCTATTCTTTGCCAAAAAATCTGTAGTTTCGCAGATAGGCCCAACTATGTCCCATGAATCCTTTTTGCCTTTTGAATTATCTTCAATCGTGACTGCCTGATGAAATGAGCCATAAAGAGCAGGTCGAAGTAAATCATTCATTGCGCCATCAACAATAGCAAAAGACTTCAATTCATTCTGTTTTAGATATTCAACTTTAGTGACAAATATTCCTGCATTCCCTACAATCGAACGACCAGGCTCTACCATAATCTTCAAATCACCAACTTTTTTAATTACTGAGCTAATATAGTCATTAATATTAATGGTTATTTCTTTGTCATACGTCACTCCCACTCCACCACCAATATCTATATGATTTAAATAAATCTTCTCATTTCCAAGCTTTGTTATTAGCTCTAGTGCCTTGTCTAGTGCTTCTAAAAAAGGTGAAATATCTGTAATTTGTGATCCTATATGATAATCTAAACCAAGGACTTCAAGACAATCTGAAAGGTTTGCCTTTTTATACAAAGATAGAGCTAACTCAACTCCAACTCCAAACTTATTTTCAGTTAAGCCTGTCGAGATATATGGATGAGTTTTTGCATCTACATTGGGGTTCACCCGGATTGATATTGGAGCATTCATTTTTAGTGAAGCAGCAACAGACTCAATTCGGTCTAACTCTGCTTCAGATTCAACATTGAAACAGTAAATTCCATATTCAAGTGCCTTTTGAATCGAATATTCAGTCTTAGCAACCCCAGAAAATACACATTTTTTTGGGTCGCCACCTGCAGCAATTACTCTTTCGAGCTCACCAATTGATACTATGTCAAATCCTGAGCCTAAGTTTGCAAGAACATTTAACACTGCCAAATTTGAGTTGGCCTTTACAGCATAACAAATTAAATGGGGATGCGTACCAAAGGATTTTTCAAACTGTTGCCAGTTAAACTCTATTTGACTTTTAGAATAAATATAAAGGGGCGAGCCATACGCTGCCATTAAGTCTGAAACAGATACAGACTCGGCGTGTAATAATTTGTTTTGAAAATAAAATGAATTCAATTAATTATATGTCTAGTAAGTGCTAGAGGTTGACTCTCCAGAATCTACCTGACTACTTTCATTAGGAATTAAATCACCCATTCTGCCACATGCTGACAAAGTGAATACAAACGTTACCAGTACAATAAATTTAAATAGCTTTTTCATGGGGCCTCAGATAATTTTTTTCAATAGCACTATTTTACACAAAGGCTTTAAGCTGTTGTATAAACAAATCCCTGGGCATTTTGAATGCCCCCAAACTTTCTAAATGCTTATTCTCAATTTGGCAATCAATTAATTTATATCGGCTCTGCTGAAGCAAATAAGCAAAAGCAACTTTTGATGCATTGCTTACTAGTGAGAACATAGACTCACCAAAAAAAACACCTCCCAAAGCAACGCCATAAAGCCCACCAACAAGCTCTCCATTTTCATAAACCTCATATGAGTGCGCGTACCCAGCGTCATGAAGTTTACAATAAGCTTGAATCATCTCATTATTTATCCATGTACCCGATTGCCCTTGTCGTGTTATTTTTTGACATTGAACAATAACGTCTTTAAAGGAGGTATTAATAAAAACATCAAATTTAGAGGACTGAATGATTCTCTTCATACTCTTTGAAAGATGAAATTTACTTGGTGTAATAACCATTCTTGGGTCAGGTGAATACCAAAGTATAGGCTCATCTTTACCATACCATGGAAAGATTCCTAATGAATAAGCTTTCAGTAATCTTTCAACAGATAAATTACCTCCAATTGCAATAAGGCCGTTAGGCTCTGTAAGTGCAAGACTAAGCTTTGGAAATTCAGTGTTATTTTCATCAAGCCAAAAAGAAGGTGGTATTTCAGTCACCCTTTATCGACTTTGAATAATCTCTCTTGCCATATACAAAGCAAGTATGCTTCGGGCTTCGGTTAAATCTTCATTATAGGTAAGCGTTTCTAGTTCAGACAGCTTATGAGGAACAATCTCAAGAGGTTCTGGTTCATCTCCTTCAGCCGATTCCTCATAAAGATCTTCAGCAAGAACAATATGGGTTTCATTTGATTGATAGCCTGGAGCAAGAGTAATAGTTTTTAGAAAAGTCAGCTTACGGGCGCCATAACCAATCTCTTCTTTTAATTCCCTTCCAGCAGCCTCAATAGGAGTTTCGCCCTTATCAATCTTCCCTTTCGTTAGGCCTAACTCATATCGCTCAGTCCCGCCAGAAAATTCATAAATCATTAGAACGGTATCATCATCAAGCATTGGAATTACCAACACAGCTCCATTTCCTCTAGACATCAACCTTTCATAAATTCGAGTTGCGCCATTTGAAAATTCAACATCCATAGACTCAAGATTAAAAATTCGACTCTGAGCAACTGTATGAATATTTGTTAATTTAGGCTTTTTTCGCATAGCAATATTATGCCATTGGTTTACTACTTTTTAATAACAAAGATAAATTTAAGTAAATATTAATCTTGTAATAAAAAAGAAAATGTTAACATATCAATAATTGGCTTTAATAGTCATTAAAAAATATCTCAAAACACTTTTATAAAGATATAAAAACATATTGAAATTACAATATATTTTTTTTAGGAATTGAATAAATGAAAAAAAATACATCTGAAAGTCTCTTTGAAAGAGGTTCTAAAGTTTTAGTAGAGGGAGTCTCATCAGCTTCTAGAGGTCCTGCTGCATTTGGCACTACCCCTAGATATATGTCTCATGGTGAAGGTTCTAGATTATACGATGTAGATGGTAGAGAGTATATAGACTGGATGATGGCATTTGGAGCTCTTCCATTAGGGCATGCTCATCCAAAAATTGTGACAACAGTTACAAAAGAAATTGCGCGTGGAAGTCATTTTGCAACTGCTTTAGAAGTAGAAGTAGAAGTTGCAGAAATCTTAGTAAACTTACTTCCGCATGTTGATAAAGTCAGATTTGCCAACACAGGAACAGAAGCAGCTATGGCAGCAATTAGACTTGCACGCGGGCATACTGGGCGTCGAAAAATTATTAAATTTGAAGGTCATTATCATGGATGGTGGGATGCTGTATTAATTAACAGTAACCCTCAGCCTATAACTTCATTAGGCCACCCTAATTCTCCAATAAGAATTCCAGATAGCTCTGGAATGACAGAAGAAAGTTGGATGGATACCATTATTGTTCCATGGAATGACTTAGATGCCCTAGAGAGAGCGATGGCTCTTCATGGACGTGATGCTGCTTGTGTTGTGACTGAAGGCATTATGTCAAATATGGGTGTGATAGCACCAAAACCAGGATACCTTAATAGAATTGAAGAGTTATGTAACCAACATGGTGCCTTATTTTATTTAGATGAAACTGTTACTGGATTCAGAGTTGCTGCTGGTGGATGTGCTGAACTTTATGGCTTGAAACCTGATATTGTTACATATGGAAAAGCACTAGGTTCTGGTGTTCCTATGGCAGCGATAGGTGGGTCTGATGAAATAATGTCTGGCCTTGAGTGGGGAAAAGTTCTACATTTTGGAACACATAATGCAGGTCGATTAGCATTGCATATTTGTAAAACAATGCTTACAACAATGTTAGATGACAATCAAGCAGGTTTTGTCAAAATTAAAGATCTTGGCATTAAACTTACAGAAGAAATCCAATCTATTTCCAAAAAAAATAATAAACATAAGATGGTATGCCAGGGAGTAAACTCCATGTTTCAAATCTTCTTCACAGACCAAAAAGAAATCTCAAATTATCGTGACTTTTGTAAAAGTGTAGATCGGTTAAAATTTCGAAATTTTGCATTGAGACTTTTTGATAAAGGAATTTATATGAATCCATCTGCCACATTACACTCATTATCTTCAATTATTCATACAGAAGAAGACATTGAAGTTACTGCACGTGCAATATCTGAAACACTGGATGAAATGCCTTAAGAATGTCTCAAGTACGAAAGAAAATTGGAATACTTGGTACTGGTCAACTCGCAGAATTTATTATCATTGGGATAAACAAGGCAAGCGCTCCTTTCGATTTCATGTTGTCACCAAGATCTTATGAAAGAGGGTTAAAACTAAAAAATAAATTTAATTTAGAAATTGCACAAAGTAATCAAGATCTCCTAGATAGGTGTGATCTGGTATTTATCTGCTTACCATCAAATAACTCACTATCAATCTTAAGTGATCTAGATTTTAGAAAAGAAAATAGTATTTTATCTGCAATGGCAGGAATAACAAGAGAGGCGATCTGCAGATCAACTAACTGCAAGGCAGTTCATACTTCAATGATGCCAGGATATGCAAATGCATCCAATAAGGGACCTAGTCTTTTGTTTCCAAAAAACCCTGAATGGCATGAATTTCTATCATTTTTAGGCCCTGTATTTGATTGTAAAACAGAAAAAGAATTTAATGTTGCTGCAGTTATTGGAGCAGTCTCAGGAGCGAGTTTTGTTCTCTTTGAAACTCTTTCAAAATGGTTTATAGATAATAATTTATCTTCACAATTTTCTCAAAATCTTCTTTTAGAAACCCTTAAAGGAAATATAGAAATTGCTCTAGAAAGTGATGAGACTTTAAGTGAAATCATATCTAAAGTAGCAACACCTGGAGGAATTACTGAAAGCTTAGTTAATCAATTAAATCAAAAAGAAGCTTTATCATCATGGTCAATGAGTATGGATAATATTCTAGCCAGCAATACATCAAAAAAATAAGATAACTATTTGTTCAATTCATCAAATATCATTAAGGACGAAGTATCACTATCAGAGTGGCCTTTATCCATTAAGTTAACGTATCGATCATATACTTCTTTAGTAAATCCTAGTTTTGAATTATTAGAGCTAGATTGATCAATACAATAGCCTAAATCTTTTACCATCCACTTAACAGCAAAGCCAAAATCAAACTCTCTTTGATGCATTGTTTCAGCTCGATTTACCATTTGCCATGATTGTGCTGCTCCTCCAGAGATTGCTGATAGTAAACTACTCATATCAAGATTTTCAGCTTCTGCAAACAACAAACCTTCAGATAATCCTTGAAGCAAACCTGCAATACAGATCTGGTTTACCATTTTAGCAAGCTGTCCTTTTCCAGATTCTCCCATATAAGTAACATTTTTTGAATAGGCATTGATCAACTCTTTTGACTCTTCAAGGACCTCCATACTTCCACCTGCCATAACACTAAGCATTCCATTAATTGCTCCTGCCTCTCCACCGCTTACAGGAGCATCAATAAATGACACTCCTTTAACAGCTAATGACTCATTTAAGTGCTTAGCTAATTTATAAGAGGTTGTCGTATGATCAATGAAGATTGATCCTTTTTTCAGATGTTTGATCATTCCCTGCTCAGCAAACACAATTTCCATCATATCTTCATCCTTTCCAGTGCATGTAACAACAAAATCAGCATCCACTACTGCGTCTTTAATTGAGCTAGAAACCTCACCCTCATACTCCTTACTCCATTCAGTAGACTTTTGGGGAGAACGGTTAAACACTCTTAAGTTAAATAGATTTGACTTAGCTAGATGACCTGCCATAGGATAGCCCATAGTTCCAAGTCCAATAAATGCTACATTTTTTTTTATACTCATTTGATTCCTTAATTACTGGTTAATGTTATAAATCAGATTATACGATACTGCGTTTTAAACATATAATCAGATACAGTAAATATTTATCCTTAAATAAAAAATTCTTTTAATATAAATTACCCCACTTCTTATGAAAAATCCAGATTATTGGCAAGACTCAGTCAACTATTTAACTAAAACAGATAAAAGCCTTGGTAGTATTATTAACCAGTATAAAGATTACTCTATCTCATCTCGAGGTGAGGCTTATGAAACTTTAGTTCGCTCAATAGTTGGTCAACAAATATCTATTCAGGCAGCTTCGAGTGTTTGGAATAGAATAGTTGCTCTAGTTAAAACTATTGAACCCAATAAAGTTCTATTGACGAGTAGAGAAAATTTAAAATTATGTGGCTTATCGAAGCAAAAAATACAATATATTTATAACATTTCTGAACATTTTATTGCTAAAAATATTACTAATAATTCATATTGGGAAGGGCGAAATTATCCTGATATCTATGACGAGCTCATTACCATTAAAGGTATTGGTTCATGGACTGCAGAAATGTTTGGTATGTTCCACTTACTAGAAAAAGATATTTTTCCACTGAAAGATGTTGGTGTTATAAGAGCTATGAACCAACTTTATAACGATGGTAAAAAACTTGATATAGATAAAATTATAGAAATTTCAGATACCTGGCGTCCATACAGATCAGTTGCCTGTTGGTTTTTATGGAGATCTATTGATAGTGAAGAGGTGCTCTACTGAGACTCTAAAGCCATAACAATTAAATCACCCATCTCCTCAGTTCCAACTACTTTATCACCCACTGCAGAAATATCCTTTGTTCTGTAGCCTTTATCCAATACTGTACTAACAGCTGAATTAATTTTATCAGCGAGCTCTACTTGATTAAGCGAATACCTAAGCATCATTGAAACAGATAGTATAGTTGCCAGTGGATTAGCAATGTCTTTTCCGGCAATATCTGGTGCTGAGCCATGGATAGGTTCATACATTCCAAAATTATTCTTATCAAGAGAGGCAGATGGCAGCATACCAATTGACCCCGTAAGCATTGCAGCACAATCGGACAAAACATCTCCAAAAAGATTACTTGTAACCATAACATCAAATTGCTTGGGATCTCTTACAAGCTGCATTGCTGCATTATCGACATACATATGGGAAAGAGCTACATCTGGATAGCTTAATGAAACCTCTTCCATAACCTCTCTCCAAAGCTCACAAACTTCAAGAACATTTGCCTTATCTACAGAGCAAACTCGCTTTCCTCTTTTCTGAGCAATTTGAAAAGCAGAATGTCCGATACGTGCTATTTCAGATTCATAGTAGGTTGCTGAGTTAATTCCAAAGCGCTCTCCATCTCTGATTTCAATTCCTCTTGGCTTACCAAAATAAATACCACTAACCAGCTCACGAACAATCATTAGGTCCAAACCAGAAACAATTTCAGTTTTAAGGCTCGACGCACTTGCTAATTGTGGGTAGAGAATTGCAGGCCTTAAATTAGAAAATAAATCAAGCTCTGATCGAATGCCTAAGAGTCCACGTTCTGGCCTTAAATCTCTCTCTAGTGACTCCCATTTTGGCCCTCCAACTGCGCCTAATAGTATTGAGTCACAACTCTTAGCTATCTTGATAGTTTCTTCAGGAAGAGGAGATCCAGTTTCATCGTATGCGATTCCACCTATCAGTCCATTAACAAGAGTCATCCCCATTTCATGGTTAGAATTTAATGAATTTATTACTTTGACCGCTTGATCTATAATTTCTGTACCTATTCCGTCACCTGGTAGAATTAATATTTTTGACATATTTGATTAGAAGTTAATGCTTTAAATAATGTATTTTACGCTGGCTCAATTGTATTGAATCTAAATTTCAACCATATCAAAATCTTCCTTACCAGAACCACAAAGTGGGCAAACCCAATCACTGGGTATATCTTCCCATTTAGTGCCAGGATTAATCCCTTCATCAGGAACTCCTTTAGTTTCATCATAAATCCAGCCACACATATTACATTTATATTTTTTCATAGTAATTTTTAAAGAGTCGCAAAGGTAGCTTGATAAGCCTTAGCCAATATAATATTAAAAATAATTATACATTTTGTTAGTGATTAATTGATAATCATAGTTAGAACAAATATGACTGGTATTAGTATTAATTAAGATAATCCAGTA
>CAJQSO010000030.1 GCA_905614365.1 uncultured Candidatus Thioglobus sp.
TTCACTTCAAAGTTTGATTTACATAAAGCTAAATCAGTTTCAGAGCTAATTATCCCAAAAGAAAATCTTAAAAAATCATTTAACAATATTGATCAAAAGCAAAAAAATGCTCTATGTGTTGCTGCAGAAAGAATTAAATCTTATCATCAAAAACAAAAACAAAAGTCATGGAATTACACTGAAAATGATGGGACAGTACTAGGGCAAAAAATTAGCCCTTTAGATCGCGTCGGTTTATACGTTCCTGGAGGTAAGGCAGCCTATCCATCATCTGTACTTATGAACAGTATTCCTGCAAAAGTAGCAGGCGTTAATGAGTTAATCATGGTTGTTCCAACTCCAAAAGGAGTAGTCAATGAATTAGTATTGGCAGCAGCTCATATCGCAGAAGTAGATATGGTTATTACTATAGGAGGCGCTCAAGCAATTGCGGCACTTGCGTATGGAACTGAAACCATTCCAAAAGTTGATAAAATAGTTGGGCCTGGCAATATTTATGTTACAACTGCAAAGAAGCAAGTATTTGGACAAGTTGGTATTGACATGATTGCGGGGCCTTCTGAAATATTAATCATTTGTGATGGTTCAACAGACCCTGACTGGATTGCAATGGACTTATTTTCTCAGGCAGAACATGACGAAGAAGCTCAATCAATTCTACTTTGCCCAGATAAAGATTTTATTGAAGAAGTCAAAAATAGCATTCAAAAGCTTCTTCCTACAATGGATAGAGAAGATATTATTCGAACTGCACTTAAAAATAGAGGCGCACTAATTCTGACAAAAGATATTAATGAAGCAATTGAAATATCCAATCAAATTGCTCCAGAACATCTAGAGCTTTCTGTTGAAGATCCAGAATCTATACTTGATGATATAAAGCATGCTGGTGCAATTTTTATGGGCAAATATTCCTCTGAAGCTTTAGGTGATTACTGCGCTGGACCAAACCATGTTTTGCCAACCTCAAGTACTGCACGATTCTCATCACCTCTAGGAGTTTATGACTTTCAAAAAAGGTCAAGTTTAATAATGGCATCAAAAGAAGGCGCTAAAAATTTAGGCGAAACTGCAGCCACTTTGGCATACGGTGAAGGTCTTGAGGCGCATGCCAGATCAGCCCTTTATCGCACAGATAAGAAATAATTACCCAGGAAGTGTCTGATAATAGCCATTTTCCTTTACAACTTTAATTGGCCAATCAAAAAGATAAGTAAGGTTGCTATTTGTTAAAATTTCATCTTTATTGCCATCCATAATAACCTTACCACTTTTTAATAAAATTACTCTTGATATTTCTGGTGGAATCTCATGCACATGGTGAGTAACTAATATTACCTTTTTACCAGTACTCATGAGCTCTCTCATAATTTCAAGATACTGAAAACAAGTGCTTATATCAAGACCACTCGTTGGCTCATCAAAAACTAAAACTGCTGGATCATTAACAAGAGACCTTGCAAGAAGGAACTTTCGCTGTTCGCCCGTAGACATTGATGAGTATTTTCTATCCTTTAAGCTTGATATTGACAGAAGATCCATAACTTCATTTGCACGATCTAGCATTTCAGCATCAAAGTATTGATGCTTCCATATTCCATCACTAGAATAAAACCCAGATAGAGCAACATGCAAACCAATAGCGCTATTAGAATAATTGTTTTGTAGATGTGGCGAAACAATACCAAGGTTAGATCTAAGCTCCTGAACATTCCACCTCTCTTTATCAAATATTTTAATACTACTATCCTGGCTCTCTACAATATAGAGCTCACGATTTAATAACTTTAAAAGGGTTGTCTTTCCAGAGCCATTTGGCCCTAAAATAACCGTGCTTTGACTTTCATCAATGGTTAAAGAAAAGTCATCAAATACTTTATTACTTTCTTGAAATACTGTGATATTTTGAAGTTCAATAATATTCATTATATTTAAGTTAAGCCTATATTAATAACCCTTAATAATCATACCAGTTGAATGGGAAAACTCTTAACCTGCTTTTTTTAGCCTCAAAGTTGGCAGTAGCTGAGATAAAAGCATTCCAATTAACATCAACGCGCACCCAATAAAACCTCTAATTGTGAGCGTTTCATCAAGAATAAGCCATCCACCAAGCACTGCAAATGCTCCTTCTAGGCCTAAAATTATTGCTGCATGGGAAGATTTAGCATGTTGCTGGGCAACTACTTGAAGTGTATAACCAATACCTATTGACATAACACCTGCATAAAGAAGTGGGATTGCTGTAATGATAATAACATCCCACTCAATATTTTCTTTTATGGCAATTGCAATAATAAGACTTAAAAAACCAGAAACAATATACTGAATAAGTGATAACTTTAAAGGGTCCATTCTTTTAGCAACATAACCTAGCACTAAAATATGAGCTGCAAAAAATATGGCACATACTAGTTGGTACAAATCGCCCTTCTCAATACTAAAGCCTTCGTTGATACTTAGAAGGTATAGCCCAATAACTGCAAGAAATCCTCCAAGCCAAGTTCCAGAGTTAGTTTTTTGACCTAAGAAAATTCCAATTAATGGGACAAAAAAGATATATAAGCCCGTTATAAAACCTGCCTTTCCTGCCGTTGTGAATTCAATACCA
>CAJQSO010000031.1 GCA_905614365.1 uncultured Candidatus Thioglobus sp.
TTAAACAGCTTTTCTCTTAAAATCTTCATTAATGATAGAACTAAGAAAACAACTCAGACAACTCCGCAAATCCATTGATAAAAAAACACGCAAGGAAGATGGAAAAAAAATCCTGCAACAATGTCAAAAAAATGGACTTTTTGAAAATGCCAAACATATTGCAATTTTCATTCCTAATGATGGAGAAATTGAGACAAAAGATACTATTAAATTCTTAAACAATACTGGTTGTTTTGTTTACCTCCCAATTCTGGTTGAAGAAAAACTTAAATTTGCTGAAATGGGAGAGTATTTTAGAAAAAATAGATTTGGAATCGATGAGCCAATCCATACCCCTATAATGGGTGCTAAACAAATGGACCTTATCTTTATGCCGCTAGTTGGATTTGATAAAAATAAAAACCGTTTAGGAATGGGTGGTGGCTTCTATGATAAAACACTAAGTTTCAAACTGAAAAGTAAAAATTATCAAGCACCAAAACTTTTTGGTCTTGCATTTGATTGTCAAGAAGTTGACTATTTGGACTCAAAGCCATGGGATGTTCCAGTTGATGGAATAGTTACTCCCACCCGCTTCATCAAATAGTTAGTCATTTTTAGTCTTACCGAGCGCTTGTTTTTGGAAAAATGATTTGAGCATTGGGGTCTCATCAATGATATTCATGCCAAAACCTCTAAGCCATCGAAATGACTCATTATTTTCTTTATAGGCCCAATCAAGTCCTGTCATAGTTTTTGACATTAATTCATTATCTAGGCGGCGCGCTCTTGCATACTTCCTTAGAACTAGTGGATCACCCAATGATTTATTGGTATTTTCAACTATCTGCCTACTAAGCTCCATTGCATCTGAAAAACCTAAGTTCGCGCCCTGGCCTGCTAATGGATGAATACTATGGGCCGCGTCACCTATTAAAGCCAGATTTGAAAGAGTATAGTCTTTAGCACTTCTAGAGACTAAGGGAAAAATATTTATTGAGCTTTGTAGCTTTAAATCACCAAATCGATATTCAACTGCTTCAGATAAAGATTGGTTAAAGCTACTAACATCCATTTTTTTGAGCTCATCAGCAAGCTCATCTTTACAAGACCATACAATTGAAGCCTGATTTTCTGAAAGAGGTAATAGCGCAACAATACTATCTGACAAAAATCTCTGCCAAGTTGTATTTTCTAAAGACTTTTCACTAACTACATTAGCAACAATAGCTTTTTGCTTATAATCATTTGAGGATACTTCAATATTAGCAAGATTTCTGACTTTAGACTTAGGTCCATCAGCGCCAATCACTAACTTACAAAACAGGCTTTCTTTAGTATCAAGCGTTACCTCATACCCAAGATCATTTTTTATTAAATCATCTAGTTTTGCATGAATAATTTGTACTTTGGTTTGGTCGATTGCATTGTATAAAGCAGATTGTATTAAATCATTCTCTACAATAAATCCAAGATGCTCAATGCCTTCATCTTTTGCGTAAAAGCTCAGGCTTCCATGTGAGTTTTGATCCCAAACCTTTGTTGCAACAAACCCTTGTTTTCTATAAATATCATCCCAAACATTAATGGAGCTAAGAAAATCTTTTGAAGATGGGGTAATTGCACTGACTCGAGTATGGAATGAACTGTTAATCTCTGGATTACACTCATTTGGATCAATAATTGCAATTTTAAAGTTTTTTTTTCTTGAGAGTGCTAAAGTAAATGCGAGACCAATAATACCGCCACCAATAACGATGACATCAAATTCTTTCAATTATCCTTCCCCAGCAATAGTCATTTCACTTACCAAAGTTGAGCCCACTTTTAGATTACTTCTAATATCAAAATCATTACCGATAGAAATCACATTTTTCAACATATCTTTTAAATTACCAGCAATAGTAATTCCAGAAACTGGATATTGGATTTGACCCTTTTCTACCCAAAAACCACTTGCACCTCTAGAATAATCACCTGTTGTTGCGTTAATGCCTTGCCCCATTAAGTCAGTTACAATGAGTCCTTTGTCCATATTCTTTGTTAATTCTTTAATTCCACCATCATAATTAGAGCTAACACGGCAGTTGCTTACGCCGCCAGCATTTGCAGTTGATTCTAGTCCAAGTTGGTTTGCAGAGTATTGACCCATTAAGTAACTGATCACTCTTCCATCTTCGACAAAAAACTGTTTTGATTTTAATACACCATCTAAATCAAACGCCCTTGAGCCAAGTGTTTTTAACTGAAGTGGGTCTTCATAAATATTAATAGATCCTGGAAGAACTTCTTTACCTAATGAGTCTAACAAGAAGGATGTTTTTTTATACTGTCTCGAGCCGCTGAGAGCTCCTAGTAATTGCGAAAATAGGCCAGAAGATTGTCGAGCAGTAAATATGATGGGGCATTTTTGAGATTTTAAATTACGAGAACCTAGCTTTTGTTGGGCCATTTTTGCAGCCTCAAGTCCGATTTTAGATGGACTCGTTAAATCTCTGGAGTCAAGAGCAATTGCATACTCATAACCTGTTTGCATTTCAGAGTCTCTTTTTGCTATCAATGAGCAATAGAGCGAATGCTTACTATTTTTTGATTTAGTAATTAATCCATTTGAATTGGCATAATAACTTTCGCCTTCAAAACTTGATAACTCGGCGCCATCTGAATTATCAATTTCAAACTGCTCTAACGCTATTTGCTCACACTCTGTAGCGATTTCAATACTTTCTTTAGCTTCCAGAGTCCAGGGATGGTAAAGATCTAAATCAGGAGCATCCCAAGCCATCCTATCTTTTGGAGCTAGCCCATTAAAGGGATCTTCTTGGGTGTATTTAGCAATTAAGCAGGCAGAATCAATAGCCTTCTTTAAGCTCTCTTTACTGAGGTCCACACTTGCTGCCTGGCCTTTATTTTTTCCAATATAGACGCTCACATCAAAACTAGTATCTAAGCTGTATTGTAATGTTTCAACTTTTGACAATCTGACTGCAGTAGAAATGCCTGAGCTTTTCCCTACAGAAAATTCAAAATCTGTTACTTTGTTTTTTTTAATTAGCTCTATTGCTAATTGCGTTGTTTGTTCAAGTGAATTCATAATGCAGGATTATACTAATTGATTGATAACTTTTGATAAAACAATTAAGAACTAACTTTATCTTTTGAGGACTTAATATCTATTATTTGGCGTTGCACTTCAAGCAGGAGAAGTCTACGTGTATCAGTTTTTAAAACCTTAAAATCAAAACCATGAAGACTAATTTCACTCATTTGCTCTGGAAGGTAACTAAAACCAGAAATAACTAAACCAGCCACAGTGTCATAATTATCACTTACGATATTGGATTCAAAAAACTCATTAAACTCTACAAGAGGTGTATTTGCTTGGAGCAAATAACGCCCATCTCCATAATCGATAATATTATCTTCTTCCTTATCATGCTCGTCTTCAATTTCACCAACAATCTGCTCAATGACATCTTCTAGTGTTACCAATCCAGCAATCTCCCCATACTCATCAAGAACAACTGCCATATGTGATTTATTTTGTTGAAATTCTCTAAGTAGAACACCTAAAGGCTTACTTTCAGGAACAGATAAAGCATCTCTAAGATACTCCCTATAGTTAAACTCATCCTTATTGTCTTGAGCAAAGTGGGCTAGCAAATCCTTAGCTAATACAATGCCTAGTATTGAGTCCTGCTCAGCATTGTGAATTGGAAAGCGAGAATGGGATGAGCCAACCATGATTTGAAGTAAGTCCTCAGTGGAGGACTCTGAATTTATCATAGTCATTTTTGATCGAGGAACCATTACGTCTCGAACTTTTAAGCTTTCAACTTGCAATGCGCCTTCAATTACAGACCTGCTATATGGATCAATAACTAGGTTTTCTTCAGCCTCCTCTAGGGCTTGCATTAACTGTGCTCGGGGTTTTAAAGTTTGTGGGAAAAGCTTATCAAATAACCTATTAAATAATGGCCGACTGGGAGGTTTTTCTGCGCTCATGCTTATAATGAATGAATTGTAAATTATCTATTTTACCTTGGATTGGTTTTTTTTATCGCTTTGCATTGCTTTTCCCTCAGCAGCCCTATCCTTGCGAGCTTTTTTAGGGTCAGCAATAAGGGGTCTATAAATTTCAACTCTGTCTTTGTCGCGCAAAATAGTATCAAGAGATGCAAATTTTGCAAAGATACCCACCCTATCCTTTGCAAGATCAATCTGCTCAAAAGTCTCAAGAATACCTGAGGCTTCTATGGCTTCTTTTAATGTAGATCCATTTTTAATCTCGATGCTTATAAGGCTTTGCTTATCAGGTAAAGCATACGCAACTTCAACTATCATAAATATCACTCATAGTTTGTGCATCATGAAAATCGAGTTTTCCCTCATAAATCGCTCTTCCAGTAATGGCGCCCATTATGCCGTGATGCGCATTTTTCAAAAGTGCGGTAATGTCATCAAGGTTAGTAATGCCTCCAGAAGCAATTATTGGAATGGAAGTCTGCCTTGCAAGACTTGCTGTTGCCTCCACATTAACGCCCTGCATCATTCCATCTCTAGCAATATCAGTATAAATAATTGAACTAACTCCATATTGCTCATATTTTTTTGACAAATCAACTACATTCAAATCTGTCTGTTTAGCCCATCCATCTGTTGCCACAAGTCCATTATTTGCATCAAGTCCAACAATAATCTTATCGGGAAATTCTCTACATAAATTAGACACGAACTCAGGATTTGTTACAGCCATAGTTCCAATAATAAGGTAGCTTATTCCAGCCTCAATATAAGCGCCAGCAGTTTTAAAATCACGGATTCCACCTCCGATTTGAACGGGTAAATCTGGAAATTTTTTTGTGATTTCATTAACGCACTTTGCATTAACTGGCTTACCTTCAAACGCACCATTAAGATCAACTAAATGCAGTCGTCTTGCGCCCTCATTGACCCATTTAGCTGCCATTTCAGTTGGATCATTAGAAAAAACTGTCGTATCCTCCATAAGCCCTTTTCTAAGGCGTACACATTGACCATCTTTTAAATCGATTGCAGGAATAATAAGCATAGAATTTTTAATTTAGCTGACAACTATATTATATGCACCTTAATCCGCCGAATGATTACTTTCAATAATAACACAGGGAAATTCAGAAAATTCAGAGCTATACTGGTTGAAGCTCTTCAAGACTCCAGCGAGGCTTAATTGATATTTCATAATGGTTATTAGCCTGCCCAGCAAGAAAGCGGTAGTGGCCTGCTAAAGCAATCATAGCACCATTATCTGTACAAAAATCAAGTGCTGGATAAAAGACATTGGAGCCAAGTTTCTCAGTCATATCATTCAGGGATTGACGCAGTGAGATGTTAGCACTAACTCCTCCCGCTACAACCAAAGTTTTAAAGCCAGTATGTTTAAGTGCGCGGCTGCATTTAATTGTTAGCGTTTCAATTGCCGCAACTTCAAAAGCTTTTGCAACATCTTCTTTTTCATTTGGGAATTCAATAAATGTATTTTTTGCAAATGTTTTTAAACCGCTAAAACTAAAATCAAGGCCCGGTCTATCTGTCATTGGCCTTGGAAAGGTAAATCTATCTTTAGTGCCTTTAGTTGCAAGTTTTGCTAGTGCAGGACCGCCAGGATAACCTAGGCCAAGTATTTTTGCAGTTTTATCAAAAGCCTCACCAACTGCATCATCTAATGATTCGCCAAGAATTTTATACTCACCTATTCTCGCAACCTCCACAAGTAATGTATGCCCACCCGAAACCAGAAGCGCTACAAATGGAAACTTTGGCTTATCAAACTCTAATAAAGGTGCTAAAAGATGGCCTTCCATGTGATGAACACCAAGAGCTGGAATTCCAAGACCCCAAGCTAGGCTCTGAGCAATAGAGCCACCAACTAATAATGCTCCCGATAGCCCAGGTCCCGCAGTATATGCAATACCTGTAAGATCTTTTAATTCAATGTGACTATCACTAAGTGCTTCCTTGATCAAGGGCAAGGCTCTTTGAATATGATCTCTTGAGGCTAATTCTGGAACCACACCTCCATATTCTGCGTGCAAATCAACTTGCGAGAAAAGTTTATGCGAAATAAGGCCTTTTTTACTACTATAAATTCCAATTCCTGTTTCATCACAAGAGGATTCAATCCCCAATGTAATTAGATTCTTATTAGCCACCTGCCGTTTCACCTAAATATACCTTCTTCACCTCTTCATTTGCCAAGATAGAGTCTTTTCCGCCCTGCGCAATTATCTTTCCAGCACTTAAAACATAAGAATGATCACAAGTATCAAGCATTTCCCTATAATTATGATCGGTAATAAGAATGCCAATTCCTTTATCTCTGAGCTTATAAATAATTTCCTGTATATCACCAACCGATATTGGGTCTATCCCAGCAAAAGGCTCATCAAGCAAAATAAACTTTGGATCCATCGCTAATGCTCTAGCAATTTCCACTCTTCTTCTCTCACCACCAGATAAAGTAATGCCTTTAATATGGCGAACATGTTCAACCTTAAATTCAGACAAAAGCTCTTCTAATCTAAGCCCTCTATCCTTTGGTAAGATTGATTTATTCATTTCAAGGACGGCCATAATATTGTCTTGCACGCTTAATTTTCGAAAAATTGACGGCTCTTGTGGAAGATAGCCAATTCCAAGATTAGCTCTCTTGTGAATAGGCATATGACCTATACTTTTATTATCAAGAATAATCTCACCTTTACTAGACCTTACTAAGCCACACGCAATATAAAAACATGTAGTTTTACCTGCACCATTAGGGCCCAAAAGGCCAACAATTTCACCGCCTCTAACCGAAAATGAGACGTCATTAACCACAACTCGTCTTGCGTATTTTTTGTAAAGATTTTTGACTTCTAATTTATGTTCTGACATTCTATTTCAATGCGTTAATACTGCTTACTATCTTACCCTAAATGTATTGAATATTCTTAGAGCTATAGAGCTCCTTTGTGCCATTTTTTGTTAAAACTTTTAATGCCCCTTGATCGGTTATTCCTGACACCTCTCCCTCAAAAAATTTGCCAAATTCTATTGATTTTAGCTTTACACCTTTAAGCATATCATATTGATCCCATTGCGAGAGTAGGTCTGATAAACCATTTAATTTAAAGTAGGCTGACATGGACAATATATTATTAATAATTGATGCTGTCAACTTGTGAATATCTGGTAATTTATGAGCAATTTTTGATAGATCAATCCAAGGAATATCACAGGACATTTCTTGCTCTAAATGATAGTTAACGCCAACCCCAATGATGACAGATTGAGAGCCTGACTGAATATTATTTTCCAGCAAAATTCCTGCTAATTTTGCTTCTCTAAAGTAAATATCATTAGGCCATTTAATTTTAAACCCAGCAACTTTACATTCTTTTTCTAAAGCCTTAATAATTGCTAAACCAACTACTAAGCTTAAGCCACTTAAATTAATATCACTTGCAAATGTTTGACGAATTGAGAGAAGAATACTCCCATCTTTCTGAGACAGCCACTCTCTACCATGCTGGCCCTTTCCCTGAGTTTGCTCTCGCGTAACACATAACTGAGTTAAATTCGAGCTTGGTAAGCTATTTAGAAATGCGCTAGTACTCTCTAGAGAGTCAAAATAATGACACTCTATATCGTTATCAATTAGGCTCTTTAGAGAAGAATAATGATCCATGTAAATATGAAAATAATTAAAGAGATAGAAACCGCTGCTGATGCAACATCCTTGGCAAAACCAGACAACTCATGTTGCTCAAGACCAATCCTATCGACAACAGCCTCAATTGCTGAGTTTAACATTTCGACAATCAAAACTAAAAATATAGGCGTAATAAGAAGTACTTTTTCAACTGGTGATTCACCAAGCCAGTAACCAAGAGGAGTCAGAACTAGTGCCAACCAAACTTCAAGTCTAAATGCATATTCAGACTGATAGCAAGCCTTGAAGCCTTTTGCAGAATAGATTGAAGCAGACCAAAGTTTTTTAATGCCCGTAGGCTTGTTATTTTGTTTCATAAAGTTCGTATTATCCAGAATAGTATCATTTAGATAGTTACAATAGTTTGTTAAAATATTACTATCGATTTTACAATAAAAAAAATTAGCGGTTGCTTATGAAAATTGCACTTGGTGTTGAATATTTAGGTACGGATTTTCATGGATGGCAAATCCAGAAATCTGGCCTGAGAACAGTCCAAGGTGTTGTTGAGCCAGCTTTATCTAAGATAGCAAATCATCCTGTAAGGGTATTTTGTAGTGGCAGAACCGATGCTGGCGTTCATGCACAAGAGCAAATCATTCATTTTGAAACTCAAACAACTAGGACCGATGGAGCATGGCTATTTGGTGGAAATGCAAACTTGCCAAGTGATGTAAATTTCAAATGGGCTAAGGAAGTTAATGATAATTTTCATGCAAGGTTTAATGCACACGCACGTTCTTATGAATACAAAATTCACCATCATCCTGTTAGGTCATCACTAAAGACTGGTTATTATTTATGGGAGCCTAGGTTCCTTAACATTGATGACATGAGGAAAGCGGCGGCTTTTTTGGTCGGTGAGCATGACTTTTCATGCTTTAGAGGAAGTATGTGCCAAGCAAAATCTCCTATTAAGACAATCGAATACCTTCAAATTGATAAAATAGGTGACGATCTCATTATTAAAGTTAAAGCAAATGCTTTTCTACACCACATGGTTCGCAACTTGGTAGGAACACTTTTAAAGATTGGGAGGGGAGAGGAAAATCCTGAATGGATGCTATCAGTGTTAGACAGTAAAGATCGCAAAGAAGCGGGGCCAACTGCCGAACCTCAAGGCCTCTACTTTATAAAAGCCCACTATCAAAGTTTATAATTTATTATTCCTCATCTACATTTTTAATATCTTCTAGCTCTTGCCAAACATATTTTAAGGCATCCGCCCTTAAATCAAAAAATCGATTATTACCAAATCGCTTTTTGAATCCAGAGCGAAATAGCTCTGCTTCTAATCTTTCAGTTCTTGCAAAAAGAATTTCAATTCCTGAATTTGAACATGTTTCAACTAAGCCAGATAAAACTTGCTCACCACTAGCATCAACCTGAACAATTGTTGCAACATCAACAATGATATATTTTAATCCCTCATTATTTTTAGCAATCAATTCAAGCATCTTTGTTTCAAAATATGCAGCATTAGCAAAATAAAGTGAGCCACTCCATTTTGCTACTTTAACGGACTTACTAACTTCATTTGAGTCATCTGCAAACCTTGAAGCAATAATCGAGCCATGTTCAACAGACAATTCAGAAAAATTTGGCTCCATAGTTCTATATAAAAATAATCCTAGAGACATAATTACCCCAAAAGCGATACCATTTTCTAAATGCGGCGCAAAAACTAGTGTCATTACAAATGTCAATAGGCCCACTAATCCATCATGCTTCTCAACTTTCCATGCGTGCTTAAGTGGGGCGAAATGAATCAAACTTGCTACTGACATTAAAATGATAGCAGCTAATGTAGCGAGGGGAAGATGGTAAAGTAAAGGCGTCAACCAAAGAATAGTTACGCCAACAATAACTGCCGTTACCACCGATGAAAAACCAGTCACTGCGCCTGCAGTTAAGTTAACTGCTGAACGTGAAAAAGAGCCTGAAACAGGATAACCCTGAAAGAAACTTGAAGTAACGTTTGATAGTCCTTGGCCAATAAGTTCTTGATTAATATCCAGGCGCTGCTTAGTAGAAACTGCCATTGACTTAGCGACTGATATTGCCTCCATAAACCCTATTAATGAGATTGTAATTGCATAAACAAATAAGGTTCCCACAGCATTAAAATCAAAGCGCGGCATCTTAAAACTAAACAAACCATTTATGCTTATCGAATTTACAATAGCTCCTCCCATCCCTTGATAATCAATCAAGAATGACGCTGCCGTTGACAACACAGCTACAGTAAGAATTGCAGGCAATTTAGGAAAAAAACGCTGTAATATTAGAATACCCACTACGCCCATTACCGCCATAGCTAATGTAGGCAGATGAGTGAAATAAAATGCAGCCTCAAGAAGTCTGGCTATAGTTTCATAACTTTGATCTGCGTTACAAATTGTATGAAGACCTCCAATATCTACACTCTCAAGTCTTTCAGGGGTAGATAGCGTTTGGCAAGCGCTGATCCAATCCGTATCATTTGAACTTATAACCCTTATACCAAAAACTTTAGGAAGTTGAGATGCTCCAATAATAATTGCAGCTGCACTTGTAAACCCAGTTACTACAGGGTGAGACAAAAAATTAACTACAAAACCTAATCTAAGAATGCCTAATGAAAACTGAAATAATCCCACGATGAGCGCCAATAATGCAGCGTAAACTGCATAACTTGATGGATCAGTAACTATTTCCCCAAGTGCGGCTGCAGTTAATAGAGATACAACCGCAACTGGGCCTGTAGAGAGTTGCCTGGATGAACCCATCACTGCACCAACTAAGACAGGCAAAAATGCAGCATAAAGACCATATTGAGGGCCTAATCCAGCTAACTGTGCATATGCCATTGACTGAGGAACGATTACGAAACCAACAGTAAGGCCGGCTAGAATATCCGCTTTTAAAGTTTTTGGATTGCTTAAATCTTTAATCCATAACAAAAATGGAAAGAGTTTTGTTATCCAGCTCATGAAATATGTTTCTGAAGTTTAATATTTAAAATTTAAGTCTACCTCACTAAAACAGCTAGACAAAAGATTTTTAATTAAACTTATGAAAATTACAATATATTAAAAATCTTCATCCCAATCTACAGTAATTTGTTTAGTTTCAGCATTAGTAGAAATTAAAAATGGTTCAATATAAGGAATCCAATATTCTTTTTTACCCTTGGTTACTAAAACATTGTTTGACCCTGTCTCAACAAAGTAATCAACTACGCCTAACTTTTCATTGTGCTGGTTAATTACATCAAAACCAATCATTTCATACCAATAATACTCACCTGAATCGAGCTTAGGAAGTTGCTCTTTATCAATATATATATCTTTACCAATAAATATCTGGGACTGTTCTCGATTATCAATATCCTTAATATGGGCAACGATAGTTTTGGACTGTTCGCGGCCATTTGTTACTTCAATCTTTTCATAGATCCCATCACTCAGGGAGTACCAAGGCTGATAGTTTAGAATATTTTTTCTGGGTTCAGTATAAGATAAGAGTTTGACCCACCCCTGTAAACCAAAAAAGCCATTAATCTTTCCGACTAATAGCTTTTTATCGTCTAAATGAGG
>CAJQSO010000032.1 GCA_905614365.1 uncultured Candidatus Thioglobus sp.
CATCAGTATGAGATGAGCCATATTTATTGATGTGAGAGATAGCTTCATCAACTGATTCAACAATTTTCATTGAAAGAATTGGTGCAAGATACTCTTCATACCAGTCCTCTTCACTCGCATTTTTAATAGCACTGGAAAGTTTCTGTGATTTTTCGCATCCACGTATTTCAACTTCTTTTTCGATATAGAGCTCTATAAGCTTAGATAGCGCTTTTGAATCAAAGCCCTCATGCACCAGAAGTGTCTCAGTTGCATTACACACTCCATATCGACGAGTTTTCCCATTGAGTGCAATATTAATTCCTTTTTGAGGATCAGCATTGATATCTAGATAGGTATGACAAACACCATCAAGATGTTTAATAACTGGGACTCTTGCATTACTGCTTACATTTTTTATAAGCCCCTTACCACCCCTTGGAATAATGGCGTCAACATAGTCACTGGCTTTAACAAGCTCAGTCACTGCTTCACGATCTGTGATTTCAATGAGTTGAACAGAGTTTGGGTCGAGGCCAGCTTGCTTTAGTCCTTTTTTAATGCAGCTATAAAAAGCCATGTTCGAGTTTATTGCTTCAGAGCCACCTCTTAGAATGACTGCATTTCCAGATTTAATACAAAGAGCGGCTGCATCAATAGTGACGTTAGGACGTGACTCATAGATCATCCCAATAACACCAAGTGGTACCATCATCTTTCCAATTTTAATTCCGCTAGGTCTAGTCTTTAGCTCAGAAATCCCACCAATAGGATCATTTAATAAGATAATTTGATTAAGGCCTTCTACAACGCTTTCAAGCCTGTCATCGTTGAGCATCAGTCTATCCAAAAGTGCTGAATCAATATTATTTTTTTTGGCAATTTCTATGTCTAAAGAATTTGCATCAAGAATAGTTTGCTTATTTTCTTGAATCGCAGCAGCAATATTAAGTAATGCATTATTTTTTGCATCTGTGTTGGCGATGCGAAGAGTATTGGAAGCAATTAGGGCTTTTTTACCTATATTAGATATTAATTCAGCTATTGAGCCCACTATTTTTCCCCGATAAAGTGATGACTACAGCTTGTAGTTCATCGTAAACGTTAAGATTATCCATGCCTTTGACAGAGCGGTCAATACGCCCGAGTGCTAAAAGTAGTTTTTGCAGCTGCTGATAACTATGCTTTTTAAGGGCAATTGATATCAACGGCTTTCTTTTCTGCCAGACTCTATGGTTATTAAGAATTGTATCGATTGTTTGATTGGTTTTAAGTTCAATTGACATTGTAACCAGGCTTTTTATTTCACGGTAGAGTGATGAAATTAGAATTACTGGTGGCGTTGAATCATCAACGAGAGAGCTGAAAATTTTATTTACTTTTTCCGTATCACCTTTGAGTGCAGCATCAATCATTCCGAAAACTGTATATTGAGATTGCTGGTCAATTTGACTTAAATACTCATCTAGATTTATATTTCCATCTGGATATGCAATTTGAAGCTTTTGTATCTCCTGCATAGTAGCAAGAAGATTTCCTTCAGTACAGTAAGCTATTGAATTTGCAATTTCATTGCTTGAGCTAAGGCCAAGCTGGGACATATGCTTAATAATCCAGCCGACAAGTTGGTCACTTTGAACCTCCCAATGCTGAATAATAACTCCATTGTTATCAAGAGCTTTAAACCATTTACTTTTTTGTTGCGCCATATCGAGTTTTCCAGTAGATATGATTAGCATAATATCTTCTGGAAGATTGTCGGTAAGTTCAGAAATTGCTTTAGAGCCTTTAACCCCAATCTTTCCTGTTGTAAGTCGACACTCAATGATTCGCTTTTCTGCAAAAAGTGAAGGGCTAGCAATCAAATTAAAGATAGCATCCCAAGAGAAATTACCGTCAATATCAAATCTAAAGCGCTCATTAAATCCACGCTCTTTGGCATTATTTTTTATAGTTGTCAGAGATTGTTCAACCAGAAGTATTTCAGCACCAAAAGCAAAATAAAGCGATGCAGGCTGGTTTGCAAGGTGATTTTGGAGTTGTTCGGGTTTAATGTTCATGCTTTTTAAGAAAACAGAATATGAAATAATGAAACAAACGAGGTTTTAACCTACAGATTATCATTATGTCATAGTTATAAAATATATTGATTAAACCTTGAAAAATGCTATCAAAACCTATATATAGAAAATCAATAGGGTATATTTACATTTCTAATTCAGGTTAAATTTAATAATATGTATAAAAATATTTTACTATGGTTGGTTCTAGGCAGTGTACTTGCCTCTCTTTTTGGTCAGTTTAATGTTGCGGATGAAACAAACGAGATAAGTTATTCTCAATTTATCCAAAATGTGAAGCAAGGCAACGTTTCTAGTGTCAAGATAGCTGGTAGCAATATTAGTGGTGTTACAGCAATTGGTGAAAAATTTGAAACATACAGTCCAGGTGACCTTGGGCTAATGGGAGACCTTCTAAATAATGGTGTTTCAGTTCAAGCTACTCCTCCTGCAAGAGAAAGTTTTATAAAGCAGCTACTCATTTCACTCGCGCCAATACTATTACTAATTGGTGTCATTATGTACACAATGAAAGGCGCAGGTGGCGCAATGGGTGGGAAAAATAATCCCATGTCATTTGGAAAGTCTAAAGCGCGCCTAATTACAAAAGATGAATCGCACGTCACATTTGATGATGTTGCTGGCGTTGAAGAGGCTAAAGAAGAAGTGAGCGAACTTGTTGACTTTCTTTCTGATCCTGGAAAATTTACTAAAGTTGGTGGAAGAATCCCTAAAGGCGTTCTTATGGTTGGCCCTCCAGGAACAGGAAAAACATTACTAGCTAAAGCAGTTGCTGGTGAGGCTGATGTTCCTTTCTTTTTCATTTCTGGCTCTGATTTTGTGGAGATGTTTGTTGGTGTTGGAGCATCTAGAGTTCGAGATATGTTTGAACAAGCAAAAAAAAATGCACCTTGTATCATCTTTATTGATGAGATTGATGCTGTAGGACGCCAGCGTGGCGCGGGAATGGGCGGTGGGCACGATGAGCGTGAACAAACACTTAACCAAATGTTGGTTGAAATGGATGGGTTTGAGGGATCAGAAGGTATTATTGTTGTGGCGGCAACTAATAGACCTGATGTATTAGATCCAGCTTTATTAAGGCCAGGAAGGTTTGACCGAACAGTAACTGTTGGTTTACCTGACATTAATGGTCGTGATGCTATTTTAAAAGTACACATGAGAAAATTACCAATTGCAAAAAATGTTAAATCAATAGATATTGCAAGAGGCACCCCTGGATTTTCTGGTGCTGATTTAGCTAATTTGACAAATGAGGCTGCATTAATAACCGCAGGTCTTAGTAAGGAATTAGTCGGAATGGGTGAGTTTGAAAAAGCGAAAGACAAAATTATGATGGGTTCAGAGCGCAAAGGAATGGTTATGGATGCTTCTGAAAAGGAAATGACAGCTTTTCATGAGGCTGGTCATGCGATTGTTGGAAGGTTAGTTCCTGAGCATGATCCAGTTTATAAAGTAAGTATTATTCCTAGAGGAAGAGCTCTAGGTGTTACTATGTTCCTACCTAAAAAAGATAGTTATAGTATTTCAAAAAGAAAGCTTAATTGCCAAGTTGCATCGTTATTTGGTGGTCGTATTGCAGAAGAGATAGTATTTGGAGAAGATGCGGTAACTACTGGAGCTAGTAATGATATTGAGCGTGCAACAGATATTGCTCATAAAATGGTAAAGCTATGGGGTATGTCAAGTGTAATGGGACCAATGTCCTATGGAGAAGAGGAAGGCGAAGTATTTTTGGGGCGTCAAGTCACAAAACATAAGCATATTTCAGATGAAACCTTTACTAAGGTAGATAGTGAGATACGAAAAATAATAGATACTAATTATTCATTAGCCTACAAAATTCTTGAAGATAACAGGGATATACTAGACGCAATGGCTGCAGCCTTAGTTGAATTTGAGACAATTGATACTAACCAGATTGATGATTTAATGGCAAGAATTCCAATGCGAGAGCCGTCTGAAGTAATAGATTCAGAGGAAGCTTCATCTGAGCTTGGAACTGGTAGCGGAGAAACTGAAAGCGCAAAACCATCTTCAGATAAGAAGCCAGAGGCTGACGGAAGTACTGAGCAGTTTGCATAACTGAAAGGTTTGATGATGGTAAATCAACCAATCATCATGGGCGTTTTAAATATTACGCCTGACTCCTTTTCGGATGGAGGTTTGTTCTTAGATTCAAATAGTGCGGTTACCCAGGCCCAATTAATGGTTGCGGAAGGTGCGGGAATTATCGATATTGGTGGTGAGTCAACAAGGCCAGGCGCTCCTGAAGTTCCTTCTGATGACGAATTAAATCGAGTAATACCTGTAATTGAAGCCTTGAGTGGTAATATAGACGTTCCCATATCAATTGATACCTCTAAACCTATTGTTATGAAGAAGGCTTTTGCTGCAGGTGCAAGCATCATTAATGATGTTAATGCACTGAGGTCAGATGGTGCCCTTCAAATGGCAGCTGAGTTAGGAGCCGACGTCTGTTTAATGCATATGCAAGGCAATCCAAGGACTATGCAAGCTAACCCAACTTATGACAATGTTGTCGATGATGTTAAAGAATTTTTTCATGAGCGAATTGCGGCATGTAGAAGTGCAGGTATTCAGCTAAGCTCTATTACAATTGATCCAGGGTTTGGCTTTGGTAAGAACTTAGGTCATAATATAGCCTTACTGAAGAATCTTTCTGAGTTTCATGATTTTGGAGTTTCAATTCTAGCTGGACTCTCAAGAAAATCAATGATTGGAGCCTTATTAGGGGACAAAGATGTTGACTCGAGACTCATTGGAAGTGTTACTGCTGCGTTAATTGCAGCTGAGAATGGTGCAGACATTATTAGAGTACATGATGTGTCAGAGACAAAGGATGCGCTCACAGTCTGGGAACAAATACAAAATTTTAGGGAGTAGTTTTTGAATAATTTTTTTGGCACTGATGGAATTAGAGGAGAGGTTGGAATAGCCCCTATAACTGCAGATTTTTTGCTAAAAGTTGGTTGGGCTGTTGGATCAGTTTTGCGTGAAACTGAGAGTGGTAATGTAAGTGTAATTATTGGAAAAGATACAAGAGTATCAGGATACTTATTTGAATCTGCACTTGAGGCTGGATTCTTATCTGCAGGGGTTAATGTGGGCATGCTTGGACCTATGCCTTCACCAGCAATAGCTTATCTGACTCAAGCATTTGGAGCTTCTGCAGGGGTTGTAATAAGCGCATCTCATAATCCATACCAAGATAATGGCGTCAAATTCTTCTCAAGCAAAGGTGTAAAGTTCTGTGATAAAGTGCAAAAAGCAATAGAAGAGAAAATCACAATGCCAATGGTTAGTGTAAATTCATCATCAATTGGTAAAGCAAAAAGATATGGTCAAGCACTAGGTAGATATATTGAGTTTTGTAAATCAACATTTGATAAAAAATGTGATTTATCAAACTTAAAAATCATAGTAGATTGCGCCAATGGCGCGACTTATCATATTGCTGAAGATGTATTTAAAGAATTAGGCGCTTCAACCATAATGATTAATAATACTCCTGATGGATATAACATTAATCAAAATTGTGGGGCAACAGACACAAACCAGCTCCAGCAAGAAGTTTTAAAGCAAAAAGCAGATCTTGGAATTGCTTTTGATGGCGATGGTGATAGGTTAATAATGGTTGATCATCTAGGTGAAAAGGTAGATGGTGATGAGCTTGTTTATATCATTGCAAGCGCTTGGAAAAAAAATGGTGAGCTTAAATCCAATACAGTGGTTGGAACAAAGATGACTAATTTAGGCATGCGAAAAGCTCTTCTAGAGCTTGAACTCAATTTTATTGAAGCAGATGTGGGTGATAGGCATGTGATGGATGAGCTAATAAATAATAATGCAATTCTGGGTGGTGAGGGCTCTGGGCATATTATCTGCCTTAATAAGTCAACTTCAGGTGACGCAATAATTGCTGCTTTGCAGGTACTAGAAGTTATCTCTAAGTCACAAACTAACCTCTATGATCTCAAGAGTAAGATGACCAAGTACCCCCAGGTTCTTATCAATATTAAAACTGAATCTGATGTTGATTTAAAAAACAACTCCAATCTAGCAGATGCTACCAGCCTAATCGAGTCTAAGCTATCAGATAAGGGGCGAATTCTTATCAGAAAATCAGGAACAGAGGCGCTAGTTCGAGTGATGGTTGAATGTAATGATTTAGAGTTAGCTACTGAGTCTGCAAATTATTTAGTAGATGTCATTAAATCTAAGTAATTACTTTGTAATTACATTATTAGTTTTTAGTAATTCCCTTACAAGATTATGAGCTTAACACCTCTAGAAATTGTAATTATTGGGTTGATATTTACCTGGATTGGCTTTGTAAGAACAGGGCTGGGATTTGGCGGCGCAGTTCTTGGATTACCGATTTTAATGCTGGTAGGAGGCTCTCCAATCGACTGGCTCCCAATAATTGGAATACATTTACTATTCTTTTCAAGCATAACCCTATTAAATTCATTAAAACAGGTTGATTGGACTTACTTAAAGAAATCACTACCATGGATTATTCCAGCGCAAATGATAGGCGTAATTGGTCTTCTTAGTTTGTCACCAATAATAATGATAATAGTTGTTTATTCCATAACAAGTTTTTATGCAGTGACTTGGATAATAAATAGGAACATTGCATCAAAAAAGAATTGGGTAAATCGACTACTTTTAATAATGGGTGGATACGTCTCAGGAACCTCATTAATGGGGGGCGCACTCCTTGTTGCTGTATATGCAGCTAATATTGAGGTAACGAAACTGAGAAACACACTCTTTGTTCTCTGGTTCATAATAGTTTCAATAAAGATGGCCGCATTTTTATTTGTAGACGTATATATAGACTGGAAGTTCTCACTGATGCTAATTCCAGTAGCTGGATTCGGGCATATTATTGGCCTAAAGGTTCACGATCAACTTATTAAGAACGATGCAAAATTTAAGCGATGGATTGGAGGTGCATTATTATTAGTTTGTGTCATTGGGCTAACAAAAGTAATTAATCTATAGACTATTTTTTGCTAAGCTGTTCAAGTTTAGTTAACGGTATTTCAGTAGTGCTTTTAATTTCTTCGATGGCAAAATTTGAAGTAACTTTAAGAAATTGAACCTTTTCAATTAAATTTTTGTAGAAAGTATCATAGCTTTCGATATCACTGACAACAACTTTAAGAAGATAATCTGTTTCACCACTCATACGATAGCACTCAATAACTTCAGGTATATGTTGAATAGTTTTAGCAAAAACACTAATTCTCTCTTGGTTATGATTATTTACTTTAATAGATACCATTGCTGTTACATTTGCCCCAACTCTTTTTCTATCAACCAGTGAGACTGTTTTATTTATATAACCATTGCTTTTTAGTTGATTGATTCTTTTCCAGCAAGGAGTTGTAGATAAGTGAACTTCTTTAGAGAGCTCTTGGATGGTTAATTCTGCATTATGCTGAAGAAGCTCTAATAATTTAATGTCGATAGCATCCATAATTTCACCTAGTAGTGTATTTATTTATAATATTATTCTATATTTAAATAGTAATAAGAAATATTGTTCTATATTACTATTAAAAAAATAAGAATATAGAATATATTACTATAATTTGAACATAGTTTTAATAAATTAAAAAAATGTATCAATATAATGCTGAAGATAGTAATTTTTTAGTTGAGCGAGTCGATCAATTTGAGAAGCAATTAAAACGCCATTTGGCTGGTGAGTTAGATGATGCCAAGTTTAGAAGTCTTAGGCTTAGAAATGGGCTTTATATGGAGCTCCATGCCCATATGTTAAGAGTAGCTATTCCATATGGAACACTTAGCTCCCCTCAACTAAGATCGCTTGCTAACGTTGCAGACAAATATGATAGAGGTTTTGGACATTTTACAACTCGACAAAATATTCAATTTAATTGGATAGAGCTTCCTGAAATTGCTAATTTGCTCCGTGAATTATCAGATGAGGGTCTTCATGCAATACAGACTAGTGGAAAGGCTACAAGGAATATAACAGCTGATCCTTTATCAGGCTTAACAGAAGGTGAAATTGAGGATGCAAGACCTTACTGTGAATTGATACGACGCTGGTTCAACCTTCATCCAGAATTTTCATGGTTACCTGGGAAATTTAAAATTGCTATAAATGGAGCAAAACTAGACGAAACTGCATTAAGAATTCATGATCTTGGTTTAAGGCTCGTTAGAAATAGTCAAGGCCAATTGGGATTTAGTGTTTTCGTTGGAGGTGGGCTTGGGGCAGCAGCTATGATTGCAGCTGAAACTGCATCATTTATTGAAGTTGAAGATATTCTTAGTTATCTTGAATCTACCATGAGAATTTACAATTTAAAAGGTCGCCGTGATCATCAGAAGAAATTACGAATAAAGTTTTTAGTTCGTGAACTGGGCGCAGAGGAGTTTTCTCGGTTAGTTGATGAAGATTGGCAGCAAACTAAAAACGATTCAAAGTTAAAATTAAATCTAGTTGAATTAGAACAACTAAAAAAAGACTTTTCTTTACCAATTAAGCCAATAGATTTAGGTAGTTTTGAAGAAAAAGTTGACTTTAATTACAGCATTTGGAAGAAAAATAATGTTCGCTGCCACAAAATTGGTGGATTCAGTATTGTCAATATATCGCTAACGAAGTTAGGTGCTGCTCCTGGCGATGCGACCTCTGAGCAGATGAGAATACTTGCAAACTTGGCTGAAAAGTATAGTGAAGGTGAACTTAGAACAACCAAAAGACAAACTATAGTTTTTCCATATGTAAGAAAAGACCAAGTTTTTAATTTATGGCAGTCTCTTGAAAAATATGGTTTAGCTAGTCCACACCAAGGGACTCTAGCTCAGATAGTAGCCTGCCCAGGTAGAGATTATTGTGATTTAGCTAAGGCTGTTTCAATACCAATAGCCACTAGAGTGCAGGAACGTTTTAATGATATGAAAAAGCTACTCGATATTGGTGATTTAAATATTAATATCTCTGGATGTGAAAATTCTTGTGCCCATCACCACATAGCTGATATTGGCTTATTAGGTATGCAAAAAAATGGTGAAGAGTATTATCAAATCACTTTAGCAGGAGAGACGCTTCATGAAACTGTTATTGGAAAAAAATTAGGGCCATCAGTAAGTGGTGAAAATATTGTTGATGCTGTAGAAAATGTTGTAAATGTATACCTAGAGCATCGCCAAAATCAAGAGAGATTTACTGATGTTTTTAAAAGAATCGGTATTACTCCATTTAAGGAGAAAGTATATGAGTGACATTCTTCAACTAGAAAGCATATTAAATAAAGATTATGAAAGTGTTGATCTTGTTTCGTTTCAACAGTGGATTGAAAATATCGATGAGCTATCAAAGCTCTCTGTGGGAGTTATTATTGGTCCTTCGGACGACATTTCTTTGATTAAAGGCCACCTTGACTTTATAGAGTTAATTGCTCTTGATTTCAATAATTTTGATGATGGTAGGGGCTATTCTCATGCTTATTTATTAAGTAAGAGATGGCAGTTTTCAGGCGAAATTATTGGTATTAATGCCCACATAGATCAATTGCAATTCATGATTAGGTCTGGAGTTACTAGTTACATATTACTTGATTCTTATATAGGCTTGAATGAAGAAGATTATGCTGATGGGTTTAGTATTTGTTATCAAGAGGCTGCAAATAATTCAGGGCTTCAGCAAAAGTACTAGATTAATAGTATAATTTAACCAAATTTTTATATACAAATAAAGCTATGCAATTAATAATTCAAAGCAGGT
>CAJQSO010000033.1 GCA_905614365.1 uncultured Candidatus Thioglobus sp.
CTTACTTTCATAACTTACCCTTACTTTAAATTTGCTTTACGCATTAAGCCATCATATTGATTAGACATCATATGAGACTGCGCTTGTGCTATAAAATCCATTACTACAACTACGATAATCAAAAGACTTGTACCACCAAAGTAGAACGGAACATTCCAATACAGAATTAAGAACTCTGGAAGTAGACATACTGCCGTTATATAAATAGCACCTACTGCTGTTAATCTTGAGGTTACTGCGTCTATATAGTCTGCTGATTGCTGTCCAGGTCTAATACCTGGTATAAATCCACCTGACTTTCTTAAATTATCTGCTGTATCTTTTGCGTTAAAAGTAAGAGCAGTATAGAAAAAAGTAAAAAAGACAATAGCAGCACCATAAAAAATTATATAAAGAGGTTGTCCTGGTGAAATACTTGAAGTAATATCTGCTAACCACCCCATCCCCTCAGATTGAGAGAACCAACCACCTAAAGTAGCTGGAAACAAAATAATGCTTGAAGCAAAAATCGGAGGAATAACACCTGCCATATTGATCTTGAGTGGTAAATAAGACGTTTGGCCACCAACCATTTTTCTGCCTTGTTGTCTTTTGGCATAATTAACTGCAATTCGTCTTTGACCTCTTTCCATGAAAACAACAAAAGCCATTACTAATACAACCATAGCTAACATTAGTACGACAATAAATACACTTAACTCACCAGTACCAACCATACTAAGAGTATTACCAAACGAAGCTGGCAAACCTGCAACAATACCCGCAAAGATTATCATCGAAATTCCATTACCAATTCCTTTCTCACTAATCTGCTCACCAAGCCACATCAAAAATAGGGTACCAGTAGTTAATGTAACCACTGTTACAAAACTAAAGGTTAGTCCAGGATTTGTAACTAATGCTACGCCTCCACCTGATTGAGACTGAAGGGCAATTGATACTCCATATGATTGAAATACTGCTAAAAATACTGTACCCATTCTAGTATATTGAGTAATTGTTCTTCTTCCTCGATCACCTTCTTTTTTAAGTTGTTCAAATTTAGGAACAACTGACGTCATCAGGTTCATAATAATTGACGATGAAATATAAGGCATAATTCCAAGCGTAAAGATTGATAAGCGCTCTAACGCTCCGCCTGAAAACATGTTCATCATTCCTAGAATACCAGTTCTGTTATCTTCTACGAGTGAAGCTAGCGCAGTCTGCGATATAAATGGAATCACAATATGCGTTCCAAGTCTGAAAACGATTAAAGCACCAACTAAGTATAGGATGCGTTTTAATAGATCTTCACTCATCTCATTACTCGCTTATAGTTCCTTTCGCAGCTTCAATAGCTGCTTTAGCACCCTTAGTTGGCTTAATACCAACTAGGTTAATAGCGCGATTGATTTCACCTGAAAGCATAACCTTGACTCTTAATATATTTTTAGTAACTAAGTTGTGCTTCTTAAGAACATCAATATTGATATCAGTTTCAGTTAACTTATCAAGTTGAGATAGAGTTACCTGAGAAGTTATTATAGAAACCCTTGAAGAGAAGCCAACCTTAGGTAGTCTTCTTTGAAGTGGCATCTGACCACCTTCAAAACCAACCTTAGAAAATCCACCAGATCGAGATTTCTGACCTTTGTGCCCCCTACCAGCAGTCTTACCCATTCCAGAACCTATGCCTCTTCCAACACGCTTTCTGCTAGTTTTTTCACCTACTGCAGGCTTTAAAGTATTTAAATTCATTATTTAACCCTCTACTTTTAATAAGTAAGACACTTTATTAATCATGCCTCTTACTTCTGGCGTGTCCTCTAGAACAACCGTATGATTAATTCTTTTTAATCCCAAACCAGTTACTGTAGCACGATGCTTAGGAAGACGGCCATAAAAACTTTTCACTAATGTCACACTTACTGTTGGCTTTGTAGATACAGCTTTTTTAGTAGGTGCACTTTTTGTTTCAGAAACTTTAGAAGTCGCGACCTTAGTTTCAGAAACTTTAGGAGCTGCTTTTTTAGGAGCTACTTTCTTAGGAGCTGCTTTTTTTTCTACTTTTTTCTCAGCCATTAGACTTCTCCAGTAATTTGTTCAACAGTTTTACCGCGTTTTGCAGCAACTATTTGTGGCGACGACATTTGAGTTAGACCTTCAACAGTAGCTCTAACAACACTAATTGGGTTACGAGTACCGTTACACTTTGCCAAAATATTGTGCACACCAACTGCCTCTAAAACACTTCTCATAGGTCCACCGGCAATTACGCCTGTTCCTTCAGATGCAGGTTGCATATAGACTTTAGCAGCTCCAACAGATGATGTAATAGGGTAGTGCAATGTACCATTTACTAATGGCACTGGCTTCATAGCTCTTTTAGCTTTATCCATTGCCTTTTGAATAGCCAAAGGAACTTCACGAGCTTTTCCAGTTCCATATCCAACTTTTCCATTTCCATCACCAACTACTACTAGTGCAGAAAAACCAAAAATTCTACCGCCTTTAACAACTTTAACTACGCGTCGAATATTAACCAGCTTTTCGATGAATTCACTTTCTTCTTTATAATTATTTCTTTTATTGTCAGCCATTCTTTAAACCTTAAGTTTACTTAATTAAAAATCTAATCCGCCTTCTCTTGCCGCTTCGGCAAGTGCTTTAACACGTCCGTGATACTTAAATCCAGAGCGATCAAATGCGACCTTAGAAACTTTTGCTTTTATAGCAGCTTTTGCTATTAAATCTCCAACCTTTGAAGCAGCCTCTACATTACCACCATTCTTGATTTTTAGAGATATACTAGATGCTGAAGCAAGTGTCTTAGTTCCACACCCACTAATAATCTGAGCATAAATATGCTGAGAAGATTTAAACACACATAAACGCTCTACATCTCTTTCAGCATGTTTAGCTCTAAATTTTGTTGCTCTTCTTAAACGAGCATCTTTTTTTGTTAATTTCATTTAACTACCTTAATCAGTTATTTTTTCTTAGCAGCTTTACGAACAACCTGCTCATCTGTATAACGAACACCCTT
>CAJQSO010000034.1 GCA_905614365.1 uncultured Candidatus Thioglobus sp.
AAAGATGCCAAAAAAATTGAAATAAGTATAAAAAATCCAAGTAATTCAAATTGGCCCAATAAAGCCTTAAAGGAACTCCAAAATCTGAATGTTACTAGATATGATCTAAGTGGAGATGTGCAGTATTTAGCTACCAAGGAAGGCTTTCTGTTTGAATCGAAAAATAATGAATCAAAACTTGTTTTGGATTTAAATAATGATGCTCAATTCCCTTTTATTGATAATAGTTCCGAAAATGGTTTTTTGGGTATTGCCTCACAAAATAATCTAGTTTATATTTCTTACACAATTCAAGACATTGATGATTCGATCTCTTTAGTGGTCGATGAATATTCGATGAATTTTAGCAAGGTCAGGAATATTATAACAATTGAAGGGCTTCCTAGTGTTCATAATGGTGGTGCATTACAATTTGACAGCCTCGGGAAACTCTACCTATCAGTCGGTGATGGCTCTGCTAATAATATCTATGAGGATCACCCACAAAATCTCAATGACTATAGAGGCAAGATTCTACGTCTTGATACTTCGGACTTAAAATTAGAACCAGAAATCGTCGCATATGGACTTAGAAACCCTTACGGAGTAACTATTGATTCAAAAGATAGAATGTTTATTCCACAATGTGGAAACAATAGTGTTGAGGCAGTCTATTTATTGAATGATTTGTATTCTGATATTCCAGTTAATTTTGGATGGCCAGTATTTGAGGGAAGTACAAGGATGAGAGCTGACCCATTAATGTTTGAAGATATCTCAGCTCCAATTTTTGAAACCAACATTAGGCCAGGATGCTTAACGGCTGGGGTTTATTTGGAAGATATAGAATCATTTTTATTTGGTGATTTTTATGGGACTATAAGGTTATTGAAGCAACAAGAAAACGGTGATTGGTATTTGCTTCACGAATACAAACACGAAAAATTCATATGGGGATTTGGTCTTGATAAAAAAACAAAAAAAATATTTGTTGCCCCAAAAAATTTAGAATTAGAAATTTCAGTTGACCAAGTCAAACTTTATCAATAAAAATCCAAATTATGCCTTATTGGTTTGGTATAAATAACTAGAGGGTAACTTACTTTTAATATTACTTAAATAAGTCTAAGTTAAGAGTCTTGTTTCCTGAGCAATAAGGACAACCAGTCCCATGAGAAGTTCTTGTATTTGGTGCTCTTTCATAGCTATGACCTTTAGGGCATAACCACTTCTTCTTTTTACTTTCTGAATGGTAGCCATTACAAATCTCCTATCAACTGTACGGAAAAGTGTACGCAAAAGGACTTTTTTGACTTCTTTTTTAGTTGAGTATTAGGCTGAATCCCTAATAGGAAGTGGGGCGAGAAACGGGGCTCGAACCCGCGACAACCGGAATCACAATCCCTCCGCAACTACGTTGCTTGCATCCAGCTAAAGCTGGAAGGGGATGACTATTGTTATCTTTTCAATTTGAGTTACACCAGGGTTACTCAATCCAAGGTTAATTATAGTGCTTTTAATCTAGTCAATCGATGAAACTGGATTAGATGTGAATTGCACCAAATTAAAGACCTGAGGGGGAGACCCCAAATACTCCTATAGAATTAATAATATTGCCTCGCTCTCAGATGAAACGAAGTTTGGACTTTAGTTCTAATTGAATTATAATTCCAGTATGAAGAAACTACTACTACTTCTCTTCTCTCTAATGCTCTCTTTTAATTCCTATGGTGAGTGGACAGAAATACCTAATGATATAGAAGATACTGGGTACATAGACTTTGATAATCTTCAAGAACGAAGTGATGGATATGTTTATTGGTGGTCGCTGAGTTCTTCCTCTGACACAAGTCAAAAGATGTATATTCAAACTGACTGTGAAACTGGAGGTATTAATCCCTTGCAAGTAGATTATCACACTAAACCTATGGGTGGCGGAGAATCAAACTCTGTTAAATCAGATGAAGGATGGACTTATTTAGCTCCAGATACTGGACTTTCTAGATTTATAGATGTTGTTTGTGAATTGGCAAGAGAAACCCCAGAAGAAAGAGAGAAGAGTGTTGCTAATCTTCTAATGGAACTCGAATATATGTACAAGATTAATAAGTTAAGTGAAGAAGCTGAAGCTGAAATTCTATATAGGCAACTCCTTGCTGAAGAAGTTCAAGATGAGCAAGAACTAGCCAACTTATTAATAGCTGAAGACCAATTGAATATGCTTCAAAATGCCTATATAAATAATATCGCAGCGAGGATTAAAACATTCTGGCGTTACCAGTCAGCTGAAGATGATTGGACTGCTGAAGTTTATGTTGTTCAAGACAGAGATGGAAATGTTAAGGCGGTAGATGTTAAAAATGCTAATGTTGGAAATAGTAAGTTAGCGAAATCATTTATGGACTCAATTGAAAGAGCAGTTAATAAAGCATCCCCACTTCCTGGTGCTCCTGATGATGCTGTATTCGACAAAGAACTTTACTTTGTATTTAGTGTGAATTGAGATGCTGGGATTTATCTACATAATGTCAAACCCTGCTCACTCTGGTCTTTTAAAGATTGGACAAACGAGTAAAGACCCTCTTGTTAGAAGAAAGGACTTAAGTTCAACTGGAGTTCCTGAGGAATTCGTTATTGAGTATCAAGCATTAACCTCAGATTACAGAAGGCAAGAGAAACTAATCCATCAAAAGCTAAACAAAGTAAGACACTCAAGTAAGAAAGAATTCTTTTCTGTTTCTGTGCCCGAAGCAATCAATACAATTAGAGAGCAGTTGGGAGATAAGATTAAGTATGAAGAGGTCTTTCATACAACTTCGGAAGAATTAAAGAAGGCTTCTAGTAGGAAAACTTTGATGGCGTCTTTAAAGGTATTTTCACTGCTTGTTCTCATATACATAACTTACATTTCAATGAGTAGTAACTAACTATATGAAAAAACTACCTTTAATCTGACTAAATCTTTATCTAATCAACTCCTAATCTTCATTTAGCCTTCATATCCAAAGCCTAGAATGATGACATAATAATTACTGTTTTTGTATGGCTTGTGTCTATAGCAGATGCAATTGTTTACGGAGTCATTTACTTTTTTCTAATGATAATAATTTTAGAGGTAATAGAACATAATGAAAAATAAGTTGCAGGTGACTTTACGCTCGATGAAAAGCATAAACGCAAGGCTACATTGGACTACAACAGTTACAGAAAAACTAATGCTTGGTGGCATAGGTGTATTAACTGTTGTAGCCGCTGCCAACGAAGTATGGGGTATGTGGTTACTACAAAATATTGAACTAGCAGACTTATTTTTGCTATTCATTTATACAGAAATTGTAGGTATGGTTGGTGCTTATTATATTAGTAATAGAATTCCAGTAACACTACCAATTATTATTGCAATGACGGCCTTGTGTAGATTGATTATATTACACAGTAAAGATGCTGACCCTTGGGTATTAATAGCAGAAGCAGGTGCTATCGTTTTATTAGCAGGAGCAGCCTATGTTATGAGTGCTAAAGAAAAACTAAGTTTAGAAAAGAAGATACAAAAGGAGAAACAAAAGGAGTTATAGTGGGATATTTTTTATCCCTACTTTGTATGTGTGCCACGATAATCTCCTCTTCAGGTTACACGTGAATTACACCTGGGGTAAATTATCTAATTGAAAGTCTCTAGAATCCCTAATAGGAAGTGGGGCGAGAAACGGGGCTCGAACCCGCGACAACCGGAATCACAATCCGGGGCTCTACCAACTGAGCTATTCCCGCCATAATATCTAAAAGTGGTGCGCCCAATACGATTCGAACGTATGACCTACGGCTTAGAAGGCCGTTGCTCTATCCAGCTGAGCTATGGGCGCAATAACTTTGCTTTAATAAAGTTTAGGCTTGCACTTTAATTATAAATTTTGGTCGGAGTGAGAGGATTCGAACCTCTGACCACCTGGTCCCAAACCAGATACGCTACCAGACTGCGCCACACTCCGAAGGTGTGTAATTATACTGTGATAGGAATGTTAGTCAATGCCTAATTTAAGCCATATTTTATGTATTTTATTTGCACTATTTATTGGCTATTTAAAGTAGTTATTGTGAAGGTCAACTTCCTGTTTATTTGCATAGATAACTTTAATATTATCCTTATTATTCATATTTTCTTTGATAAGCGCAGGATCACTAATCTGGGACTCAATGTCTGAACTTTCTTGAAATAATATAGATTGACCTCCAGTCATTGCAAGATAGACCTGAGCAAGAATTTGAGCATCAAGTAAAGCTCCATGTCTGGTTCTAGCGCTTGTATCTACTCCAAAACGCCTACATAATGCATCTAGATTATGCATAGTGCCTGGACGCTGTTTTTTAGATAGTTCTAGAGTATCTATAATTTGACATATATCTTCTATCTTTTTGTTAAAACCATTTATTTTTAGTTCATTGTCCAGAAAGCCTAAGTCAAATGGTGCGTTATGAATTATTAAAGTAGCTCCTTCAATAAAAGATAACAAGTCATCAGAAATTTTATTAAACTGTGGTTTATTTATCAAAAACTTATCTGTAATGCCATGAATATTAACTGAGTCACCCACTGGCCTGTTGGGTTGGACATATTTGTGAAATTCAGTGCTTGTTATTTCTCTATTTAATATTTGTACTGCCCCAACTTCAATAATGCGATGACCCTCTTCTGGTCGAATTCCAGTTGTCTCAGTATCAAGTACAATAAGTCTTTCCATGTTAGGCATATTACAGTAAAATTGCTTTATTTTATCATCTGATCAAAATAGGTTAACTAAGATTATGGCAAGAGTAACAGTAGAGGAATGTTTAGATAAGGTAGACAATAGATTTGAATTAGTTCTAGTAGCTGCAAAGCGTGCGCATCAGTTAAATTCTGGTGGCTTCAGGTCAACTTTAGATGTTGGTAAAGATAAACCTACAGTTGTAGCTTTAAGAGAAATTGAGGCTGGGTTGATTGATGCTTCAATTCTGACTGAAGAGTATGCAATGGAAGAGGAGCTTAATGCTCATGATAAATTAGTACAAGAAGCTAAGGTAAACGAAGTTGCAGCAGAACTTTCAGAAGTAAAGCTTGATTCAGAAGCAGAATCTGATGATCTTGCAGTTAAAGAAGCTGATGAGTAAATAAGACTTCTAAGACTTAATAAAAAATGACGCATTGCGTCATTTTTTTTTACTTAATTCAATATATTTAACTATTTTTATAATCATTGACTTTGGTAACATGGTTTTTTTGACAAGTTGAATATTGGGGAAATTAAATGAAATATCCTATTATGCAAAGTAATAGAAAGCCATTAATTAATGCTGAAAGTTATCAGTCTATGTATGACTATTCTATTTCAAATCCAGATGAGTTTTGGGCTGAACAAGCTGAAAAGTTTATTGACTGGGATAAAAAATGGGATAAAGTTTCAGATGTTGATTTTTCAAAAGGCAAGATTGCTTGGTTTGAGGGTGCAACTTTAAATGTGTCTTATAACTGTTTAGATCGTCATTTGCCCGAACGTGCTGACCAGGTTGCAGTTATTTGGGAGGGAGATGATCCTAATTTAAGTGAGTCAATAACCTATAAAGAACTTCACAAAAAAGTTTGTAAATTTGCTAATTCAATGAAGGATTTAGGCGTTGTAAAAGGCGATCGTATTTGTTTGTATATGCCTATGATCGTTGAAGCCACGGTTGCTATGCTTGCATGTGCAAGACTTGGCGCAATTCATTCAGTAGTTTTTGGGGGATTTTCACCAGATGCTTTGAGAGATCGAATCCTTGATAGTGAGTGCAAGCTAGTAATTACTTCTGATGAGGGAGTGCGCGGCGGTAAATCAATTCCTTTAAAGGCTAATGTGGATATTGCAACTAAAGAATGTGACTGTGTTGAGCATATTATTGTTGTAAAGAGAACAGATGGAGAAGTTACTTGGGGCTATAGAGACTTGTGGTATCACGAGCTAGTTGAAAATGCTTCACCAGATTTTCCTTGTGAGATGTTTGATGCTGAAACCCCTTTATTTATTCTTTATACCTCTGGCTCAACTGGAAAACCAAAGGGCGTTCTTCATACTTCAGGAGGATATTTGTTGTATGCTGCGATGACTCATAAATATACTTTTGATTATCAAGATGGCGATATTTACTGGTGCACTGCTGATGTTGGATGGGTTACTGGTCATTCATATATAGTTTATGGGCCGCTAGCTAATGGAGCAACTACTTTGATGTTTGAGGGTGTCCCTAATTACCCAGATGCCTCAAGATTTTGGCAGGTGATTGATAAACATAAGGTAAATATTTTCTATACAGCACCTACTGCTATTAGGGCTTTAATGGGGGCTGGAAACGAGCATGTACAAAAAACCTCTAGGGCTAGTTTAAAAATTTTAGGAACTGTTGGAGAGCCAATTAATCCCGAAGTGTGGGAGTGGTATTACAATATTGTTGGCGATGAGAGATGTCCAGTCGTGGATACCTGGTGGCAGACAGAAACAGGTGGTCATATGATTACACCAATGCCTTTTGCAACAGCTCTAAAACCAGGCTCTGCAACTATGCCATTTTTTGGAGTAGAGCCTCAAGTTCTTAGTGAGAGTGGTGAGTTATTAGAGGGTGAGTGTTCAGGCGTACTTGTTATAGCTAGATCTTGGCCAGGTCAAATTAGGACTTTATATAACAACCATGAGCGATTTATGGAGGCTTACTTTACGACTTATCCAGGTAAATATTTTGCGGGAGATGGAGTTAAAAGAGATGCTGATGGTTATTATTGGATTACTGGAAGAGTCGATGATGTTTTAAATATATCTGGGCATCGTCTAGGCACAGCAGAAATCGAATCGGCTTTAGTTCTTCATAGTAATGTAAGTGAAGCGGCAGTTGTTGGCATGCCTCATGATATAAAAGGTCAGGGTATTTATGCCTATGTGTCTCTAATGACAGGAGTTATAGGTACTGAGGAGCTTAAAAAAGATTTAGTTGCTTTAGTAAGAAAAGAAATAGGCCCAATTGCAACGGTAGATAAAATTCAATTTGCACAAGGCCTTCCAAAAACAAGGTCAGGAAAAATTATGAGACGTATTCTAAGGAAAATTGCAGAAGATGATTATGCAGAGCTTGGAGATACATCCACATTATCCGAGCCTGGCGTTGTGGATGATTTGATTAAAAATAGAGTCTAGTAGTAAATTTCTGCCTACTTATTAATCTATAAATAATGAACGCATTCCTATATTTTATTGTTCTGCTTGCATGGGGCTCATCTTGGTTTGCAATTAGTTTCCAATTGGGCGATGTGGCCCCTCAGGTTTCAATAGTATGGCGTTTTCTGCTTGCATCACTTTTACTATTTATTTGGTGTTTCATTCGAGGTCTAAAGCTTTCTTATCCTTGGCGAGAGCACATAAACTGGCTTTTATTGGGATTTTTTCTATTTTGTATTAATTATATTTGCGCCTACTTTGGCACCTCCTATTTAACAACTGGAGTGGTTTGCCTTATTTTTTCAACGCTTACTTTATTTACTGTTTTTAATGGTTTTATTTTTTTTAAAAAACCCATTAGATTGCCTATATTATTTGGCGCAATAGTCGGTATTGTGGGGTTATCAATTATATTTTCAAATGAGATCAGGAGTTCAGACTGGTCGCTTGACTCTGAGATTGTAAAGGGTTTTTTATGGATGCTTCTTGCAACTTTCTTTGCATCAATAGGGATGCTGCTTTCTGGTCAGATGCAAGCGAGAAAAATACCCCTAATTCAAAGTAACGCTTTCAGTATGCTATATGGATCGCTTATCCTAGTTACTTATATATCTTTTAGTGATATAAGTTTTAGTTTTAGCACAAGCTATAGTTATGTCACATCCCTAATTTATTTATCTTTAGTGGCCTCAGCAATTGGGTTTGGTGTTTATCTTAAACTTGTAGGAAATATTGGCGCTGATAAAGCTTCCTATGTCAATATTTTTACTCCAACGATTGCTTTACTTTTATCAACTTTATTTGAAGATTATGTTTGGAGCTGGACGGGATTAATTGGCGTTGTATTAATAATATTTGGAAATATAATAGTTCTCTATGCTAAGCCAAGAAGTGTTTAGGGATAAATTAATCAAAATTTTTGACATAATAATCATATCTCATATAACTAAGAATATAACGGAGTGACTGATGGATGTAAAAACCGCCTTAGCCGAACGTAAATCAACAAGAGCATTTTTAAACGAAGATGTTTCAATTAGTATCATTAATCAAATTATTAATCAAGCAAAAACAGCTCCATCTGGGGTAAATACTCAGCCATGGCAGGTTGCCGTATTAACCGGAGAAAGTAAAGATGGCTTATGTAGAAAGCTTGAAAAAGCCTTTAGAGATGGCAAGAAAGGCGCTATGGATTATAAATATTATCCTGTTGAGTGGCTGGGTGAGTATAAGCAAAGAAGAAAAGATTGTGGTTTATTAATGTATTCAACATTAGATATTAAAAGGGAAGACAAGCAAAGACAGATTGATCAGTGGGCATTGAATTATCAGGCATTCAACGCGCCTGTTATCCTGCTTTTTTTTATTGATAAGTCGATGGAGAAAGGCTCATATATGGATTATGGCATGTTTCTTCAGTCAATAATGTTATCTGCTCTAGAGCTTGGCTTGGCAACCTGTCCACAAGCTGCTCTTGGCGAGTATCCTGAGATTGTTAGGCAAGAATTTCCATACTACGACGATAAAATTGTTCTTTGCGGAATGGCAATTGGCTATGAAGATAGAACTAAGGTAATTAATAGTTATAGAACTCCTCGTGAAGATCTATCTCAAATAGTTCAGTATTATTCTTAAAAGTATAAATTTAAAGACCTTTAGTTGGCCCTAAGATTGTCTTGTGCAATTTCAAGATCAAATTTAAGTAGCTCAATATCCAGTTCAGCATCTGATAAAGCTTTTTTTAACTCTTTTATAGTTTTCTTAAGATTTAGATTTGTAGCCTCAAGTAATGCACGAAAAAATGCATCCTCTTTTTGTTTAAAAATTAGTTCATCACTTAGTGGTTCAGACTTACGTTTGAATACATTATTAAGAGCTTCATTTCTGAGTAAAGAATATTTGAGTTTTTTAGAGGTTATTTTTAGTTCATCAAGTGAAAATATAAGTTGATTATTAAGCTCTTCAAGTTGAAGCTGAAGACTTAGGATATTAGACTTTTGTTTTTTGACTTCATCATCATTATTGATGGTAATAATTTCAGGCTTTACTGGTTGAATATTGAATTGTGAATAGTAGTGACCAATAAAAAATATTGCAATTAGTGAGAACAAATAAAATATATTTTTTTGGTTCATTAGCTTTTTTATTTCATTAAATCAAAATATATAGTGGATATAAATAGTTAAATTTTTATTACTACTCATTAATCCATTTGGCAGCATCTTTTGCATAGTAAGTCAATATGGCATCAGCACCAGCCCTTTTAAAACAAAGAAGCGTCTCAAGCACTGTTGATTTTTCATCAATCCATTTATTTTGACTAGCCGCTTTAAGCATTGCATACTCGCCACTAACATGATAAGCGAAAGTTGGTACACCAAAGGTTTGTTTTACCTTAGAGACTATATCAAGATAAGGTAGGCCTGGCTTAATCATAACCATGTCAGCACCTTCTGAAATATCAAGCTCAACTTCACGGATTGCTTCGTCAGAATTTCCAGGATCCATCTGGAAAGTTTTTTTATCAGACTTACCCAGATTTCCAGCAGAACCTACAGCATCCCTAAATGGACCATAAAAAGAAGAGGCATATTTGGCAGAGTAGGCAAGTATATTTGTATGAATATAACCTTGCTCTTCTAGAGCATATCGAATCGCTCCAATTCTGCCATCCATCATGTCAGATGGGGCAACAATATCTGCACCAGCTTGAGCATGGGATAATGCTTGTTTAACTAAAATATTCACAGTTTCATCATTAAGAACGTATCCATTATTATCAATAATGCCATCTAGGCCATGACTTGTAAAAGGGTCAAGCGCTACATCTGTAATAACTGCTAGCTCTGGAAAGTTTCTTTTAATAGCTCTAACTGCCTTTTGAATAAGTCCATCGGGGTTGTACGATTCTTCAGCCTCGAGTGTCTTTTTATCAGCAGAAACTACTGGAAATAAAGCAATCGCTTGAATTTTTAAATCAACAATCTCCTTAGCCTCAATCAATAATTGATCAATACTAAGTCTTTCAATTCCAGGCATAGAATCAATTTTTTCTTTTTTATTTTCACCCTCAATAATGAATAAAGGATATATAAGATCACTTACACTTAAAGAGTTCTCACGAATTAATGAACGATTAAATTCGTGTTTCCTCATTCTTCTTGGTCGATGAGTTAAAATGGACATTTTCCTTTCTCAAGTTACATTAACTTAATTATACAATAATGAAGCAATCATCCGAAACACTTACTAGTCTATCAAGTATTAATGAGGCATTTATTAAGCCTTTTCCTAACTCAACCAAAGTTTACGTCAAAGGTTCACGAGACGATATTAGGGTCCCAATGAGGCAAATTAAACTCACTGATACGATTGGTGATCTTGCTGAAAAAAATGATCCGATTCATGTTTATGATACTTCTGGACCATATACAGATCCTAGTAAAACGATTAGTTATCGAGAGGGAATTGAATCACTCCGCACTAATTGGATAGTGGAGCGAAATGACACTGAGCTTCTTGATGGCGTTAGCTCAAAATTTGCAAACGAGAGGCTAAGTAATAAAAAACTTGACGAGCTTCGATTTGAGCATTTGAAAGCCCCAAGAAAGGCAAAAAAAGGAAAAAATGTTACGCAGATGCATTATGCTAGGAAAGGCATTATTACTCCAGAAATGGAATACATTGCTATTCGAGAAAATTGTCTTTGGCAAGAATATAAAGATCAAGTTGGACAGCACAAAGGTGAAAGCTTTGGAGCTGCAACACCTAAAATTATTACCCCTGAGTTTGTAAGAGATGAGGTTGCTAGGGGTCGCGCAATTATTCCTAACAATATTAATCATCCAGAAACGGAGCCTATGATTGTAGGCAGAAACTTTCTAGTTAAAATTAATGGAAATATTGGTAATTCAGCTTTAGGTTCTTCAATTAATGAAGAGGTAGGAAAGATGGTTTGGGGCGTTCGATGGGGCTCTGATACTATTATGGATCTTTCTACGGGAAAAAATATTCATGAAACTCGTGAGTGGATTATCCGTAATTCTCCTGTGCCTGTTGGAACTGTTCCTATCTATCAAGCTCTTGAAAAAGTTAAAGGAGTTGCTGAAGATTTAACATGGGAAGTTTTTAGAGATACTTTAATTGAACAAGCAGAGCAAGGGGTTGATTACTTTACTATTCATGCAGGAGTGCGTCTTAAGTATGTCCCATTAACTATGAATAGAGTTACAGGGATTGTATCAAGAGGGGGCTCAATCATGGCTAAATGGTGCCTGGCTCATCATACGGAGAGTTTTCTTTATACGCATTTTGAAGATATTTGTGAAATCATGAAGGCCTATGATGTGACCTTCTCTTTAGGCGATGGCTTAAGACCTGGCTCGATAGCAGATGCTAATGATGCTGCCCAGTTTGGTGAACTTGAGACCTTAGGAGAGCTTACAAAAATAGCTTGGAAACATGATGTTCAAACCTTTATTGAAGGTCCTGGTCATGTGCCAATGCATATGATTAAAGACAATATGGAAAAGCAGCTTGAGGAGTGTGGAGAGGCGCCTTTCTATACATTGGGGCCACTTACTACCGATATTGCTCCTGGCTATGATCATATTACTTCAGCTATTGGAGCGGCTCAAATTGGCTGGTATGGATGCGCAATGCTTTGTTATGTGACTCCTAAAGAGCACTTAGGGCTTCCAAATCAAGACGATGTTAAAACTGGAATTATTACTTATAAAATTGCAGCCCACGCAGCTGATCTTGCTAAGGGTCATCCTGGAGCTCAAATCAGAGACAATGCGCTTTCAAAAGCTCGTTTTGAATTTAGGTGGGAAGATCAATTTAATCTTGGCCTAGATCCTGACACTGCCCGCAGTTTTCATGATGAAACTCTTCCAAAACAAGCTGCAAAAACTGCGCATTTTTGTTCTATGTGTGGACCTAAATTTTGTTCTATGAAGATTTCTCAAGATATCAAGGGAATGGACGCCAAAGAAGTTAAAAAAATTCAGGAAATTCAAATCGAAATGGATAAAAAATCTGAAGAATTCTTAGATAACGATAGTGAAATCTATTTAAAAGAAGGCGCTTAAAAGGCTAGTTTTAAATATTTTCAATATGCGGCGCAATTGCTTTAAATACTCTAGCTACTGCGCCGCGATTATTTTCAAAAGTTGTTTTTGCACATTGCCCAATTAGTTTTCTCTTTTCATTATCTAAAAGCAGCTCAGAAATAGCCTGCATTAATTCTTCCGCGCTACTAACTTGCATAGCAGATCCATCATCTAAAAGCTTTTTTGAGATCTCTTCAAAATTAAATACGCTTGGACCAAAAATAATAGGCTTCGAAAGTGAGGCAGCTTCAAGCATATTTTGACCACCATTATTTGAAAGGCTGCCGCCTATGAAGGCTATATCACTTATGCTGAAATAAGACATCATTTCACCCATACTATCTCCAATTAGTATGTCTGTATCTTTCTCACAATGATCAGCTAATGATCTCCTTTTAACATTAAGACCATTTTCATTGGCCATATTAAAGACTTCGTTAAACCTCTCTGGATGCCTTGGTATGATTAAAAGAAGTGCGTTGAATTTGGTTTGAAGAGCAAGATAGCTTTTAATTATTTGCAGCTCTTCACCTTCCCTAGTACTTGCAAAAGCAACAATTTTTCGATCTCCAGTTATTTTTTTTAATGCTTGAATAGTTTCTAGATTAGTAGGTTCATTAGAATCAAATTTTAAGCTTCCAGTAATAGTAATATTTTTTTTACTAGCGCCAAGTGAGATGAAGCGTTTTGATGAGCTTTCATTTTGAGAGCATATTATGCTTAAATTATTTAGAGTTGAGCTAACTAACTTAGGAGAGAATTTATTATATTTTTTGAAAGACCTACCTGATAGTCTTGCATTTACCAGCATTGTAGGAATGTTTTGATGTTTAAGTTCAGTAATTAAATTTGGCCAAATTTCTGTTTCTAAAAGAATACAGGCAAGAGGTTTAATTTTTTTTAAAAATAAACTAACTATAAAGGGTACATCAAAAGGAAAAAAACAATGAATTACGCGTTTCTTGTAGTGGTTTTCTACAGCTACAGAGCCTGTAATAGTTGTGGTTGTGATAACAATTTGATGAAGAGGGAATTTCAGAAATATCTTGTCAATTAGAGGTTTGGCTGCATTGAACTCTCCAACAGATACGCAATGAAACCAAATAACCTTGCCTGAAGTTTTAGGTACAAAGCCTAACTGATTTTTTAGTTTACGAGTCCAAGACGAGCTTTTAGTGTCTTTTCGTAAAATCCTTAAAAGAGCAAATGGCAAACTTAGAACAATTAAAAATGTATATATAAATCTGTTCATTTGGCTATTCAGTTATATTTTTTAAATTGAGCTTTTATTTTCATAAATAATACTAAGCTAAAGTCTATGATTAAATAATTTAAATGGAATACTTTCACTTATCTTGAAGGGGGCTTTTGATAAGAAAAAAGGTATAATAATTGACTGATATTATAGCTTTATCATTTAACTTCTATCGCATCTATTTTGTTTTAGATTGATTCATTTTTTGGTGCAAGCTATTATTTTAATTATTAATCATAAAAATTATGAGATTTGTTGACTCTGCAAGTGTGATGGTTGAAGCTGGAAAGGGTGGAAGAGGTTGCCTCAGCTTTCGTCGTGAAAAATACATCCCAGACGGTGGTCCAGATGGCGGTGATGGCGGTGATGGTGGCAGTATTTTTTTCCGCGGTCAAGAGGGTCTTAATACATTAAGCGAATTTCGTTATAACCGTTTATATAGAGCTAAAAATGGTCTCCCTGGAGAAGGTAGTGATCGAAGAGGGAAGTCAGCTATTGATATGTATGTTGAAGTCCCGCTTGGAACTAAAATAATTGATCTTTCAACAGATGAAGTGATAGGTGAAATTACTCTTCATGAGCAAAATCTTTTGGTTGCAAAAGGTGGCTTTCATGGGCTAGGGAATGCTCGTTTTAAATCATCAATTAATCGTGCGCCAAGGCAAACTTCACCGGGCACACCTGGAGAGGTTAGAGAGATTGGGTTAGAGCTTAATGTAATGGCAGATGTTGGGCTTTTGGGTATGCCAAATGCTGGAAAATCGAGTTTAATTAGGCAAATTTCTGGTGCACGTCCAAAGGTGGCTGATTATCCTTTTACTACACTGCATCCAAATCTTGGAGTTGTAAAGGCTGGTAATAATCATTTTGTTATGGCTGATATACCCGGTTTGCTTGAAAAAGCAAGCGAAGGTGTTGGCCTCGGGTTTGAATTTCTTAAACACCTTTCAAGAGCAAAAGCACTTCTTCATGTGATTGATATCTTGCCAGCTGATGGCTCAGACCCTGCTAGTAATTATTTAACTATTGAGTCTGAATTAAAAAAATTTGATGATGAGCTTTTTGAAAAACCTAGATTAGTAGCTATTAATAAAATTGATCTTATTCAAGAAGATAAAAGAGATAAGGTAATTAAAGACTTTCTTAAAAAAGTTAAATATAAAGGTAATGCATTTAACATATCTGCATTAAATGGTATGGGCTGTAAGTCCCTAGTTTTTGGTTTGTATGACCTTATAGAAGAGAAAGATGAAGAAGAATAAATGTTGGGTAGTTAAGATTGGATCTGCTCTCTTAACTAATAATGGTAAAGGGATTGATAAAGATTTAATCTCCGAATGGGTCGAACAGATTGTAGAGCTAAAATCCCATAATATCGATATTGTTTTGGTTTCTAGTGGCTCAATTGTTGAGGGCATGAAAAGACTTGGCTGGAAAGATAAACCAAGCGATATTCATAAGCTTCAGGCAGCAGCTGCTGTTGGTCAAATGGGCCTGGTCCAGGCTTATGAGTATCTATTTGCAAAGCATAAAGTTCAAACAGCTCAAGTGCTTTTGACTCAAGATAACCTTATAAATACTAAACATTTTGAAAATATCTCTGCAACTCTTGAGAATTTACTTGAGTTTGGTGCAGTTCCCGTAATCAATGAAAATGATACAGTTGCAACGGAAGAGATAAAATTTGGTGATAATGATACTTTAGCGGCACTTGTTGCGAATCTTTTGGATGCTGAAAGATTAATTATATTGACAGATCAGCATGGTGTTTTCGATGATGATCCTCGTATAAATAAAAATGCCAGTTTAATAAAAGAAATTAACTTTGATGATGAGAAATTAGAGCGAGTTGCTGGAAAAACTGGGGGTACTTTAGGCTCTGGTGGAATGTATTCAAAAGTTATGGCTGCAAAGCAAGCTGCAAAATCTAAAACATTTTCAACTATAGCATGGGGACGAGAAGAGAAAGTTTTAATAAGGATATATCAAGGTGAACAAATTGGAACACTAGTTCATTGTTAGCTTATATCGGGTTAGGCTCAAATTTAAAGGATCCAAAGGCTCAAATTAAAAGAGCTCTTGCTAGTTTGAGTAATAATGATGGAGCTAAACTTATTAATGTATCAAGCTTCTATGAGTCCAAACCTCTCTTAGAAATTCCCGGACCAAACTATCTTAATGCAGTATGTAAAATTGAAACTAAACTAAGTGCTATTGATTTATTAGATCTTTGCCAGGAAATTGAAGAGAGTCAGCAAAGAGTCAGAGAAGTAAAATGGGGCTCAAGAACGATTGATTTAGATATACTTCTTTATGGAGAGCAAGTTATTTCAAATAAAAGATTGTCAATACCTCATCCAGAAGCAATAAATCGGGCCTTTGTTTTAGTACCTTTATTTGAAATAGAGCCTAGTATAAAATTTCCTTTACTAGGGTCAATAAAAGACCTATTAGAAAGGATTGATAAGTTAGATGTAAACAAACTATGAAACATTCTGAGTTAAATATATTCAAAGATAATAATCAAAAAATTACATGTCTTACAGCATATGACGCTTCAATGGCTAAGCTTATTGATGACGCGGGTGTTGATATTATCTTAATTGGTGACTCTCTTGGGATGGTTATTCAGGGCGATGAAAATACGCGTTCAGTATCTATGATTGACATGCTTTACCATACCAAAATTGTTGCAAAAGCTTGCAACCAGTCTTTAGTTATCGCAGACATGCCTTTTCATAGTTATGATAATGCTGTTACTGCAGTAACCAATGCAAAGGAATTGATTAGTAATGGCGCAGATATGGTCAAAATAGAGGGTGGAATTGAAAATACAGATGTCATTAAAGCTCTAGTTTCCAATAATATCAATGTATGTGGTCATCTTGGCCTCCAGCCTCAGCTGGTTGTTGATTCAAGTGATTATAAGGTTCAAGGCCGAGATGAGGATTCTTCTAAGATAATTCAAGATAATGCAACGTTGCTTGAATCATTAGGCGTAAGCATTTTAGTATTAGAGTGCATTCCCAGTAATTTAGCAAAGTTGATAACGAATAAATTAAAAATCCCTACAATTGGAATTGGAGCTGGAAAGAATTGTGATGGCCAGGTTTTGGTTAGTTATGATATGTTAGGTATAACATTAGGTAAGCAGCCAAGATTTGTTCGTAATTTTTTGAATTCAGAAAGTAGTATTTCTTCAGCAATTAAAGCCTTTGTTTTGGAGGTAAAAGAAGGAAGTTTTCCTAATAAAAATGAGAGTTATTAATGAAAATTTTTGAGAGGTCAGGCGATCTTGAGTTTTTTTTAGATAGCTGTCGCAATGATAATAAAGCAGTTTCCCTAGTTCCAACGATGGGAGGTCTTCATGATGGGCATCTGAGGTTGGTAGAAAAAGCACAATCCCTTTCAGATGTAGTTGTTGTTAGTATTTTTGTCAATCCTACTCAGTTTGCTAAAGGTGAAGATTTTGATTCTTATCCTAAGACGTTTTCTAATGATAAGCTTCTTCTAGAGAAACGGGGTATTGATGTCCTATTTATTCCCTCAAAGGATGAAATATATCCAAACGGAACCTTGTCTAATTATGATGTGGGTGAAATAGGAAGATTACTATGCGGCTCTTCTAGACCATTTCATTTCAATGGGGTTGCGCAAGTTGTAAATCGATTATTTGATATTGTAAAACCAAATTACTCAATTTTTGGCGAAAAAGATTATCAACAGCTCTTAATTATTAAATCTCTTGTTAAAAATAACAATTTAAACGTATCTATAGAGTCAGTTTCAACTCAAAGAGAAGATGATGGCTTAGCAATGAGTACTAGAAATAAATATTTAAGTGCCAAGGATCGAATGAAGGCGCCTCTTTTTTATCAGCAACTCGTTAATGCAAAAACAGCTATAGAGCAGGGAAATCCTATTGAATTCGTTACGCAAAAAACGCTATCTGAATTAAGTGTTAACTTTGAAGTAGAATATTTTGAAGTTCTAAATGCAAATAACCTTACACAAATCGCGACTAACACTGCAGAAATTATTATAATATCCGCTATAAGGTTAGGCGAAACTCGACTAATCGATAATATTGTCTTTAGGAGATCAAATGTTTAGTATTACTGAAGAAGCAGAAATTTATGTTGCAGATCTATTTGAACAACAAGATGAAAAAGATCTTGGCTTAAAGGTTGATGTTGAAAAACCTGGTACTCCAGTTGCAACGGTAACATTCAACTTCTGTATAAAGAGTGATCTTCCTGATAGTTATAATGAATTTCCCTATGTGGGTTTTAGCGCTTTTATAGATGAATCTAATAATCAATTTTTAAGTGACTCTAATGTTGCATTGAAGTTAGATGGTACTAACAAAAAACTTACTATCACTGCTCCTAATGCCAAAGGCGAAGCCCCTAAAGATGATGCTCCTCTTGAGGAAAAGGTTCTGTTTACTATTGTTACTGAAGTGAATCCAAGCTTGGCATCACATGGCGGCTTTGTTGATCTTGTTGAAATTACTGAGAAAAAAGAAGTAATTTTGAATTTTGGTGGTGGTTGCCAAGGCTGTAGTTCAGTAAATATGACTCTTAAAGATGGTGTTGAGAAACAGCTTAAGGGCTTATATCCAGAAATATCTGCTGTTCTTGATGCAACGGACCACTCCCATAAAGAAAATGCATATATGTAATTCTTGAATGGAAGATATAACGGTTTTCTCGCATTTAGACTGTATAGCAAAAGATAATGGTGAAAACCATCCTGAGAGAAAAGAGCGCTTGGAAGTAATACTTGATTCAATTAAGCGTATTGGTCAGCTGAATATATCCTTTAAAGACTCGCCTTTGGCTGACTTTAAGACTATAAATCTGGTCCACCCTCAATCCTATCTTGATGATTTGCTTTCAATGGTCCCAACTTCAGGTCTTGTTGGTGTGGAAAAAGAGCCTTATGCTGATACTATTCTTTGTCCCCAAAGCAAAGAGGCAATATTAAGAGCATGTGGTGCTGGTATTGAGTCAGCAAATGAATTAATGAGTGGGGCAACAAAAAGGTTATTTTGTGCAGTTCGTCCACCTGGCCATCATGCAGAAACAATCAGAGCAAACGGATTTTGCTTTATAAATAATGCTGCAGTTACTGCTAGATATCTACAGAGTAAATTTAATCTCAAAAAAATAGCGATCATTGATTTTGATGTGCACCATGGTAATGGCACACAGGAAATTTTTTATAATGATAAAAGTGTTTTTTATGGCTCAATTCATCAACACCCTTTGTTTCCTGGAACAGGTATGGAGTCTGAGACTGGAGTAGGCAATATATTTAATGCGCCAATATCTTCAGATACTACTAGAGATGAGTTTATGGAAATATTTGAAACGAAAATATTAAAAAATGTTGACTTATTTGAGCCTGAAGTAATACTTATTTCTGCTGGCTTTGATGCTCACAAGAGAGATCCTTTAGCGAGCATTAATTTAGAGTCTGAAGATTTTTATACTTTAACAAAAAATATTGTTGAGATTGCCAAACGACATAGCAATGGCAGGGTCATTTCTTTTCTTGAGGGTGGTTATGATCTTCAGGCACTTTCAGAATGTATTGAAGGCCACTTAAAGGCCTTAAGTAATTGAAGATATGGATGAGTTTGAGTTAATACAAAATTACTTTAATTGGCCATTAACTGATTCCACTGTTGAATTAGGAGTTGGAGATGATGCTGCTATTTTTAATCTTGATTCAGGTTATCAATTAGTCACTACAACAGATACACTTTTAGAAGGTGTTCACTTTTTTAAAGACGACTCCCCTGAGAATATAGCCTATAAGTCTTTAGCGGTTAATTTAAGTGATATTGCAGCAATGGGCGCAATAGCAAGGTGGTTTACTCTTTCAATAACCCTTCCTAAGTTAGATGAGATTTGGCTAAAAAAGTTTTCTGAGTCTCTTAAAGATACTTCTAGTAAGTATAACGTTTGCTTAATTGGCGGCGACACCACAAGAGGGCCACTCAGTATAACTATCACTATGATGGGTGTTGTTGAAAAATCAAAAGCAATTAAGAGATCAGGTGCCAATAACGGCGATAATATATATGTTTCAGGGGAGTTAGGCGACGCTGCGCTCTGTCTTAAGAGGATTAATGAAGGTGAAAAGCCTAATAAAGCTGAAATGGTAAAACTTAATAGACCAATACCAAGACTTGACCTTGGGAATGCTTTAAATGGGTTAGCGAGCTCATGTATTGACGTATCTGATGGGCTTGAGCAAGATTTATCTCATATTATAAAAGCCTCAAAAGTTGGAGCAATAATTGATGTTCAAAAACTCCCCTTAAGTCAATCAGTGATTAAATATATTGAAGCTAATAATGATTGGTCGGTCCTACTGTGTGGGGGTGATGATTATGAATTATGCTTTACAGCGCCTAAAAATTTTAATTCAGAAATAATAAAAATAGCTAAGGTTTGTAAAATAAGAATTACAAAGATAGGAGTT
>CAJQSO010000035.1 GCA_905614365.1 uncultured Candidatus Thioglobus sp.
GCTGAAGAAGGTGAAACAGTAAATGCCCAGCAAGTCCTAGCTTTACTAGATGATGCTGAAAAAGCAGCTGAAAAGATTGAGACTCCCAAAGAAGCTATTAAAGAAGCTCCAAAAGAAGAGTTAATAGAATCTCCAATTGAAGTAGCTCAAGAGCCTCCTGAAATAAATCTTCAAGAAAACGTTCAGGAAGAACCTATAAGCGCGCCCGAAATTAACTCATCTAAGCCAACGAGTAACCGAATGGAAGAAAGAGTTCCAATGACTCGCATTCGCAAAACAATTGCTAAAAGGCTGCACTCTGCAACTCAAAATACAGCCATGCTGACAACGTTTAATGAAGTTGATATGACTGAGATACTAGCTATGAGAAAAAGCTATAAAGAAGCTTTTGAGAAAAAATATTCCGTTAAATTAGGCTTTATGTCGTTCTTTGTTAAAGCAGCAGTTGAGTCACTAAAAAAATTCCCAACGGTGAATGCCTATCTTGATGGAGATGATATTGTCTATCACGCATACTGCGACGTTTCAGTAGCCGTGTCTTCAGATCGCGGACTTGTTGTTCCTGTTCTTCGTGATGCTCACAAGATGGGAATGCACGACATAGAGAAAGGCATCGTTGACTATGCAGGAAGAGCGCAGGACGGAACCCTAGGAATTGAAGAGATGAGTGGCGGCACGTTCACTATATCCAATGGCGGCGTCTTTGGCTCTCTTTTGTCAACGCCAATCCTTAACTCACCTCAAAGCGCTATTTTAGGAATGCACAAAACGCAAGAGCGCGCTGTTGTTGTTAATGGCGAAATAGTAATCAGGCCTATGATGTATCTTGCGCTATCCTATGATCATAGAATTATTGATGGCAAAGAGGCGGTTCAGTTTTTGATCTCAATCAAAGACGCTTTAGAGGATCCAGCTAGATTATTACTTAAAGTTTAAAAACTAACTATTTAAGATAAAAAAAAGGGCGGTATTATCATACCGCCCTTTTTAGTTTATTACTTTTACAGATTACTATTTATAGTGATCTTGTTCGTCATTATTTCCTTTGACTAAAATCGCTACTAACATAACCGATGCAATGACCGTATACCATCCAGGCATTGAACTGCCCGCACCAATATACATACCCATATCCATCCAAGCACCATCAGCATGTAGTTCAGTAAAAGATTCAATAAAATATCCCATATTATTCCTCCTTATTTAGAATCAGATTCATCACTAACCATTGACTCAGGATAAGCCTGAGCAGGTACCTTGACAGCGTCAAGACCTTTGATTTGGACAGCATCTGGAATACGTAACATTCCAGCTTTATTAACCAACCAAGATACCACGTACCCAGGAACGAAACCAAGCAAGAACATAACTACGGCACCAACAATCTGGCCATATAGGCTTATTGCAACTGTGTCTTCTGGAGCGAATGCACCAAGTCCTGGTATACCAGAACCGAACACACCAAGAACAACAACGCCAAATAGGCCAATTGTTCCATGAACCGTAACAGCGCCAACAGCATCATCAATACCTAAGCCTTCTACCCAGTCTGCACATGGCTTCAAAATCATACCCGCAACAATTGAAATAATAATTACGTGTGAACCGAAGTAAACATCAAGGCCAGAAGCGACTGAAATAATACCCGCTAAACAGCCAGACATCATCCAGAAAGGATCTCTAGTAAATACCCATGCACCAATAATTCCGCCTGATGCAGCTAGGCATACATTAAATGCTAGTGCTGAAAGCGTAATTGGAGTTCCATAAATAGTGGCTCCGCCATCAGAGTACCAACTCCAACCTTCGCCAGGCAGAATGATACATGCCATTAAAAAGCCAAAGAAACCAACAATAATAAGCATTAAGCCAGTTACTGTAAGTGGTAAGTTGTGACCAGAAATTTTATTTGCAGAACCGTCAGCATTGAATTTTCCAACACGAGGACCTAGATTTAATAGGATACCAAGCGCGAAGAATCCAGCAACCGCGTGAACAAGACCAGCAGCACCAAAGTCATGAAAACCAAACTCTGTAACTAACCAGCCATCTGCATGCCAACCCCAAGCAGCAGCTACAACCCAGGCAAAAGAGCCAAGGACAATCGCACAGATTACAAAACCTACAGTTTGTATTCTCTCGATTAGTGCGCCAGAAGCAATAGACGCAGTCGTTGCAGCAAATAAAGCAAAAGCACCCCAGAATACACCTGAAGCGTGATCACCCATATTTGGACCCATATACTGAGCTGATTCGCCCCATGGTAATGCTATAGCACTTGCATACTCTAAACCTGAAGTTCCCATGAAACCGGCACCTGCTGCCAGGGACGTCACTGGAAACGTTGGTAAGGCCCAATAGAACCACCAACCAAACAGATAGAACGTGATAATTGTAAACGCGAACGCGAGTAAGTTTTTGATTCCTGATGATAGTACATTTGCCACACGAGTTTGACCCATCTCATAGAGAAGGAAACCAGCATGAATAATGACCATCAAAGGAATTGTTAAGTAATAGTACGCTTCAGCAAACATGGAGTTTGTGACCTG
>CAJQSO010000036.1 GCA_905614365.1 uncultured Candidatus Thioglobus sp.
AAAAATTACTATAACAGTAAAATATTCATATGGGATTAAATACAGATATTAGTGAAGTTATCACGCAGATAGATAAGATAATTACATCTAAAGATGGGAGATGGTTGGAGGTTTCTGACTACAATCTTAAGAGTAAAGATCGTAAAAATATGAAATCAGTATACGGCCTTATTCATGACATTCTTCATCACAGTGATAATAACCAAAGAATTATTGATCGAACCCGTAAAGATAACCTAGAATATCTTTACAAGAAAACGGTGGAGCACGTTAAAAGCCTAGGGTAACTTCTGATTTTTTGACATCATGAAGTCTCAAGATTCTTTAATTTACTTAAAGCAACAGCAACGTCTTCATCATTCTTAAGAGACTCATGAATGTAGTCAAAATAATTAAATTCTTGGTCTTGAAATTCTATACTTGTCAAAGGGTAGTACCATCTTTCACTCATTACACTAAGAACAAACTCTTTATCTCGCCATAAAAACTTACGGACATTATTAAAAATTAATTCAATATCATGCTCTGCCTTTAAACACGCAAATACAAGCGATTCATCCTTCCAAAATTCAATTGAAAAAGCGCCATACTGTTCTTCATTTAAAGAGTCATTAACGATCCCCTCTTTAACCTCGTCTAGACTCTTGCCAGCCCACTCTTCATAACGCTTTAATTTCTTTTCTTCTTGTGCTGAATATCCATCTTGATAAAAGTATTTCTGATCTGCCATTTTTTTTGTTCTTCTATAATTAACCTAACGAGTAGGATACAGTATGACAAAAATATACTTAGGGGAATAATTAGAAAGTGTCAAATTTAAATTAGCAAAAATCAGTCAATTAATCTACTTTTGATTAACCAATGCAATGGTTTTTCGATAAAATTCCCACTAACTTTTCTCATTTACTAATTTATGCTTAAAGAGTTAATTCAATATATTAAAGAATACGAGGGTGACAATGATCTTGGTGATTATCTTGATACCAGATATGTAAGACTAACCGAGCAACACTATGACCAGATAGCCGGTGCTATGTCACAAGGCGAATTAGAGCTTAAAAAATCTTCAAGCTGCCCTGCAGAAAGATTTTTTCTACACTTCAATGAAACTATTCTTTTTGTTAATAAGTTAACTGAAGAGCCAAATTCAATTTATGACGTTGAGATGATCCAAAATGAGGGTGACTCAGAGGAGGATAAGGAGCTATTATTTATATCCTTCTCTCTAGATGATGACTATGGCCCCTCACTTAAGAAAAGAGTTGCAAGCGGAAAGACAGCAGATGAAAATCATCAGCAACTTGTCATGCTTAGTGTCATACCAATATTAAAAGGATTTATGGTCGCGATAAGCGACTAAACTTACTTTTTACCTAATTGCGTTGCTAACTTTAGCTTCGGACCAGCCTTAAAAGTTACTACTTTTCTAGCGCTAATCATGACCTCTTCACCAGTTTTTGGATTTCTTCCAGGTCGAGGCGTTTTCTCTCTAACTACAAAATTACCAAAGCTTGACAACTTAATCTCTTCACCAGTCTTAAGAGTCTCAATTATTTGGTCAAAAAACTGATTCGTTAATGCTAATGCTTGGGTTTGTGTAAGCTCAGTTTTCTTAACGAGCGTGTTTGCAATATCTTGTTTTGTAAGAGACATATATTTATCTAAGTTTAGCGGAAAATTTTAATTCTAAATGAGCCACTATTTTACTAACTTTTTCGGCTAATTGTTCATCAGTTAATGTAACTTCTATTGATTGATAAGTTAGATTCAAAGCGATGCTCTTACTACCCTCATCAATATGCTCACCCTCATAAACATCAAACAAGTTAACATCAACAAGATCGTCTTGTTTTAAAGACCTAATTGAATTGATGAGTTGATCTGCAGTAATCTCTTGCGACACTACTATTGCTATATCCCGTTGGGATGCTTGAAAAGATGAAAAAGGCTCATAGCATGAAATTTCACCCTGCTCAATCTCCTTCTGATTAATCTCAAAAAGAAAAGAGTTTGGCATTGATAAAGTTTTTTGAAGTTTTGGAGATAATGCGCCAACCCATCCGATAACTTTATTACCTTTGATGATTTTGGCTGTCTGTCCCATTTGAAGTGCAGGATGCTCTGCTGCCTCAAAGGTAAACTCATTCTTACTGAGAAATAACAATGCTTCTACGTCAGATTTTGCATCAAAAAAATCAACCTCCCTCTCACTTCCACTCCACTGAGAGTCATGGCGGTTACCACAAATGATTCCAGCAATTTTTTGAACTTGGTCTTCAACTAAAGTCCCTGTAAAGCACTGCCCTAATTCAAAGAATCTAGCGTTATGATGCCCTCTTCTAATGTTTGATTTGGCAGATTGAATTAATCCAGACCATAAGCTTGAGCGCATAACTGCCATATCGTCAGAGATTGG
>CAJQSO010000037.1 GCA_905614365.1 uncultured Candidatus Thioglobus sp.
ATATCCTCTTCATAAACATCATCTCCCAGCTTTGTATTATCAATACTTGCAAGCATCTCATTAGATGGTAAAGTAATTGTATCACTTCGAAAATCTATTGGATTCTCTAACTTCTCTTGGTTACTGATATTTCTCTTATATTGACTCATAACTAAATTTCTCTTAAGGTTTGTATTCTGGATAGGCTAAAGTAGCCACAAGATGGGTTCTAGAGTCCTCTCCACCATTAAGAGCAGTATGGTAGCCTCGCGTATCCGTAAAATATACGGAGCCATCAGCAGGAAGGTGGGTGCAGTGATGATTTACTATAAATAAAGCACCTGGGTTTGTATAAATTGGAATATGTATCCGTGGCTCAGGATCTCTATGCCATGAATTACAATTAAAACTATCTTTTTCTAATATACGTATCCTTCCAATAGGGTAACGCGCTGACAGCTCCTTATGAATTGTTTCAAAATAAGTACCCTTAAACACGTCAACGAGCTCTGTAAATAAACTCTCATTGACTAGCTCATCCTTTGCGATCTCTTCATAGCTATCATCTACCCGAGTATAGTAGCGACCCACGAGATTATTATCAGCCTCAACAGAGCTATTTTTTCTACGAGTCATCGCAAGAGCATGAAAACCTGATGCAGCAGTTTTAAACTCTGATTTAGCTTTAACTTCATCAAGCGCCTCTTTCATTTGATTGATATCAAACTTAAGATTTAATTTAATAATGTGCTCATTGCCTTTAAAAGAGGCAACTGACTCAATATCAACTTTTTTATTGATATATGAATTTAACTCTTTTGTGTCTTGCGAAATGCTCATTATTTAGATTTTATTTAGGATAAAGATTTAAATTATAACTAAAATTTTAAAAAGGCTTAACAACAACAAGAATGATAATGCCCACAAGAAGCAAAACTGGTACCTCATTAAACCATCTATAAAAAGTATGACTACGTGTATTTCTATCTTCAGCAAATACTCTCACCAAATAACCACAATAAAAATGATAAGCAATTAGAATAGCAACTAGAACCAACTTAAGCTGAAGCCAATATTGATCAGCATAGACTTCCCAAGCATAGCCATATAGCATCCAAGCACCCATAAGCGTTGTAATAACAAAGCTTGGCATCATAATGCCTCTATATAGTTTTCGCTCCATTATTTTGAAGCGCTCTATACTAATTTCATCCGTTGACATAGCATGGTAAACAAAAAGTCGCGGCAAATAAAACAGTGCTGCAAACCAAGTTATTACCGTCAAGATGTGAAAAGCCTTAATCCAAAGCATTTGAACTCCAAAATAGATACATAATACCGTCAGAATGTATTGAATTTATAGGATTAATTAAAGAAGTTATATGAAACACTATCTGTTTATTAACAGTTATTATGTTGATTGACATAGTAAAATTTGCCTAGTCTTTATAATTAAGCTTCAATGCTAAACTTTTTTAAAAAAAATCAAAGCCCTGAGTCTGAAGGTGAGCCAAAAAAACCTTCACTAAAAGAAAGGCTATTTAAATCCAAAACTAAACTTGGAGATGGTCTCTCATCCCTTCTTATAGGTAAAAAGAAAATAGATGAAGAGCTTCTTGAAGATTTAGAAATGCTTTTAATTGGAGCAGATATAGGTATTCAAACAACTGATAAGGTTATTGAATCTGTGAGAAAAAAAGCATCTAGAAAAGAACTTAAGGACAGTGATGGTCTTTATGAGCTTATAAAAATTGAACTTGAATCATTCTTAATTAAAGAAAATTTACTACAAACAAATATTGACAAAACTTTTGTTATTCTTGTTGTTGGCATTAATGGCGCTGGAAAAACTACCACGATTGGTAAACTTGCTAAGCTATTTCAAAGTGAAGGAAAAACGGTAATGCTTGCAGCTGGAGACACTTTTCGTGCTGCTGCTGTGGAGCAGCTTCAAGTTTGGGGTCAGAGGAATGATATTCCAGTCATCGCTCAAAAAACAGGGGCTGACGCAGCCTCAGTTGTATATGACGCCTACCAGTCAGCGGTTGCTAAAAATATTGATATCTTAATTGCAGATACTGCAGGAAGACTTCATACGCAAGATAATTTGATGCAAGAACTTGAAAAAATTAAGAGAGTACTAAAAAAGCATAATGAAGATGCGCCACATGAAACCCTCTTAGTTATTGATGGTGGATCAGGTCAGAATGCAATTCAACAAGCAAATGAATTTAATAAATCCATCAACCTATCGGGGCTCGCTGTCACTAAACTTGATGGCACAGCCAAAGGTGGGGTTCTATTTGCAATTTCAGACTCTCTTAAACTGCCTATTCGTTTTATTGGGGTTGGTGAAGCAATCGATGATTTAAAACCTTTTAATGCAAAAGATTTTGTTGATGCTTTATTTGATTAGTTAACTTATTTATGATTTTATAGAGCTACTGATAGTATCAATCTTCTTAGCAAGCTCGGTGTCAAGCTTTGTTATTCCGCCCTCACTATGAGTAATCAAATTAATCTCAACTCTATTATAAACATTTGACCATTCTGGGTGATGATCCATAGCTTCTGAGGTAATTGCAACTTCAGTCATAAAGCCAAAAGCTTGGATAAAGTTAGCAAACTTAAACGTCTTAGAAAGCTTTTCATTGACGATACTCCAGTCATTAAGTTCCCTTAGACATTCATTTAATTGTTTATTAGATAAAATCAAATCAAACCTCCTTTAAGAGCTCTTTTGCTCCCATAGATAATAGCTTATTTGCAACAAGCTCGCCTAACGCCCTTGGTTCTGATAAATCACCACTTTCTTCTACCCTTAAAATAACCCCAGAATCAACATTACCTACCATGCCCTTAAGATTCATCTCATTGTTATTACTTATTGCATAGCCACCAATTGCAACTGAACATCCGCCCTCAAGAGTAGAATTCATTACCCTTTCAGCGCAAACCTCATTCATAGTTTTGGTATTTATAAGCGGGTTTATAAGGCTAATTATGTCTTGGTCACCTTTTCTAATCTCAATACCTAAAGCGCCCTGACCAACTGCAGGAAGGGATTTTTCAGCACTCAGATGCTGTTTAATTCTGTCTTCAAAACCCAGCCTTATAAGACCTGAACATGCCAATATAATTGCATCATACTCACCATCATCTAGCTTTCTTAATCGAGTATTAACATTTCCTCTTAAATCTAAAATAACTAAATCAGGCCTTAATGCTTTTAATTGAACTATGCGTCTTAGACTACAGGAGCCAACTCTGGCACCATGTGGGAGCTCATTGATATTGTCAAAACTATTTGAAACAAATGCGTCAAAAGGATTTTCTCTCGCCAAAATTGCGCCAACCTCAAATTCCTTTGGAAGCTCATAGGGAACATCTTTCATAGAATGAACAGCAATATCAGCCCTTCCCTCCAAAATACCTATTTCGAGCTCTTTAATAAAAAGGCCTTTACCGCCAATTTTTGAAAGTGGTGAATTTAATATCTTGTCACCCTGAGTAGTCATTTTTACTAATTCAACTTCTAGGTCAGGATAAAAAAATTGGAGTCTTGACTTTACAAACTCTGCCTGCCAAAGGGCTAAAGGGCTTTTACGTGTTGCAATTTTAAGCACTGTGATAATGTCTCCAATTCAATTTACTACCAACAATATTTTATCGAGTGTTTATTGATAATGTTGGCTTTTGACAATTATATTATGATGATGAAAATATGTTTTTAGCAATTATTACTGATTTAAAAAAGGTTTTTATATTATTTTCAGTAACTTATCGTCTATATAGTGGAATAATGTGCAGTAATTGAATTTCGTATTAATTGCAGAGTAAATTGAACTATGAAGTCTGAAAAAAATCATTTATGGGGTGGGCGCTTTAATGAGCCAACAGATGAATTTGTCAAAATTTTTGGTGCGTCTGTTACTTTTGATAAAGTTCTTGCACTCTATGACATTGAGGGCTCTATCGCTCATGCAACAATGCTTTGTGAAGTCAATGTCTTAAGCAATGCTGAGCTCAAAGAAATTCTTGAAGGTCTTGATAAAGTCAAAGATGAAATAGTTAATAATAAATTTAGCTGGTCAGTTGAGCTAGAAGATGTTCACATGAATATTGAATCAAGGTTAACTGAAATTTGCGGGGATTCGGGGAAAAAACTTCACACTGGTCGCTCTCGAAATGATCAAGTTGCAACTGATATTAGGCTTTACCTTAGAGACCAAGTTCGCCTTATTACGAAAGAGTTAGAAAGACTTTTAAATGCCCTTCTTGATCTTGCGGAGCAAGAAAAAGAAACTATTATGCCTGGCTTCACTCATCTCCAAGCCGCTCAACCAATTAGCTTTGGCCATCATTTATTAGCCTATTTTGAGATGCTCAAGCGAGATCGTGAGCGCCTTCAAGAGAGCTTTAAAAGAATTAATACAATGCCACTAGGAAGTGCTGCTCTTGCAGGGACTAGTTACCCAATTAATCGCGAACGTACTGCTGAACTTTTAGGATTTGAGCGAATAAGCTTAAACTCGATTGACGCCGTTAGTGACCGTGACTTTGCGATTGAATTTGCTTCAAATGCGAGTCTAATTATGATGCATCTTTCAAGGTTTTCTGAAGAGCTCATTCTATGGTCAAGCGCACAATTTGAATTTATATCTCTTCCTGATAGCTTTTGCACAGGCTCGTCGATTATGCCTCAAAAGAAAAATCCAGATGTTCCAGAATTAGTGCGAGGTAAGACTGGCCGAGTTACTGGTAATTTAATTTCACTTTTGACATTAATGAAAGGCCAGCCATTGGCATACAATAAGGACAATCAAGAAGATAAAGAGCCGCTATTTGATAGTGTTGAAACTATTTATTCTTGTCTTCGTGTGTTTGCTGACATGGTTCCAACAATCAAAGCTAATAAAGAAAATATGTATCAATCTGCACTTAAAGGTTATACCACCGCAACTGATTTAGCTGATTATCTTGTAAAGAAGGGTTTAGCTTTTAGAGATGCACATGATATCGTTGGTAAAGCTGTGTCCTATGGGATCAAAGAAAGTAAAGACTTGAGTGAATTTACAATTAATGAACTCAAAAACTTCAGCTCATTAATTGAGCAAGATATTTTTGATGTCATCTCTCTAGAGGGTTCTATTAATTCTCGAAATCATCTTGGCGGAACCTCGCCAAAACAAATTTCAATTGCCATTAAAACAGGGCGTAAATCCATTAAGTAATGCAAATAGTCTTTGCAGGAACTCCTAAATTTGCTGTCGAATCCCTAGCTATTCTGCATAAATCTGATCATGAGGTAATTGGGGTATATTGTCAGCCCGATAGGCCAAAAGGAAGAGGAAAGGTTTTAACAGCCTGCCCAGTCAAGATATACGCAGAAGAAAATAATTTGAGAGTCATTCAGCCTGAAGATTTCAGTAGTGAGCAAAACCAAGAAATACTTGCCTCAATAAACCCAGATATCATGGTAGTCGCAGCGTATGGTCAGATACTTCCAAGTAAAGCACTTAAAACTCCAAGGCATGGATGTCTTAACATTCATGCATCGCTTCTGCCTCGATGGAGAGGAGCTGCCCCTATCGAAAGAGCAATCCTTGCAGGTGATAAAGAAACTGGAATTTCAATTATGCAAATGAATGAGGGTCTGGATACTGGAGATGTTTTGCTTACACAAAAATATTTAATTACAAACGATGATACTTCTGAATCACTCACTGACTCTTTATCAATTATGGGGGCTGAATTGATCTTTAATGCTTTAAATCAATTAAAAGAATTAAAAGCTATACCTCAAAATGATAAGGACGCGATTTATGCAAAAAAGATTGTGAAAGGAGAGTCTCAAATAGACTGGCATCAAAGTGCAGAAAATATAAGCCTAATGGTTAGAGCCTTTAATCCCCGTCCTATAGCTCAAACTAAAGCAAAAGCTAAACAATTCGAAAGCAAAGTTATTAGAATTATAGAGGCTGAAGAAGTTCAACATGAATCCTCAAAAATCCCAGGAACAGTCATTGAGCAAAGCAAGGACGCTTGCTATATTGCAACTGGGAATGGCGTTTTAAGCCTCAAGAAAGTCCAGCTCGCTGGAAAAAATGAAGTTTCAATTAAAGACTTTAATAATGCCTACCAATTACTTGAGCTAAGCTAAAAATACACCCTTAATTAATAAATCCAATCTGCCTCCATGCCTCATAAGCCACAATTGAAACACAGTTTGAAAGGTTTAGGCTTCTTGAACCTTTTTGCATAGGCAGGGTAATGCCTTCATATTCATCCATTATTTCCTTTGGAAGCCCCTTAGTTTCAGAGCCAAATAGAAAAGAATCATCAGCATAATATTTAACGTCAGCATAGCTTCTACTTACTTTTGTACTGACAAAATAAATCTTAGAAGGGCTAGCTTTGTCTAAGTAATCATCAAAATTTTCATACTCATAAACATTAGCTAACTCTTTGTAATCAAGCCCAGCTCGTCTTAAGCGTTTATCATTAATCTCAAATCCATAAGGCTTTATAAGGTGAAGATTTGCACCCATATTTGCTGATAAACGTATTAGACTTCCTGTGTTAGTAGGTATCTCAGGTTGGTATAAAACTAAATTTAACATATGGCTACTTTTCACAAATAACATTATCATCCCATAGAACATAAACCAATTACCAAAACTCGCATGTTGATATAATATTAAAAATGAAAAATCACTTAAAAATGAGAAGCTTTTTACAAACCCAATTAATCTAAATTTACTCCATGTCTATAAGAAAATCGACTAAAGACTATCTTAAGACGGATGTCAAAGATATATTAAAACTCTTATGTTTAGCACTTGATCAAACTAAAGAGCAGCTGTTTTCAAATCCTGAATATGAGTTAAATGATTTAGAACTCAAAACACTCAATAATTTAATTAAACAAAGAGAGAACGGAAAGCCTTTTGCCTATCTCAAAGGCTCTCAAGGATTTTATGATCTTGATTTTATTGTCTCGCCTGCAACTCTCATTCCAAGGCCCGAAACAGAGCTATTAATCGATATTGCGCTTGATACGCTTGATACAAATAAAAAAATAAGTGTTTTAGACCTGGGAACTGGGAGCGGCATAATAGCCATAACTCTTTCTGAAAAACGACCAAAATGGAAGTTTTCAGCTACCGATCAGTCAATTGATGCGCTGAATATTGCCAAACTTAATTCAACTAAAGATATCGATTTTTATTGTGGCAGCTGGTTTGATCCACTACCTCTTAAAAAATTTGATTTAATTGTTAGTAACCCGCCTTACATTAATGAGCATGACCCACACTTAGAGGATCTAAAATATGAACCTATTGAGGCCTTGGTTTCAGGTGATGATGGACTTAATGACATCAGAGAAATCATTACCAAATCAACAGAATTTCTTAATATCGGTGGGTATTTACTGCTTGAACATGGCTATGATCAAAAAGATAGAATTGTTAAGTTATTAGAAGAGTCTTTTACAAATATTAAAACATTTAAAGATCTGAATAAGGTCGACAGGGCGATCCTTGCAGAACTAAGGTAACTCAAAAAATTCTGCTTTTTTCTTTGAAGACTTTTGTTGAGCTAATATGACCCCAGAAATAACGATTAAAGCTCCAAATGCTTGGTGCCATACCCAACTATCACCAAGAAGAAATAGCATAAACATGACGTAGAATGGAACGGCATTTAAATGAAATGACGCTAAACCAATTCCGAGTTGGCTAACAGCCTTTATCCAGAAAATTTGAGAAATTCCTAACCCCAGCCAAGCGTAGATAAGCACTAAGCCTAAATGTTCAATAGTAATAATTGACGTAGTATTAGTTAAATCAAGAAATACACTACAGAAAAAATATAAGAATATTGATAGCCCGGCCATCCCAAAAGATGTGACTGCTGTTTGACCTAGGTTAGTCATGCCAGGAAGGCTTTTGACTGTTGCTCTGGAGCCCCAAGCAAATAATGCAACTCCAACAACTCCTATGAGAGCAGCTATGCCAACATTATCCTCTCTCAATGAGGCGCCTGAAGCAATATAGCCACCAAGTAACACTAGCACGACACCAATGAAAAACCATAATGTCATTTTGCGTCCATCTAGTAGCATCTCCAAACTCACAGCAAAAACTGGCATTGTGGCTACTGCTAATGCTGCAATTACTGGTGTTGTTAATGATTGAAGCATAAGGATTAAAAAAGCCCCAATTCCAAATCCTGATACACCTATTACAAAACCCTTTGACCATTTAGCAGATTTGACTTTTTCTATTCCTTCAATAAATAACCAAATTATAAAAATTAAAATAAAGGAAAAAACATTTCGAGCTGTGATTACGCTAACAACATCCCAGTCCCTTAATAAATATTCAGCAGCAGGAAAGCCTGTTGCAAAAAGTAGTATAGAAAATACACAGAGAAAGTTAGATTTAACAATTGTTATTTCGTTTGCAGTTGACTCTTTTGAAATAGCTTTACTCATAGTTTTAAAGAGTTTAATGGGGTGAATTGCAGACTCGCAATATAACAGAAACTATTAATTTAGCAATATTTATTTACCGCTCTAAATTTATTCAAATCTTGATCAATATGAAAATTCAAGATTGTCAAAAGCATCAAAGTGGATGTATAATAATTTTTATCAAGATAAAGGCTTATTAAGCGCTGCCTTGAAAATAGGATTTAAGTGATTTATTATCATTTTTTTTTATACTCAACGCAACTATTAGAGGTTACTTATGCTTGAAAAAAAACACATTGGTCAATCCACCCAAAGTATTTGGGGTGGAGAGCAAGAACACGAACTATATGAGCGCTCTACTCAAGTTCCAGTCGTTCACAGCGTTTCATTTGCTTATAAAGATATTGATACTTGGCATAAAGTCGCCCTAGGGGAGGCTGAAGGCCATATATACTCTCGAAATACTAACCCAACAGTCCGCGCTTTTGAGGATAAAGTAAAAGAACTTGAAGGCGCTGAAGCGGCGACTAGCTTTTCCTCTGGAATGGCGGCAATTAGCAACACCTTGGCAACCTTTTTAAAGCCAGGCGACCGCATTGTTTCAATTAAAGATAGTTACGGGGGCACAAATGTCATTTTTAATGAATTTTTACCGCCACTTAATATTGAAGTTAGTCTCTGTGAAACAGGAGATTATGCGCAAATAGAAAGTGAAATTGCTAAAGGCTGTAAAGTGTTATATCTAGAAACGCCAACCAATCCAACCATTAAAATTACAGATATCAAGCGCTTAAGCGCAGCAGCTAAAAAAGTAGGCGCCCTAGTCGTTGTTGATAATACCTTCGCAACTCCAATTAATCAAAGGCCGCTTGCACTTGGCGCTGACATTACGCTGCACTCTGCCTCTAAATACTTAGGAGGTCACGCAGATGCTCTTGGTGGGGTGATTTGTGGCAATCAAGACTTGGTTAAGAAAGTTTATCATTACCGTGAAATAAACGGTGCTACCCTTGCTCCAATGGATGCCTATAGCCTCTTAAGAGGCATGAAAACATTAAAACTTCGAGTTCAAAGACAAAATGAAAGCGCAATGTTAATCGCAACGTACCTACAAAATCATCCTTTAGTTGATCACGTTAACTACCCTGGGCTCACATCTCATCCTGGCCATGAGGTCGCTAAAGAACAAATGAATGGAGGCTTTGGCGGAATGTTAAGTTTTGCTGTTAAAGGCGGCCTGGAGTCAATAAAGAAATTTTTACCAAAACTTAAATATGCCCATATGGCGGCTAATTTAGGATGCGTTGAAACTGTCGTTGGCCCTCCATTTACAACAAGTCATGTAGAGTGCAGCGCAGAAGAGCGAATGGCAGCTGGCATACCTGAGGGTTTAGTACGATACTCAACTGGAATTGAAGATGTAGAGGATCTGATTGCTGATTTAGAGCAGGCATTTAAAGAAATTTCTTAAGAAGTTAAGGAGAATATCATGAAACAAGAGAGAAGGAGATTTGCTCAACAGGAGTACCTTGATAGACAACTAAAGACTCGAATGTCAATGAGTGTTTTAAATGTAGAAGTCTTAATTGTATATGACCCCGCTAATATGTTTTGGTTAACGGGTTATGATGGCTGGTCATTTTATGTTCACCAGTGCGTTGTTATTACAACCGATGGTGGTCTTTTTTGGTATGGCAGAGGAATTGATGCAAAAGGAGCAGAACTTACTACTGACCTTGAATTAAATAATATCCTCTCATATCCAGATGATTATGTCATGAGCCCTGAGAGACATCCAATGGAGTTCCTTGCAAACATCCTAAAAGAAAAAGGCCTTCATAATAAAAGAATTGGCCTAGAAAAAGACAACTACTATTTCTCTGCTAGGGCTGCAGAGTCTTTATATAGCTCACTTCCTTCAGCAACTTTTAGCGATCAAACAGGCCTAGTTAATTGGCAAAGAGCTGTTAAATCGGCTACTGAAATTACTTACATGAAACGTGCGGGTAAGGTTATCGAAGGAGTTTATGAAAGGGTCATGCAGGTTGCAGAGCCTGGAATGAAGAAAAATGATTTAGTAGCAGAAATATATCACGCAGGCGTTCAAGGTCATCAAGGCCATTATGGAGACTACACCTCATTCGTGCCACTTATTGGAGCAGGAGAAGAGGCTGCTGCCTGTCACATGACATGGAATGATGAGCCACTTAAAAATAATGAAGGTATGTTTTTAGAGCTTGGAGGAGCGTACGCAAGATACCACTGCCCTTGCTCAAGAACTTTATTTCTAGGAACGCCTCCCCAGCAGTATCTAGATATTGAAAAAGTAATTAATGAGTGCATTGAAAATGCTATTGAAATGTTTAAGCCAGGTAATACCTGCGCTCAAATTTCAGATAACTTTACAGCAACTCTGAAAAAATATGGTTATGAAAAAAATAATCGATGTGGCTACCCTATTGGTTGCAGTTACCCGCCGGACTGGGGTGAGCGCACAATGAGTCTTCGCGGAACTGATCAAACAGTTTTAGAAGAAAATATGACATTTCATTTTATGCCCGCGATCTGGTTTGATGACTGGGGCTTTGAAATGACTGAGAGTATCCGTGTTGGAAGTAATGGCGGCGAATGCCTATCCAATGTTCCTAGAAAGCTATTAGTTAAGTAACATTTTTCTTCACTAGATCTGATTTTTTGATTAAGCCTACTGGAATAATATCCGTGTCTTTGATTTTATTTAAGACCGCATAACTGAAATAGCGTCTCATGCCAATATCCGCCCTTAAGACTCTCTTAATGAATTCTTGGTAATCAGTGACGTCTTTTACAAGAACTTTTAAAATGTAGTCTAAGCCTCCGCCCACTGACCAGCATGATAGAACTTCATCAAAGCCAAGTATAGCTTCTTCAAATCGTTCAAACTGGCCTTGTTTATGACTCTCAAGCTCAACCTCTGTAATCACTAGGTGAAAATTGTCTAAAAATGAAGAGGAGAGTCTTGCGCCATAACTTTCAATAATCCCAGCCTCCTCTAATCTTTGAAGTCTATCCCATGAAGGAGTGAGTGATAAATTAAGTTTTTCTGCAAGAGCAGTTTTAGTTATTCTTCCCTCTTCCTGAAGAATTACTAGTATCTGAATATCTCTTTCATCGAGCTTATGCATGTAACCATTATGACTCTAAATAACACTTATGTGTGAATTAATGATAATAATCAGTGATTTACAAGGTTTACATAAACTTTAATCTAGCTATTAAGACTCTCTATGATATTAGAAATCTGATCGAAAGTAGCCTGGTTTGAAGTGAATACTGGCTTTCCAATAGCTGCCTCAATTTCAGGAATTATTTCTGCAGATCTCATTGCAGTGCAAGATATGAAGAGACCATCAGCATCCTTATGGATTGCCGCTTTTGCCGCTGAAATGATTTCCTCAGCAGGAAGCATAGCAACGTCTCTGTCATCGCTCATATCCATATACATTGAAGATACCATTTCAACGCCGTTTCGCTCTAAGTAGCCCCTTAAAAGAGAGGAAACTTCTTCACTATAAGGCGTAAGAATACTAATCTTTTTAAAGCCTCGTGCTTTGAAGTTTGCAACAACCGCTTGAGAAGTAGAAAGGACTTTTGCAGTTGGCTTGCTTTCATGAATTGCAAGCTCTATTGCCTCATCACCAACAATGGATGAGGAAGAGGTGCAATTAAAGACAATTAAATCAAGATCATAATTAGGGAGTATTAGGGCAGCAGCCTCAGTCAAATCATCACCAATTGCAGCTAAAGATTCTGGAGTCATAGGGTTTGCAAAATGAATTCGGTTGAAGTAAAAGTCATAGTCTGGCTTTTGATCAGTATACATTCTCACAAAGTCACGCTCAAAAGTGAAATCTGTATTTAAGACTATCAATCCTACTGATGGCCTATCCCTTCTCTCGCTCAAAGCGTCAGATATTTGATATTTTTTTGACTCTATAGTCATAATAAATTAATGTTTAATTGATGTTGAGAATAGGTGCATCACCACCACACCTGAGATAATTAACGCCATACCAATAATTGATGCAAGATCTGGCATCTCTTTATAAATAATTGCCCCAAAACACGCAACCAAAACAATACCTAAACCAGACCAAACAGCATACACCACGCCTAATGGCAATTCCCTTAGAGCGAGAGTCATTAGCCAAAAAGAGATAAGATAAAAAATAACCAAAAAAGTGGTTGGGACTAATTTAGAAAACTCTTCTGTAGCCTTTAAAAGTGTTGTTCCAGCAACCTCAGCTGCAATAGCAAGTGCCAAATATACATAGGTCATTATGATTAAAGTTTCTGCAAAAAATCACAGTATAACCTTAAGAAATAAACATTACACAAAAAATTTGACTTTAATAAGTCAAAAAGAAATTAGTCTGTAATCGTAATTTCGCTTTTTACATAATAAGGCGAAATAGCACAAGATGTTCCATTAGCTGTATCTGCACTGAGAGACATGCTCGTTCCAAATGCAAGATTTATTTTGGGTGCTACTTCTGATACGGTATAGGGTGCTTGTAAAGCAAAAAGCATACTAAAATCATCATCGGCGTTTGTCACATCTTCAATACTAATTCCAAATCGAGTATCAGAAGTAGGCACATCTTTATTATAGTTTGTCCAATCATAAGTGCTTGTACACGCCTTATTCGTACACATTTTCATTAAATTTGCAGCATTTTGACTAACATAGCTAACCCCATTACGAGTTTGACTTCCGCTATCTGTTACCAAATAGTAAGTTCCTAAAGTAGGCGTTCCACTTGTTTTCCCTGCAAGAAGCCTTTGGTATTTATTTCCACCATTGAGGGTTGCAGTTGAATCAGTATGGCAAGTGAACGTCGAAAAGCCACTGCCTGAAACTGGAACTGATCCTTTAAGTTTGATTTCTCTTAACATTGTTGGCCTAACATGAGTAAATGTTGTACCAATAGGTAGGCCCGTTGTAGATGCAAATGTTGCTATCATCTGTCCAGCAGTAACTGAAGTAACATCAAACACTAATGAGCCTGTTCCAACAGTTGTTGCACCATTACAAGTCACGTCATAAGGACTAGTATTAGTAACACCAGTACATAACTCAAGTTTTGTCATAGTCAATATATACGAATCTGGGCGCGCACAATTTCCATCACTCCCTGCACAGCCAGCTGAATATACTTGTGTAGAAATTAAACCTAATAATAACGGAAGTAGTTTGTAAATTTTATTCATTAGTCAAGCCTCGAAATAGTTACGCCAACGCCTTCAGACTCAAGCGTAATTTTGTTTGATCGTTTTACTTTAGATAAAAGCTGTGAGCTCATATCTCCATCTGGAAATGCTTCATCCGATACAAAGTCTGTTGATGCAGATGGTCCTTCACGTGGAGGATAGACAAATGCTATCTTCGCAAAATTATCTTTCTTTTGAATGTTATTATCATCTACTCCAAACTCTAGAACCACACTTGGCGTTAGAAGAAGTTCAAAACTTAACTTATCCCCCTTAGAGTTTTTAGAGTTATTAACTTTCTTCCATTCATAATGCGTTAGATTAATTTTTGCCCACGGTAGATAAGGAACCTGGCCATTAATACTCATATCGTTTCCATTAAGAGCTCTCTCCTTAAAATCACCCACTGTCTTTTGACCAGAGATTGCTTCATAATGGTTAATTAAAATATCAAAGACAGCAGTTCTGAATTCAAAACCTAAGCTGTATCTTGAATTTCCCTTCGCGTCATAATCTATAAAGACGTTACCACCAATCATCGTGTTTTTGTTGGCAGATAAATTTCTATAGCCAAGTCCAACATTGGTTGTGTATCTATTTACACTTCTAATTTGAGTATTATTAAGCTGAAGCTGGACAAACCAGGCATCCTTTCCAGGATGAACAGATATCGGCATTACAGTCATAATAGAAAATTCAGGCTTATTATTTTCTTTAACTCTGATTTGAACTTCGGTATCACCCTCACTACCAATCATTTCAGCAATAGAGGAGGATATTCCAGAAGTCATACTTGACAGAATTCCTTGTTTAACAGCATCAGTTTCAGCAGCATTTGCACTTATAACTAGCACTAAAAGGCATAAAACTTTAGAAATTTTTTTATAGGTCATAGTGAATTATTGCTTTAAAAGATTTAATTCATTATACAAGAAACCTTCTTTTTATAACTTCATATTCCTATTTACAAAGAATAATTAGTTAAAAATGAACTAATTATAAAAAATAAAAAGAAGAACTTAAAAATGAAGTTGGCCTATAAGCCGGGTTCTGTTTGACCGAAGTCATGATAGTCATTCATCTACGATACTTGTTACCAAGCATCTTTAGCACTCTACCCGAAGACAACGCGAGCAGCGCCAATGCCTTCCTATTTGAGCTTGCTCCAAGTGGGGTTTACCATGCCACACTTATCACTAAGTGCGCGGTGAGCTCTTACCTCACCATTTCACCCTTACCTATCGAAACAGGCGGTTTATTTTCTGCTGCACTTTCCGTCGCATCACTGCGCCTAGCCGTTAACTAGCACTTTGCTCTTTGGAGCCCGGACTTTCCTCCCAGTGCAATTGCACTCGGCGACCATCCGGCCAACTTCAAGGGAAAATTATACGCTAGGAATTCACCGATTAAACAGCGCACTATGATCGAGTGAAAACTTTATCTAACTCTGAGAAGTTAGAGGGATATTATCCAGAACTTTGTGGATATTTTCACCATCGGTATCGACCGCAACAGTAACGGGCATATCTTTAACTTCAAACTCATAGATCGCCTCCATTCCCATTTCCTCAAAGGCAACAACTTTTGCTTTTTTAATGGATTTAGAAATCAAGTAAGCAGCGCCGCCAACAGCAATCAAATAACTTGCCTTGTGCTTTTTGATACTTTTAATAGTTGCTTCACCGCGCTCAGCTTTGCCGATCATGCCTAAAATTCCTGTGTTTTCTAGCATCATGTCAGTAAATTTATCCATCCTGTTTGCAGTTGTTGGTCCTGCAGGACCGATCACCTCATCACCCACAGCGTCAACTGGCCCAACATAGTATATAAATTTATTATCAAAATTAACGCCTTTAGGAAGTCCCTCGCCATTATCAATCATTGACTTAAGGCGTTTATGGGCTGCGTCCCTTCCAGTAATAATTGTTCCAGACAAGAGTAGCGTATCTCCAATATTCCAATGATCCATTTGTGATTGATTAAGGTTATTTAAATCAACTTTTTTATACTTAGAAACGTCCATCTCCAAATCTGGATAAAGACTTAAATCAACCTCAGGCAGTTCAGCAACCCCAGAACCATCAAGTGTAAAGTGAACATGGCGCGTAGCTGCGCAGTTTGGAATCATTGCAACGGGAAGTGAGGCCGCGTGTGTTGGATAATCCTGAATCTTAACGTCCAGAACCGTTGTTAATCCGCCCAAACCCTGAGCGCCAATTCCAAGCGCATTAATCTTATTAAATAAATCAATTCTTAGGGCTTCTATTTCAGTCGGGTTACTTTTATCTTTAATTTGATTAATATCAATTGGATCCATTAGCGCTGATTTGGCCATTAACATTGCTTTTTCAGCAGTTCCGCCTACTCCTATTCCAATCATTCCTGGGGGGCACCAACCCGCACCCATTGTTGGGATTGTTTTTAGAACCCAATCCGTGAGATTATCATCAGGATTTAGAACTGTAAATTTTGATTTATTTTCAGAGCCACCTCCCTTAGCAGCAACTGTGATATCTAATTTATTACCTTTGACAAGTTTGGTGTGAATAACAGCGGGAGTATTGTCTTGAGTATTTTTTCTACTAAATAATGGATCACTAACGATTGAAGCCCTCAAGCGGTTATCAGGCTCATTGTAAGCTCTCCTTACCCCCTCATTAATCATATCTTCAAGAGAAAGCTCAGAGTCCCATTGAACGTCCATTCCAACTTCAACAAAAACATTAACAATACCAGTGTCTTGACAAATTGGCCTCTTACCCAGCGCACACATTTTAGAGTTTATTAAAATCTGAGATATCGCATTTTTGGCACTTTGGTTGGTTTCTCTTTCATAAGCGGAGACCATTGCACTAATAAAATCTGGTGAGTGATAATAAGAAATATACTGTAATGCAGAATGAATACTTTCGACTAAGTGGTTTTGTTTAATGGTCATATTGAATTGTATTTATCTATTGTCTAGTATATTAAAGCAGGATATATTATAATCTCTTATCATTTTAATCATTTTTTTGCTAGGATTCCCTTATGTTCAATTTATTCAACGGCCAAAATCTATCAATCGATCTTGGAACAGCTAATACACTCATCTATATGGACGGTAAAGTAGTTCTAAATGAGCCCTCAGTTGTTGCATTAAGACATGAAAAAGGCGCTTTAGAATCAACAGTTATAGCGGTAGGTCAAGAAGCAAAAAATATGCTTGGAAGAACACCAGGATCAATCGAGGCCATTAGGCCGATGAAAGACGGCGTAATTGCTGACTTTAAGGTCACTGAAAAAATGCTTCAATACTTTATGAAAAAAGTTTTGAAATCTGGTTTTTTCTCACCAAGCCCTAAAGTATTAATATGCGTACCATGCGGCGCTACTCAAGTGGAAAGGCGTGCTATTAAAGAAAGTGCTGTAGGCGCTGGAGCAAGGGATGTTTACCTTATTGAAGAGCCTATGGCTGCCGCTCTTGGTGCAGGTATGGCAATTGAAGAGGCTTCAGGCGCAATGGTTCTTGATATTGGCGGCGGAACCTCTGAAATTGCAATACTATCTTTAAATGGAATCGTTTATTCCGACTCTTTGAGAGTTGGTGGAGATGTTTTTGATGACACCATTGTTAAGTTTGTGAGAAGGGTCCACGGCATTATTATTGGCGAGGCTACTGCTGAGCAAATTAAAGAAGAAGTTGGAAGCGCTTTTGAATCAAAAATTATTCGTAAGAACGAATTTAGAGGACGCGCAGTTTCTACTGGCCTTCCTGTTGCTTTTGAAATCACTAATACTGAAATATTGGAAGCCTTGAGTGAGCCCCTAGGAATGATTATCAGTGCACTAAGAACTGCACTTGAGCAAACGCCCCCGGAGCTTTCATCAGATATTGCGCAAAATGGTTTAGTTATTACAGGTGGTGGCGCTCTTTTAGAAGGTCTTGATAAGCTTATTCATAATCAAACAAACCTGCCTGTTACTATTGCAGATGATCCGCTTACCTGTGTTGCAAGAGGTGGAGGAATTGCCCTAGAAATGATTAATCAGCATGATATGGGGTTTTTGGCTGCTGAGTGAATAAAGATAAGTCGAGGAATTAACAATGCGACTTTTAAAACTTTTTGTACCAGTACTTCTTTCAATTATCTTAATTGTATTAGATACCCGTTTTTCTTACCTAGATAATTTTAAAAAATTCACCTTAACTCTTCTAAGTCCAATTTATGTAATTGTGGATTTACCCAGTCAAGTCATTGATTGGGTTAACGACAAGGGCGCTGATATTGATACTTTAATTGGTGAAAATGATTATCTAAAAGGCCAAATGCTTGAACTCAAAGTAAGGCTTCAGACCTATAATAATCTAGCTTTAGAAAATCAAAAAATTTCAAAGCTTTTAAATTCAAGCTATGAAATACCAAATCACGATGTTTTACTTGGCCGTATTAAGTCAATCTCTCAGTCTAGATTGTCAAAAAAAATAGTTATTGATAAGGGTTCAAATGATGGAGTAGTCCTATCTCAGCTTATAATTAGCTCAGATGGTGCTGTTGGTCAGGTTATTCAAGTAACTCCTATGTTTGCAACAGTTCGCCTTCTTACTGATCCAACCCAATTTATGCCCGTTAAAAACTCACGAAATGGAATTAGAGGCATTACTAAGGGAATGGCATCAACTGAAAAGGGCATGATAGTTGAGTATGTGCCATTAGATTCAGATGTTAAAGTTGGAGATTTATTTCTTACAAGTGGAATTGGTAATTCATTCCCATCTGGATACCTTGTTGGAAGAGTCAGCTCGATTGAAGATTCACTAGATGCCTCCTTCTTATCAATTA
>CAJQSO010000038.1 GCA_905614365.1 uncultured Candidatus Thioglobus sp.
ATCATTGCCTCTTTAGTTTTAACATTAGTTATTTTAATTTTTGCTGAAAATACCCCAAAAACATTTGCAGCAAAAAATCCAGAAAAAATTGCCTTGCCTGTCTCTTGGCTTCTTGAACTTCTAATCAAAATTTTTAAGCCATTAATATACTCAATATCTTTTATATCAAAATCTATTTTAAATCTTCTTGGATTGAAGAACATTAGCAAAGATATTCTCAACTCTGAAGAACTCAGGATGGCTGTTGTTGATTCAAAATCAGTATTATCTAAGAATTACCAAAATATGCTACTTAATATTATTGACCTTGAGAAAGTTAAAGTTGATGACATTATGATCCCTCACCATGAACTTGTGAGTGCAGACATTAATAATGAAGAGGAGTTATTTGAGCAACTAAAAAGAATCCAGCACACGCGGTTGCTAATTTTTGATGGTTCTGAAAATAATATTATTGGCACTATTCATATGAGAGATGTTGTGAATATATATGCCAAAGATGAAATCAATATAACTAAAATAAAGGAGGTAATAAGAGAGCCTTACTTCATACCTGAAGGCACCCCTTTATCTCAACAACTTGAACATTTTAAAACGCAAAAACGTAGGCTTGGTATTATTGTTGATGAATATGGAGAAGTTAAAGGCATGGTTGTTTTAGATGATATTCTGGAGGAAATAGTTGGCCAGTTTACTTCTTCTCAAAGTGAAAGTATAGATGAAATCAATATCCAAACTGATGGAAGTTATCTTGTAGATCCTAGAGTAAGTATTCGCGAATTAAATGCAGAGCTTAAAGTAAAGCTTCCTTATGATAATGCAAAAACACTTAATGGCCTAATCTTGGAGCATCTTCAAAGTTTCCCTCAGCATAATGTTTCTTTTAAAGTAGACTCACTAATTATTGAGATTGTCCAAGTAAATAAACAAGGTATAAAACTTGTTAGAATCACCAAAGTTAATTAGGTATTATCGTTACCAACAAATAACTACCTCCAAATCAAAAAGGATTAACAATGTTTAAATTTTTTACTGAAAAAAAATGGTTTCTTTGGGCCTACCTTGGCTCTGCAATCATTCTCAGCTCATTATGGATAACAGTTCAAATTGACGTGATGATAAATGAATGGTTTGGTGAATTTTATGACATGATTCAAAAAGCACTTGGAGCTCCAAATGCAATTACCATGGATGAATATACTGGTGGATTATGGAGCTTTGCAAAACTTGCTGCAATAGCTATTGCTTTAGGCCTTGCAACCTCATTCCTTACAGCTCATTTCTTATTTAGATGGAGAGCATCAATGGTTGAGTTCTATCATAGCGTTTACGAAAAAGCACGAACTATTGAAGGCGCCTCTCAGCGTGTTCAAGAAGATACTGTTAGATTTTCTAGAATCATGGAAAGCCTTGGAACAGCCTTAATTGAATCTATTATGGTTTTGATAGAGTACTTTCCGTTATTAATGGGATTAGCAGTAGGTATTCCAATTATGTGGTTTGGTGACTGGGAATATGGCCTAGTAACTGGTGCACTTATTTGGGCTGTAGGTGGAACGATACTTATGATTGCAGCCTCATGGTTTTTAGGTCTTGTAGGTATTGAGTATGACCTTCAAAAAAGAGAGGCCTCCTATCGAAAAATACTTGTTATTGCAGAAGATGATGGTACCGTTAGGCCAAAAGATATTGATGAACTTTTTGAAGGCGTTCGAAAGATTAATTATAAGAATTACTTGTATTACCTATACTTTAATATTGTAAGGCTTGCCTATCTTCAAGCAAATGTATTAGTTGCCTATGTTATTTTAGCCCCTGCTATAGTAGCTGGAGTTATGACATTAGGAGTAATGCAACAAATAATTAGGGCGTTTGGAAGAGTAGAAGGCTCTCTCCAATACCTCTTTAAAGCATGGCCAACTATTATTGAACTCGCAAGTGTCTATAAGCGTTTAATGGAGTTTGAAGGGCAAATTAAAGCTATGGATAAGTTAGAAACTGAGTAATTAACCTGCAACTGATTGGCCCATTTTAAGGGCCTGTCCAACCTCAAGATTAAGCTCAGGAGAGCCCTCTGGCATCAACATGATAACGGTAGAGCCCATGTTAAAACGGCCCAATTCATCGCCTTTTAATAGCTTAATCTGATGATCTTTATAATCATAGTTTTTAACTGCTTTAGAATAAGGTGGGGTGATTAAACCCTCCCATGAAGTTTGCATCGATCCTACAAAAATTGCGCCAACTAATACAAAGACCATAACGCCAAAATTAGTTTCAAATAGGCAAACTAGGCGCTCATTTCGAGCAAAAACACCATCAATACTAGTTACAGTATTCTGGTTAACTGAGAAAAGGTCACCTGGTATATATTTCATCGAAATCAAAGTGCCATCACACGGCATATGAATGCGATGATAATCTTTGGGAGATAAGTATATCGTTGCAAAACTGCCATTTTGTATTTCTTTAGACGGCGTATCATCAACTAATGATGAAACACTGTATTGGCGACCTTTTGCTTGGACAATTTGTGAATCACTAATCTTGCCTGCTTGAGAGACAACACCATCAACAGGCGAGATAATTTCAGATTCAGATATTGGCCTTAAACTTGGTTTAAGTGCACGAGTAAAAAAATCATTAAAGTGAATAAAATCCTCAATATTTTCAATTTCTGCTTCTGAGAGATTGACCTGATAGTGCTTAACAAACCAGTGAGTAAAGTTATTTTTAACCCAAGTTATTTCTATTCTGGCAAATCTGAACATCAGCCTTGATAAAAAATGCTGAGGAAGAAGGTACTGAAGAAATACCATCAATCAAGCTTATCAAGAATAAAGCTTACAACTTTCTTAAAATCTACTTCAACTTTATCAGGCAGCTTTCTTGATTTATATTCAATTTTCCCATTATCGGCATGCGTATCACTTATGACAAGTCGATGCGGTATTCCAAGAAGTTCAGAGTCTGCAAACATTATTCCTGGACGCTCTTTTCGATCATCAAGCAACACTTCAATATTTTGCTCTATACAGTCGCTATAAAGTTGGTCTGCCAATGCCTTAACTCGTGATGACTTGTTGTAATTGATTGGAACAATAACAAGCTGGAACGGGGCAATAGCTTCAGGAAAAATAATCCCTCTATCATCATGATTCTGCTCAATACTTGCAGCCACAACTCTTGTTACTCCAATACCATAACATCCCATATTCATATTAACTGCCCTTCCATCTTCTCCAATAACATTAGCATTCATTGAATCTGAATACTTAGTTCCTAATTGAAAAATATGCCCTACCTCAATACCTCTTTTAATTTCAAGATTACCTTTTCCATCTGGTGAGGGATCACCCGCAACAACATTACGTAAATCAGCAGCAATAATTTGTTTAGTATCTCGCCCCCAATTTACACCAATAAAGTGCTTATCATCTTCATTAGCCCCACATACAAAATCTGATAGTGATGCTGCTGCAAAATCTACAATAACTGGAATCTCTAGATTCACAACACCAATTGAGCCAAAAGAGCAGTCCAATTTTTTCTTAACAGCTCCTTCTTCTGCCATTTGAAATGGTTGCTTAATTCCTTCAATTTTTGATGCCTTAACCTCATTCAATTCGTGGTCACCACGTAAAACTAGAGCAACTAAATTATCATCACTACCCTTAACTATTAAAGTTTTAATAGCGTTTTTTGGCTCAACTTTTAATAAATTACAAACGTCAGTAATAGTCTTAACACCTGGTGTTGCAACGAGCTCCAAACTCTTCTCAGCAGTTTTTGGCCCTCCCTGAGAAAGTGTTTCCGCTCTCTCAATATTTGCAGCGTAGTCTGAGCTATCAGAAAAACAAATTGCATCCTCTC
>CAJQSO010000039.1 GCA_905614365.1 uncultured Candidatus Thioglobus sp.
CATGAATTCTTATATTGGTCTTGTAGAGGTAGGTATTGGCGCTTTACCAGCAGGCTGTGGAAGCAAGGAAATGGCTTTAAGGGCATTCCTTAATAAAGAAACAGATGATATATTCCCTTTACTTTCTAAGCATTTTGAGAAAATTGCCATGGCAAAAGTTTCAGCAAGTGCATTAGAGGCTAAAGAAATGGGCTATTTAAAGAATGATGATGTAATTATTGCTAATCCAAATGAGCTACTTTATGTTGCAAAGCAGCAAGCACTGGCATTACTAGAATCTGGATTTAAATCTCCTTTAGATTCAACATTTAAAGTAGTTGGAAAGGCTGGGTATGCAAATATTATGGCACAAATTGCTAACCTTTATGAAGGACACTTTATGTCAGATCATGATAAGCATTGTATTACCTCTCTAGCAAAAGTAATGACTGGCTCTGAAGTTGAAGAAAATACAATAGTGAATTCGCAAATGATATTGGATCTTGAGAGAAAGTACTTTGTCGAACTTTTAGGTACTCAGAAAACGCAAGAAAGAATTGAGTTTATGCTAAGAAATAGCAAGCCACTTCGAAATTAACTGGAGAACATTATGAGAAAAGCTTATATTATTGATGCAAAAAGGACTCCAGTTGGAAAAGTAAGGGGTTTATTATCTAAAACCAGAGCGGATGATTTATTGATTCATGCCATACAAAGTGTATTGAAAGCATCAGATGCTAGTGAAGAAATTAATAAAAATATTGATGACATTATAGTTGGCTGCGCTATGCCAGAAGGCCCACAAGGGCTAAATATCGCTCGAATTGCAACATTACTTGCTGGTCTTCCAGATTCAACGCCTGCGTACACTTTAAATAGGTTCTGCTCTTCAGGGCTTCAATCAGTATCCAATGCTGCTGATTTAATAAAGTCGGGTTCAGCTGACTTAGTAATAGCAGCGGGTGTTGAAAGTATGAGTAGCGTTCCTATGACTGGCTTCAAGCCCTCTATGAATCCTAAAATTTTATCAGATGAAAATATTTCTATTGCTTATGGAATGGGCTTAACAGCAGAAAAGGTAGTCCAAAAATATAACATCTCAAGAGAAGCGCAAGATGAATTTGCCTTTGAAAGTCATCAAAAAGCAATTCTGGCAAATAGTAATGGCTCATTTTCAAATGAAATATCACCAATAACAACTGTTGAAAATGGATACTCAACTAAATCCAATGAATACACAACTCGCTCTAATGTTGTTTCGATGGATGAAGGGCCAAGAGAAGATACGAGTCTTGAAGTTTTAGCTAAACTAAGAACTGTTTTTGCTCAGGATGGTTCAGTCACTGCAGGAAATAGCTCACAAATGTCTGATGCTGCTGCTGCAGTTCTTGTGGCTAGCGAAGAAGCTGTAGAAAAATATAATCTAACACCAAAAGCTGAGTTTATGGGCTTTTCAGTTGCAGGTGTTCCTGCAGAAATTATGGGAATTGGTCCAGTCAAAGCAATTCCAAAAGTTTTAAAGTCAACAAGTTTAAGCTTGGATGATATTGGCTGGATTGAACTTAATGAGGCTTTCGCTGCGCAATCATTAGCTGTAATTCAAGAGTTGGGTCTAGACCCTAAAAAGGTCAACCCACTTGGGGGCGCAATTGCTCTAGGTCATCCATTAGGAGCTACAGGCGCTATAAGGATTGCTACTCTGGTATCAGCCATGCAAAGAGAAAATATTGATTATGGTATGGTCACAATGTGTATTGGAACTGGTATGGGCGCTGCAGGCATAATTAAAAATATAAGAAACTAAATGAAAAAACAAAATTTTATCAATACGTTAAGACTGCCAATCATTCAGTCACCAATGTTCATTGTTTCAAATGCGAGACTTGTTATTGCATCATCAAAGGCAGGAATTGTTGGGTCATTTCCATCAGCTAATTGTAGAACATTAGAGGCCCTAGACAAAACTTTTTTTGAAATAACTCAAGCTTTAGGTTCAGGTAAGGAGGCCCTCCCTTGGGCGGTTAATCTTATTGTTAGTAAAATGTATGCTCGGAGCAATGATGATCTTGATTTAATTCTCAAACATCAGCCACCAATTGTAATAACCTCACTTGGTAACCCCAAAGAAGTTGTTGAAAAAGTTCACAAATATGGTGGTTTAGTTTTTTCAGATGTTATCAACTTATACCACTCAAAGAAAGCAATTGATGCTGGCGTTGATGGTTTAATTTTGGTTTGTAATGGTGCAGGGGGGCATACTGGAGAACTTTCACCATTTGCTTTTGTAGCTGAGGTGAGGGAGATTTTTGATGGCACAATTATTGTTGGTGGAAGTATTAGTTCAGGGGATTCAATCTTGGCAATTCAGGCTATGGGTGCAGATATGGCTTACATGGGAACTCGCTTTATCGCAACAAAAGAAAGTGACGCCACTGACGAATATAAAGATATGATACTTAATGCTTCAGCAAGTGACATTATTAAGTCTAATAAAATTACTGGAGTTAATGGAAACTGGCTCGAGCAATCACTAAAAAATGCTGGAATTGCATCTAAAGAAGGTGGAATCAAGCAAACATTGGGTGATTTAAAGAAAATGATAATGCCTCTAATCAAGCAAAAACTTAAAGTAGATTTTGATATAAGTAAAGTTACTGCTAAAAGGTGGCGTGATATTTTTTCAGCAGGTCAAGGTGTTGGCTCTATCTCCAATGTGCCAAGTGTTGATGATTTAGTGTTAGAATTAGAGAAGCAACATGCTAAAGCAAAAAGTCGAATTTTAAAAGGATGATAAATAAATGCTACCTAGGCCAGCAAAGCGAGATTTAAAACATAATAGAGATATCACAGGTAAGGGCTATAAAAGGGATGATGGGCTTTGGGACGTTGAGGTTTTCCTAATTGATAGCAAGACATATTCCTTTGAAAATATGCATAGAGGCTACATTAGTGCTGGAGAGCCCCTTCATGATATGGCTGTTAGGCTAACTCTTGATGATGACAGGAAAATTATCGATATAGAGGCAGTAATTAATGCATCTCCATACAATATTTGTCCACAGGCCGTAAAAAATTGTCAAAACTTAAAAGGTGAGTATTTAATTTCAGGCTTTAACAGGAAAGTTATAAAAGCAATGGGTGGTGAAAAAGGATGCAGGCATATCACTGACTTATTGGCTTATGCAGGAACGATTGCTTATCAAACCCTTTGGAAAGAGAAAACTGGTGATGAAACTAATACTATTTCTTTAGAGGAAGCCAAATCAATAGAAAAGAAATTTACAAACTCTTGTTTTGCATTTAAGAAAGATGGAGAGGTTTATAATCAGTACAAAGAAATATTAATAAATAAGATAGAGAAACGTTAATAACGAGCATAAGGGGAAAAGCATGGAAAAAGTCATACCAAATAAATTTGAAGAAACAGAGTTTTTTAAAGAGCATGGTAACTTAGTAGAGTTTTTTGATAACTGCTGTAAAGAGCATAATGGCAAAATGGCTTTTGAAAGCTTTGGTGTTGAAATTTCATATGAAGATCTTTCAGAAAAAGTAAATGCTTTTGCCTCTTGGCTGACTAACAATTTCCAGGCAGGAGATAGGATAGCTGTGATGATGCCAAATATGCTTGCCTACCCAATAATTGTATATGGCGCCTTGAAAGCTGGAATCGTTGTTGTTAATGTTAATCCTCTCTATACGCAAAGAGAATTAGAGCATGTTCTTAAAGATAGTGAAGCTAAAGTATTGGCAGTTTGGGAGGGCGTTGCAAATGTAGTAGAGAAGTCTAATCTTGCGAATGTAGAAAAAGTAATGATTACAACTGTTGGCGATCTTCTTGGATTTAAAGGGAAGATTATTAACTTTGTAGCTAGAAAAGTTAAAAAGTTAGTACCTAAATTTAACATTGATAACGCTGTTATGTTTAATAAAGTATTAAGTGACAACTTAGGATCAAATCCAGTTAAAGTTGATATATCTATTGATAGTACTGCATTTCTTCAATACACTGGAGGCACAACAGGAGTTTCAAAGGGCGCAGTTTTGTCCCACCGAAATATCCTTGCAAATATTATTCAGGCGTTTTTTACTATTGATCCAAAAATGTATGATGAATCAAGAAATGAACAGAGAATTGCCATCTGTCCACTACCTCTTTATCATATATTTGCATTAACCGTTCACAACTTTATGCTATTTCATATTGGTGGAAAAACTGTTTTAATTACTAACCCAAGGGATCTTAAGACTTTTGTTTCATTAATGAAAAAACATAAGTTTCATATGATTTCTGGCGTAAATACTCTTTATGAGGCACTATTAAATTATGATGGCTTTAAGGAGTTAGATTTTAGTAACTTGCTTATGTCATTAAGCGGCGGAATGGCTGCTTTAGATACTACTGCCAAAAGGTGGCATGAAGCTACTAAATCTGTCATTTGGCAAGCATATGGACTAACAGAGACCTCTCCTTTGGTGAGCGTTAATGATTATAAGCAAACTGAATTTACTGGCTCTGTAGGCTTGCCAGCTGCATTTACTGAAATTGAAATTCGAGATGAAGATAATAATGTTTTAACTGAAACTAATGCTGTTGGAGAGCTCTGCGTTCGCGGTCCTCAAGTTATGAGTGGCTATTGGAATTCAGAAGTTTCGGGTCTTGATGAAAATAATTGGTTCATGACAGGTGATATTGCTCGAATAGATGAAACTAATAATATTTTCATTGTTGATCGTAAAAAAGATATGATTATCGTGTCTGGATTTAATGTTTATCCAAATGAGGTAGAGGCAGTTGTAAATGAACACCCTGCTGTTCTTGAGTGTGGCTGCGTTGGAATTGAGGGTGAAGGTTCTCAAGAGCTTGTTAAAGTATTTATAGTTCTTCATGAGGGACAAACATTGTCTGAAGAGGAAATCATTAGTTTTTGCCGTGAAAAATTAACAGCATATAAAGTGCCTAAGCATATTGAGTTTATTAAGGAAATTCCTAAAACAAATGTTGGTAAAGTTCTTAGAAGAGAGTTGAAGACTGGGTCTTAATGAATGAAATACTTTGGAAGCCCACTTTAAGTGAAATAGAGGATTCTCAGGCATGGGAGTTTATTCAAGAAGCTAATATTAAGTTTAATATAAGTCTAGAAAATTTTCATGACTTATATAATTGGTCATGTAAGTTCCCTGAATCTTTTTGGGAATTATTTTGGAGTTATTCTAAAATTATTGCAAGTAAGGACTCTAAAAAAGTTCTGAAAAATAGTGATGATTTTTTAGGCTCAGAATGGTTCTCAGATTCAAAATTAAATTTTGCAAACAATCTTCTATCTAAACGAGATCAAACACCCGCAATAATTTTTTGGGGTGAGGATAAGCATAAAAGTTCTCTAACGTTCGACGAATTGTATAATCAGGTCTCAAGACTCTCTCATTGGCTTCAGGAGAATGGTGTTATAAAAGGTGACCGCGTTGCTGGTTTTCTTCCTAATATGCCAGAAGCAGTGGTTTCAATGTTGGCAGCTTCAAGTATTGGGGCAATTTGGACATCCTGCTCTCCTGATTTTGGAGTTCAAGGAGTCCTAGATCGCTTTGGTCAAGTTAAGCCTAAAATATTTATTTGTGTAGATGCTTACCTCTATAACGGAAAGGTGTTTAATTGCCTTGAAAAGAATGCAGAGATAATATCTAGACTGCCTTCTATTGAGAGTACTTTATTGGTTCGTTATATTGATGATCAAGTCTCTTTAAATGAGTCTAATTCGATTTTTGCTTTCGATGAGATTGTTAATCAGAGTGCAACGCCTGAATTAAATTTTGAATCTGTTAAGTTCAATGACCCACTCTATATTTTATTTTCGTCAGGAACTACTGGCGTTCCAAAATGTATTGTTCATGGAGTTGGAGGGACGCTAATTCAACATAAAAAAGAGCACACTCTTCACTGTGACATTAAAGAGGGTGAAAGGGTCTTTTATTTTTCTACTTGTGGCTGGATGATGTGGAATTGGCTTGTGAGTAGTTTAGCCTCGGGCGCAACAATAATGCTCTATGACGGCTCGCCAATATTAAAGCACAATACTAGTATTTTGTTTGACTATGCGGCGCAAGAAAAAATTAATGTTATGGGTGTATCTGCAAAATTTTTAGATACTTGCAGAAAAATAAATCTCAATCCAAATGTATCTCACAATTTAGATACTTTAAGAATGCTGCTTTCTACAGGATCAGTATTAAGTCCTGATTGTTTTGATTATGTTTATAAATATGTAAAAGAAAAAATATGTTTGTCTTCTATTTCTGGAGGAACTGATATTGTTTCATGTTTTGTATTGGGCTCTTCAATACTTCCAGTGTATCGAAGTGAATTGCAAACTCGAGGCCTTGGTCTTTCTGTTGAAGTTTGGAATGAACTAGGTGAATCAGTTGTTGGAGAAAAGGGTGAGCTTGTTTGCACTAATACTTTTCCTTCAAAACCAATAATGTTTTGGAACGATAAAAATATGTCTAAATATAGAAGTTCATATTTTGAACGCTACTCTAATGTTTGGTGTCATGGTGATTATGTAAAACTCATGGAGACGGGTGGGATGATTTTTTATGGAAGGTCAGATACAACCCTTAATCGAGATGGAGTGAGAATTGGAACAGCTGAAATATATCGACAAGTTGAAATACTAAATGAAGTATTAGAGTCTGTGGTTGTTGAGCAGGCATTTGATGATGACTCACGAATCATCTTATTTGTAAAGTTGAATGATGATCAGCAATTGAGCGATGAACTTAAAAATAAAATAGTTCATCAAATTAGAAGCAATACTTCACCTAGACATGTTCCAGATGTAATCATTCAGGTCTCTGATATTCCTAGAACAAAGAGCGGTAAAATTGTTGAATTAGCCGTTCAAAAAGCAATTAGTAATCTACCTATTGATAATAAGACTGCTCTAGAAAATCCAGAAGCTCTTCAGGAGTTTTACCAACATAAAGAGCTTCAATGATGCTGTATTTTGGAGTGTTACCAAAGGTTATAATATTATATTATTTCTAATTTAAGGTTTGTATTTTGGCTAAGCTTTACTTTTATTATTCTGCAATGAACGCAGGTAAGTCAACCTCACTTCTTCAGTCTGCATATAACTATAAAGAGAGAGGTATGAGGCCTTTTATAATGTCAGCAGCAATTGACAATCGGTATAGTATTGGTAAAGTAACATCAAGAATTGGCTTAGAGGCGGAAGCTTATCTTTTTCATAAGGAAGATGATTTGTTTAAGATACTTTCTGAGGAAAATAAAAAACAAGGTATCAATTGTGTGCTTATCGATGAAAGTCAATTTTTAAGTCGAGAGCAAGTAAAACAGCTAGCTATTGCTGTAGATGATCTTGATATACCTGTTCTTTGTTACGGTATTAGGACTGACTTCAGGGGTGAGCTATTCCCAGGTAGTCAGCATCTTTTGGCGTGGGCAGATAATCTAATAGAGCTAAAAACAATTTGCCATTGTGGAAGCAAAGCAACAATGGTTGTTCGCACTGATGAAGAAGGTAATATTATTAATGATGGTGATCAAGTAGTTATTGGAGGTAATGATCGTTATCAGTCAATGTGTCGAAAGCATTTCGCAGAACATATCTGGTCAAATTGAATTTCAATATGAAGTTAATTAACACTTTAATATTTTCATATTATGAGTGAACTTGTAGCTCTTCTATTACTTTTAGGTGCGTTTTCTGGATTTTTAGCTGGCCTATTAGGAGTTGGTGGGGGACTAATAATTGTTCCGGCCTTGTTATATCTTCTGGCGCCATCTGTAGACCAGTCAATCTTAATGCATACTTCAATTGGCACTGCCTTAGCGGCCATTGTTTTTACTTCTATTTCTAGTCTCTATGCGCATCAAAGGCATGGAGCAATACTTTGGAATAATTTTACAAAGTTAGCGCCTACGATTCTACTTGGGTCTTTTACTGGCGCACTATTAGTAAAATATATGAGCTTTGATTTTCTAAGGCTATTTTTTGCATTCTTTGAGATTAGTGTTGCTTTAATTCTATGGTTTGGCGTTAGTACATCAAGTCATGCTGATAATTTATCTAGATGGGTTTGGTCAATATCTGGATATGTTATTGGCCTAATTTCTGCTATGGTTGGAATTGGTGGCGGAACCATGACAACACCTTTTTTGGTTTATAACAATGTAGATATCAAAAATGCTATTGCAACCTCAGCTTCTGTTGGGATGCCAATTGCAATTGCTGGTAGTATTGGCTTTATGATTACAGGTTCAAGTCAAGCCCTTCCAACTGGTGGGATTGGTTTTATTAATTTTGAAGCGCTTATCGCTATTGTTGCTACAAGTATTTTTTTTGCACCATTAGGAGCAAAGGTAACTCATTCAGTGGAGAGTAAAAAACTTAAAAAAGGATTTTCAATGTTTCTAGGTTTTTTGGCAGTAATGGTTCTATTTTATTAACTGATTAAAGGCTGGGCTTATATATAGGCCTTTGCATCACTTATCGTCAGAAAAATTTAAAGCAACAGAGTTAATGCAGTATCGCTTTCCAGTTGGCTGAGGACCATCAGGGAAAACATGCCCCAAGTGGGCGTCACAAGATGCACATCGAACTTCCACTCTAAAATGACCCATAGAGTTATCTTCTAGTTGGCGAACACAACTACTGTTTGCAAGTTCATAAAAACTTGGCCATCCACTTCCTGAGTCAAACTTAGTACTCGATTCAAATAATACTGCGTCACAGCATATACAATGATAGTGCCCTGTCTCATTGTGATTATAATACTCACCAGAGAAAGGTGGCTCAGTGCCACACTCTTGAGTAATGTGATAGGCTTCGGGTGATATATTCTTCTTATTATCCATTCGTGTATTATAAGATAAATTTACAGTCATCTTTAAAATCTGCAGTTAATAATTATGGAAATATATTTAGTAGGCGGCGCTATTCGAGATCAGATTTTAGGGATAGCATCTGAAACAACAGAAAAAGATTATGTCGTTGTTGGATCATCCCCTGAGGAGCTTTTATCACTCGGCTATCGTCAGGTTGGGAAAGAGTTTCCAGTATTCCTTCATCCAGAGTCGCATGATGAATACGCGCTCGCAAGAATTGAGCGTAAAGTTGGTGCGGGTTATACCGGCTTTGAATTTGATACATCTAAAACTGTCACACTTGAGCAAGACCTTTCAAGGAGGGATTTAACAGTTAACGCAATTGCTCAAAAAATAGATGGTAATGGGAGTTATGTTGATCCTTATGGTGGAATAGAAGACATAAAAAAGAAAACGCTTCGTCATGTATCCGATGCTTTTTCAGAAGATCCAGTTCGCATATTACGAACAGCAAGGTTTGCTTCTCGTTTCTCAAATCTTGGCTTTACTATTGATGATAAAACGTTACAGCTAATAAAACTAATGGTTGTCTCTGGCGAAGTTGACGCGCTAACACCAGAGCGTGTTTTTAAAGAAATTATCCTCTCAATGGAGACAGAGTCACCTGCTGTATTTTTTGAAGTGTTAATCGAGTCTGGCGCTTATGAAAGATTATTTCCAATGTTGGAACTTAGTAATAATATCGACTTTACAATACTCAATAAATTAATTGAGTTGCCTGAAGTAACTATTGCAGTTTGGCTTCATAAGCAAAATCCTCAAAATATTAAAGCCCTTTGCAATCATCTTAAATGTCCAAAAGATATCCAACAAATTTCTGAACTTACATCAGAATGGCATCATTTTGCTATGAATTTCTTATCATTTAATCCTCAGGAAGTCTTAAATTTTTACTTAAAGAATGATGGCCTGAGGCGCCATAGAAGGTTTCAAATAATTCTGACAGTTTTTGACTGCTTAGGTATAAATATAAAGCCAATAATTGAATTACTGGACCTTCTTAAGTCGATTCAGATTTCGAAACTCGCTAATATCAATATTGCAGAAGAGATAGTTCAAGAAAGGCTATCGATTATTACCCGGTTTCTCGATTCTACAAAGTAGGTCATAATCACAGAAGTCACAGGCTTTTTTTGCAGGCAAAACACTTGCAATACCTGACTGAAAATTTTGACTAGCTGCAGTTAGGCTTGATGTCCATTCAGTAACTTGTTTATCCCAATCTGGCATTTTATTACTCGCTTGTTTGCTAATTGGCAGTTCAAATTTATCCTTAGTTATTGCTTTAAACTCACAATTATTAGAGTTGATAGTTGCAAATGAAATACCTTCAACTGAATTCGTTATTGCATAAATAGGAAGCTGAGCTTGCTCTAAAGGATCTCCAGTAAGATCGCTTACTTTAACATTTTTTCCAGTTTTATAATCAATTATAAGTTTTGCTCCAGAAGCTGTCCGGTCCATACGATCAATACGCGTTGAAAACTTCAAACCTTCAATGTTAACTTCAGATGCTGATTCAGTCTCTAGTACTTCAAAGTAGTCTCGCTGTTTCTCAAGACTAATATATTCACGAGTAATTATCACAAGCCTATTTTTTTCATTTATTTTAAAATTTGAATTAGGCATTTTTAAAATTGCAGAATCAGTATGTTTTTTTATTAACTGATCAAGTTCAATATCAGAAAGTTGTAATAATTTAGTGCTAGTTGTAATTTCATTAAAGAAATTTTCTAAGATTTTATGAATTAAATTGCCTTGTTCAAGTCTGCTTATGCCAATATGCGGCTCTTCATAGTTATCAATACTAAGTCGGCTAACAAATCCTTTAAACCCACAACTCATCTGGTCTTGAAGAGTTTTAACACCTTTTTTGATAGAAGGTTCAATAATTTTAGGTGCTTTAAAATCTTCAATATAATCGAATTTTCTAGATATATCTTTAGATAAAACTTGGTTAGATAAATCCTCAAAGTCTAAATATGGCGTAGGAAGCTCCTCGCGATTATTGGAGTTTTTGGGATAGCTGTATGTCGTGTCAAAACTTAAATTATTTAAGTTTGTTAACGTTTTTTTGCTTTCTTCAGTAACTAATAAGAAGCTTGAGTTAGGGAGTTGATATTCAATTGAAGTTTTTGATGGAATGAATAATGGCATTCTTATTCTCCCTGGGAGAAAGTTGCTTGTCATGCTGGACACCCATGCATGATCAAAGAATAAGCCCTCAGCCTCAAGAGAGCCAAGTATATAAATATTTGACAAACCACTTTTTGGCTGAAAAATAACAGCACCTATATGGGCACTTAAGATATCCAGAGCCCTAGCTAAGTTTGATTTTTTATAATAAATTGATAGTTTATTAAGAATTAAACTTTCAGTTTGATGCTTTTCTAATATCTGATATTCACTACTCGATAGGATTCTATCTGAAGTAAAACCCCAGCAAGAAAGCAATAAGTTAATAGAATCAAGGGAGTCTTCAAGAGACGTTTTTTTAGAGATATCAATTGTATCTAATTCTATAAAAATCTCTTTAAGTGATGGACATTCATCTAAAAGAGAAATAATTTTATTAACCTTAATTTCAGAGGTGCCAATTTTTAAAACTTTAGTGATTAATAACGCGCGACTATCTAGCTCATTTTTAGCGCCCTTAATATAGGGTGAAGTAATTACCTTAATCAATAATTCTTGTTCAATGTAACCCTTGATAAACTGTGTTGAAATTTTTAAAACAGAGGCAAGATGTTGAATCAGTGGGTACTGTCCAAGTGGTATTCCAAGAGAAATATTGTATGGTTTTTGATGGGTTTCTATTAGGGTCGAGGTAAATTCAAGATCAAAAATGGTTTTAACAGCATGCTGTAATTCATTTAAATTTGGGATAACAATTCCAATTGTTTTGTCAGGACTTTTTATACTAATCTCTTTTGCCCATTTGGCTATTGTCTTTAATTCAACTTCTTGATCATTGAAGGAGTAGGCAGGAATATTATTATTGTGACCTTGATGCAGCATAGGGCTGCATTTTAATATTTCAAAAAGTTTTTTTTGTTCAGGCGTTGGTTCATTGAAGCCATAAGAATAATATTTCCCTTCTTTGTTTTGAGTTTTTAGAGATTCAACTGATGCGCTAAAAAGGTCAGTATGATCAATACACTTGTTAGCTGTTTTGAACTTATTGTATTTACTTATCCAGCCTACAAAGAGCTTAGAGGGGATAGAGCCAAAACTTGATAACTCAGATATATTGATAAAATAAGCTTTACAAATTGTGTAGCATTTAATTAATTCATCTATGAATGCTTCAGGATTACTTGTAACGTCTTCTTTACTAATTTCTTTTAATAAAAACCTTATTTCAAATTGAGTGAGTAGGCGCAAACTTCTTGAGGGGTTATTTTGATTCCAGTAATCTTCAAGCCATGATTTATAGGAAGATACTTTCGGCATCTTTGAGGTGCCTTTAAGTTCAGATATTGATTTTTTGATTGCCAAGGCTTGGCGATTGTTTGCAACAATGATTGTATCATTAGCTTTAATTAAGGAGAGGTCTAAGCTAACCCTCATTATTCACTTCAAATATTTTATCTAGATAGTTACAAAGTTCAGGTACTCCTTCTTTTTTGAGTGATGAGAAAAGCTGAACACTTATTGATGGATAATCTTTGATTGCTTTTAAGACAGCAAGTTTAGCTGAGCTTGCAGCTCCCTTTTTAAGTTTATCAGATTTTGTTAGTAATATATTTGTAGGGACTTTATTAGTAATAGACCACTCAAGCATCATTTGATCAAAAGGCTTTAACGGGTGGCGACAGTCCATTACTAGTATTGCAGCACGCATGCACTTTCTATTATCAAAATATTCACTCATATTTTTATGCCAGTTTTGTTTTACAGCATCTGGAACCTTGGCATATCCATAACCAGGTAAATCAACAAGTCTTCGATCTTTATCAAGTTCAAAAAAGACTAAATGCTGAGTTCTCCCTGGAGTTCTACTAACTTTCGCTAATTTTTTTTGTTCTGTGAGTGTATTAATTGCACTAGATTTACCTGCATTAGAGCGACCTGCAAAAATAACTTCATATCCAGCATCTTCTGGACAGCCCTTAATGGAAGGACAAGATAAAAGAAACTTTGCTTTGCGATAGAAATTATGCATAATTCAAGTAGTTCGGTGCAGACGTAGTCATTATATAATCTTTATTAATTGACATCTCATTACATTCTAATTCTATTAGGCATTCTGACATCATATGGATAATGAAATATATCTTAAAAGAAAGTACCAATACTTTTCTCTAGAGGATAATCTTAACTCCCCTCTAGAGCTATATCAAGCCGAAGTTCAGTCAGGATGGATTGACTACAATGGTCACATGAGTGAGTCATTTTATCTGTACGCCTTTGGGGATGCTTCAGACGCTTTATTTCAATACATTGGCGTTGACAATGACTATCGCCTAGCGGGCAAGTCTTTCTATACCGTTGAAACGCATATAAACTTTTATCTGGAGGTTTCAAAGGGTGAGCCTCTTAAGTTTACTACTCAAATACTTGGTTTAGATGCAAAAAAACTCCATATTTTTCATCAAATGTTCCATGCTAAAAGTGGTGACTTATTAGCTACAACTGAGCAAATGCTAGTCCATGTGGATATGAATAAAGGGGAGGCATGTCAGATTGAGCCAGCTGTTGAAGATATACTTAGAAAGATTTGGGTTTATCATCAAAAATTGCCTGTACCCAAGCAAAAAGGCCGTGTTATGGCGATTAAAAAATAAAGTAAGTCAATTAAATTGAAGGAGTAGAGATGAATTTTGGCCTTTCCAATGAACAAGAAATGATTATTGATTCAGTTAAAATTTTTGTGGAGCAGGAGCTTTATCCTCATGAAGATGGAGTAGAAAAAACTAATAAAATTGACAAATCTCTAGCTGAAAATATTAAACAAAAGGCAATTGAACAAGGACTTTATGCTACTAATATGCCTGAAATACATGGTGGTGGTGGGCTTGATACTCTAACCTTATGCCTTTTAGAGAAGGAGTTGGGTAAGGCAAATTTTGGCCTTCAGTATATTGTAGCAAGGCCTAGTAATATATTACTGGCTTGCCAAGGGGCACAAATTAAAGATTATTTAATTCCAACGATTCGAGGAGAAAAAGTTGAATGTCTTGCCATGACAGAGCCTAATGCAGGGTCAGATGTTCGATCCATGCAGTGTAAGGCTGAGAGAGATGGTGAGTCTTTTATAATTAATGGCTCAAAGCATTTTATTAGTCATGCAGATGTTGCTGACTACGTTATATTGTTTGCTGCTTCTGGAACTGAGAAGACTTCCAGGGGGGAAAGAAAGAAAATAACTAGCTTTTTGGTTGATATAGGAACCCCAGGATTTTCTGTAGAGCCTGGATATAAAAGTGTTTCTCATAGGGGTTATCATAACTTTATTCTTAATTTTGATAATTGTCGTGTCCATGAATCTCAAGTACTAGGTGAGGTAGATCATGGATTCGATGTGGCAAATGAGTGGCTTGGAGCTACCCGATTATCGGTTGCAGCAATGTGTCTTGGCAGAGCTGAAAGAGCGTTGAAAATTGCAACAGAATGGGCTGCAACACGTGAGCAATTTGGCCAAAAGATTGGTAAATTTCAAGGAGTTTCTTTTAAGCTTGCTGACATGTCAATGGAGCTTCAGGCTGCGGAGCTATTGACTTTAAAAGCAGCCTGGAAGGATACTCAAGGAGAAATGACTAATAGTGATGCTGCAATGGCAAAACTTAAGGCTACAGAGACTCTTGCGATGATCTCTGATGAAGCCATTCAAATACTTGGCGGTATGGGCCTGATGGAAGAGCTCCCTTTGGAGAGGATATGGAGAGATCATCGAGTTGAACGAATTTGGGATGGCACGAGTGAAATTCAAAGACATATTATCTCAAGGTCACTACTAAGACCATTTGAGTAGTCTTTTATGAATAGAGCTAATTTGAGTCGGTTAATATCACCAAAGTCAATAGCTGTGGTTGGAAATCGTGGTGCTGATTTTGCGATTAGAGAGAGTAAAAAATTAGGCTATAACCACAAGATTTGGGCAATTCATCCAACCTTAGATTTTCTTGAGGGAATTAAGTGTTACAGAGATATCAAAGACCTTCCTGAGGTTCCAGATGCAACTTTTATTGCTGTTAATGCAGAATCTGCTATAGATATCATTGCTGATTTAAAGTCGATTGGAGGTGGCGGTGCAGTTTTATATGCCTCTGGTTTTGGAGAGGTTGGAGAAAAAGGAATAAAACGAAATCAGAGACTACTAGAGGCTGCCGATGGAATGCCAGTAATTGGACCGAACTGTTATGGCTTTATCAATAGTCTTGATAGAGTTGCGTTGTGGCCAGATGTTCATGGATGTGAGGCAGTTTCGAGCGGGGTTGCAATTATTACCCAGAGCGGTAATATAGGTCTTAACATTACGATGCAATCGATCGGCCTGCCAATTGCCTATATGTTCACTCTTGGCAATCAAACAAATACTAATATCGCAGATATTATTCATGCGATGCTCGATGATAATAGAGTCAGTGCAATAGGTCTTCATATTGAAGGAATTTCAGATATTAAATCGTTTGAGATAGCTGCTCAAAGAGCTATTAATAAAAAAATTCCAATTGTTGCAATTAAGTCAGGACGAACTGACGCTTCTGCAAAGATTGCACTAAGTCACACTAGCTCAATGTCAGGTTCAGACCAACTTTTTAGTGTATTTTTTGAACGACTAGGAATAGCTAGGGTAAATACTGTTCCAGAGTTTCTTGAGACTTTAAAATTGCTAAGCATTATAGGAGTTATTGATCATAACGGAGTTGCATCTATGAGCTGTTCTGGTGGAGAAGCAGGAATGATGGCAGACTTAATTGATGGACTGGATATCAATTTTCCTAGCCTTGATGATCTTCATAAAGAAAGAGTCAAACTAGCACTTAATGATTTTGTTGAGGTAGATAATCCACTTGATTATCATACGTTTATTTGGGGTGATCGAAAAAGAACTTCAGAATGTTTTAAGCAGATGATTAGTGGAAATTTTGCTGCGACAATGTTGTTATTAGACTGGCCAAGAACTCAAGAATCAGAGCAAAAAGAATGGGACTTAAGCTTATTGGCTCTCTCTGACGCGATTTCTGGAACAGGTGAGAAGGCTATAGTACTGGCTTCAATTGCTGATTGTATGCCTAAAAGGATTATAAAAAAATGCCAAAAATATGGAATCGCACCCATGATTGGGATGGATATTTGCTTAAAAGCTCTTAATCACTCTTATAGAATTGGACTCGCTTTTGAGAATAGCTCAATGCAATCGATAGAGATATTACGCTCATTATCTCACCCCTCTAAAATATCAAATTTAACAGAATTTGAAGGCAAAAAATTGTTGAAAAAATATGATGTTCCTATTCCTGATGGTGAGATTGTTACTAGCACTTCTGAAGCTTTAATGGCTGCTGAAAAAATATATTACCCCCTAACGCTAAAGGTTTCAAATGCCGATTTAGCTCATAAAACAGAGTTAGGCGCTGTTCTATTGGACATTAATGATCCTATAGTCCTTGAGAAAGCTTGTCAGGATTTATTTAAGATTGGCCCATCCCTTCTTCTTGAAAAAATGGTTCAAGATTCAGTTACTGAATTGATTATTGGAATGGCTAATGATCCAATTTTTGGAAAATACATTATTATTGGAAGCGGTGGTATCTTGGTAGAGCTTTTTAAAGATACTATTCCATTACTATTTCCAGTTAGTAGAGAGGATGTTTCACTAGCCTTATCAAAATTAAAAGTTTTTCCAATAATTAAAGGCTTTAGAAACAATCCAGAGGGAGATATTGAGGCGATAATTAATTGTGTAATGTCTGTTGTGAAACTAAACAATGAAAATGACATTATTGAATTGGATATTAATCCATTATTAGTATTAAAGAGAGGGAACGGAGTTATTGCTGTAGACGCTCTTATTAAGTTAAACTTAGGCTAATCAGCCTTTTAATTGGGAAATTTATGAACAATAGTGTTATTTGCAAAATCTATGATGACGTAATGTTGATTACCTTAGACCGACCAAAAGCTAATGCAATTGATGCTATAACGAGTCATGCGCTCGGTGACGCATTTATTAGTTTTAGAGATAATAATAAATTACGAGTAGCTGTTATTACAGGCGCAGGCGATCGTTTTTTTTGTGGAGGCTGGGATTTAAAGGCCGCATCTGAGGGTGAGGCAATTAATGCAGATTTTGGATTGGGTGGTTTTGCTGGGTTAACAGAGCTGTGGGATCTTGATAAACCTGTCATTGCCGCAGTAAATGGACTAGCAGTTGGAGGAGGCTTTGAGTTAGCACTAGCGGCTGATCTTATAATTGCAGCAGATACTGCAGAGTTTTTTGTTCCCGAAGCTACTCTAGGCATTATTCCTGATAGTGGAGGTATTTTAAGATTGCCGCGACGCTTGCCATCTGCAGTAGCAATGGACATGCTTATGACAGGTCGACGAATGGCCATAGATGAAGCAAAACACTTTGGCCTAGTTAATCGAAGCTGCCCTTTAAGCGAATTAGAAAATTTAGCAATAGAGTGGGCACATCAAATTGCTAAGTCTGCACCGCTTTCTTTAGCAGCTATAAAATCTGTTGTAAGAAAAACAGATCAAATGGATTTAGAAAGTGCTTATAAAATTATGCGATCTGGAAAAATTGAGGCTTATCAGAAGATGTTAAATTCTGAAGATGCAAAAGAAGGTCCTAAAGCTTTTTCTGAAAAGAGATCTCCAGTCTGGAAAGGGAGGTAATTGTTAACAATGCAATACTCCAGGTTTTGAATAAACTAGAAATGGGTATAATTCATTTAATGAATTATGTTGGGACTTAGATTCAATGAAAAGATATTTTTTAACAGCGGCTACAATTGCTTTAGCTATTTGTTCGCTAAGCTCAAATGCTAATAGTGAAGGCGAAGCTATGTATAGTGCTTTGGGCTGTGTAAGTTGTCATGGTCAAAATGGGCATTCGACAGATGAAAATGCACCTTCTTTAGCTGGAAAAGATGCTGATTGGATTGTTCAGCAATTAGAATATTTTCAGTCAGGTGAACGACAAAATTCATACATGAATGCAATGGCTCCAATGGCTGAAGGGTTTGAACGATCCATTGCTGAATACCTTTCTATTCAAAATTCTAAATACTAATATTAATAGATAAAACTGTCCTAATTGAAGTTTACGATACCATTATTTTTCACGTATAATTTCCTTGAATTTTTTGGAGATTAAGAATGAAAAAGACCATTATTGTTTTAGCTTGTATATTATTTGCCTCTTTAAGCAGTCCTATTATTGCTGCAGGTGATGCTGAAGCAGGTCAAGTAAAGACTGCAACTTGTATGGGTTGCCATGGTCTTGCAGGTAATAGCAACATTCCTTCTTTTCCTAAGTTAGCTGGTCAAGGCGAGGCTTACCTTATAAAACAATTACAGCACTTTAAGTCAGGTGAAAGAAAGAATGCAATGATGAATGGTGTTGCAGGAATGCTTTCTGAGCAAGACATGTTCGATATTGCAGCTTATTATTCAATCCAAACTATAAGTGAAAACAGCGCAAATGCAGATGCTGAAACTCTTGAACTTGGACGTAAGATTTATGTTGGTGGAAAAATGGATACTCAAACGACAGCTTGTATTGCTTGTCATGGAGCCAAAGGTTTAGGTATTCCAACTGCAGGCTTCCCTGCAATCAGTGCTCAACATGCAGAATATACTGCTTCACAACTAAAAGCATTTCGTCAATATTCCATAAATGAACAAACAGGTTCTACAGATGTTGCTAGAGCAAATGAGATGATGGTGAATGTTGCTAAAGGTTTAACGACAGTTGAAATTGAAGCCTTGTCACAATACATAGCTGGACTTCATTAAACTTGAGCTGGTGATTTTATGAGAAGAAAAATTGGGATGGTAGCCCTTTCCCTATCTTTATTGTCGGTACTCTGGCTTTTGCTTGGTATGGCTAATTTTGTGCCACTTTTAATAGAGCTACCGAACGAGACAAGTATAAGAGCGCATGCCTCACTAGCAGTAATATTTTTGTTAATAGGTTCTGCGGCTTTTTGGAATGAAGATTAATTTTTAAAAAAGGATGTAATTATGATAAAAACGTCAGATATATGTATTTTAATGTCAGTGGGTGTTGCATTTGTAACAACAGCTTATCTATGGTTTCAAGGAATTGATGTTACTACTGGTCAAGATTTAAAACAGGAGGCATTGTTTACTGCAACCTGGATTCCATCTATTTTAACTTTTGCTATTTATTTTAAAATAATAGCCAGGAAGGACTAATCATGGATGATTCACTAATATTCTTTACTGGGTTATTTTGCTTTGCGCTTGCTATAGTAGGAGCGGTAATGACTGTTGTAGAATTTAAACGACTAGAGTCAGAAGATAAAAAATAACATATAGCTGTTAAGTCTTTTAATAAAGTACTCTAACTTAAATAATAGATTTAACAAGCAACAGTTAAATTTTAAAACGCGCAACTTTTGAGTTTAATCCATTCTCTCAGTGTTGCCATCTACTGTCATTATTTGACCAGAAATTCTGTGTGCTTCATTTGATATTAGGAAGCTTGCCATATTTGCTATATCTTCTTTATCTACAAAAGTCTTAAGTGAGACCATCGCCTCAAAATCTTCTTTTACTTCTTTTTCAGAAGAGTTGATTAATTTGGCTTTTGACTTAATAACACGATTAATTCTATCGCCTGAAACTGATCCTGGGCAAATTGCATTTACTCTAATATTGAATTCACCAAGTTCCATCGCGAGTGACTTTGTAATTCCAATAATAGCCCATTTACTTGCAGCATAAGGAGTTCTTAATGGAAATCCAAATAGTCCAGCTGTTGAAGATAGATTAATAATTGAACCCCCCTTATTCTTCTTTAAAAGTGGAATTGCAAACTTAGTAAAGTAGAAGTGGCTATTTAAATTTATATCAATCGTTTGCTTCCAATCCTCGATAGTTAAATCTTCCATCGGACCAGTAGGGCCAGCAATTCCAACGTTATTGATTAGAGCATCAATACTTGTAACTTTTTGGGAGAGAGTTTTGAAATATGACTTAACTGATTCTGGATTCCCAGCATTAACATTTTCAATAAATATCCTTTTATTAAAAAGCGGATGCTTATGAATTTCATCAATTTTTTGTTGATTAATGTCAGATAAGTAAACTGTATGGCCTTGATCTATTAAAAAAGTAGCCATACACCAACCAAGTCCATCAGCTGAAGCTGAAATGATTATATTTTTACTAACGAAATTGCCCTGAGACATTACTTTGTTTTAGTTAGGGCTTCAGAAAGTTCATTAGATGAAATATATCCAGTAGTACTTCCAGTTTTATCAATGACTTCGATTGTGGATCTATCTTTTAATACTTTTGGAATTAATTCTTCAATAAAAGTATCCTCGTCATACTTATATGTTGAAGATGGGTTAATACTAGAGGCATCAAATTTATCAATTTTAGTCATTACAGTTTTAGCTCTTAAAACTTTTGAGCGATTAACGTCTTTAACAAATGCTTTCACATAATCATCAGCTGGATTGAGGATAATATCTTCTGGCCGACCAACCTGAACTAATCGGCCACCATTTAATATTCCTATATGATCACCTAATTTGAGTGATTCATCCAAATCATGGGTAATAAAGACAATAGTTTTTTTGAGTTTTGACTGAAGATCAACAAGCTGAGTTTGCATTTCACTTCTAATCAATGGATCTAGAGCACTAAAAGCTTCATCCATTAGAAGGATTTGTGGATCAGTTGCAAGAGCCCTTGCAAGTCCAACTCTTTGCTGCATCCCGCCAGATAATTGCGCAGGATATTGATTTTCAAACCCTTGAAGTCCTACAGCATCAATTTGTCCCTGAGCAATCTCCTTTCTTTGGCTCTCAGGAACCTCCTGAATTTCCAGTCCATAAGCAACATTTTCAATTATTGTTTTATGGGGGAATAATCCAAATCGCTGAAAAACCATGCTCATTGTTTTTTTTCTGAACTCTAAAATTTCTTTTTCATCTAGACTTAATACATCAACATCATTTACAAGAACTTGTCCTGCAGTTGGATCAATTAATCTATTAATATGCCTAATCAAAGTTGACTTACCTGATCCAGATAGACCCATACAAACAAAAATTTCACCTTCTTCGATAGATAATGAAACGTTATCCAAGCCAACAGTATGTCCAGTCTCTTCTAGAACTTGCTCTTTACCTGCTCCATTTTGGACCATTGATAAAACCTGGTCAGGTTGAGGACCAAATATTTTATAAATATTTTTAATTTCGATTTTTGACATAATAGGGGTTTATTCTGGTGGTTTATTTCTATCTTGTATTCTTTTACCATAAGCCTGTGTAATTCTATCTAACACAATTGCTAATAGAACAATTGCAAGACCGGCTTCAGTAGCTTTTCCAACATTTAGCTGTTGAAGTCCAAGTAAAACTTCATCTCCAAGGCCTCGAGTTCCTATCATTGAGGCAATTACAACCATAGCTAGTGCCATCATTGTGCATTGGTTGATTCCTTGCATAATATTAGGTAGGGCAAGAGGTAACTGTACTCCAAGTAATTTTTGTTTTGGGCTAGCCCCAAATGCTTCAGCTGCCTCGATAACTTCGGTATCAACTAGGGTAATTCCAAGATCAGTCAATCGAACTAATGGAGGAACCGCATAAATAACAGTTGCAATAATTGCTGGAACTGCACCTAAACCAAACAGCATAATTCCTGGGATTAGGTAACAGAAGCTTGGGATTGTTTGCATTAGATCAAGAACTGGTAATATTGCATTTCGAACTTTATTATTTCGGGACATTGCAATACCCAATGGAATACCAATAATAATACAAATAATAATTCCAATTATCATAATAGAGGTTGTTTCTATGGCTTTATCCCAAAACTTTGGATGCAGGAAGCCTATAAAAAATGTACAAAAACCAACAAAAACGGTGGTTCCTATTTTTCTGCCACTTGAAAAGAAAACAACTGCAACAACGAGTGCAATAACTACTGGCCAAGGTAAAACGATTAAGAATTTCTTAAGAGAGAGAATTGCACCAAGAAGAAAATCGTTAATTACTTCAAAGTAAATTCCATATTTTTCATTAAAGACTTTAAAGCCGTCATTAATCCACTTCATTAGAGGTATATCTAGCCATTTAGGCCAATCATAGAGCCAACTTAAATCAGTAAAAAGCTCCATAACACTATCAGGCTTTCTTTTTGATGAGTTATAACTTATGACTAATAGCCATACAAAGAATATTGGGAAAGTAAAGTATGTGAGAATTTTTCTTATCATAATGATTTTGATGAAAAAAAGAGCCCACAAGTGAGCTCTTTTTTATATTAAGATTAACTTATAGAGCTCCAGATACTTTAGCAGCAACGTCTGCTGGTACCCAAGATTTCCATGAATCATCATTCGCTAAATACTCCATTGCAGTTAGCTCCATATCACCATCTGACTCATCTTCATAGAATGCAAGTAGTCTGTTAACTTGCGCAGTTGGTATGCTATAAGCCTCTAAAAATTCAGTCTCTGCAGGATGAGCATCGGCCCATGAAGAAAGAACTGACTTGTCTAGTGACATATCTCTGTACTCAACTCCACAAGTTGGTACCCATGCATCCTCACCATTGGCTTTGATGTCTTCAACGACAACTTGCATAGATGCCCAGCACTCTGCGTTAAATGGTGGCTCAGCTAATCTAACTAGATCAACTTTACCCATGAGACCAGTTGGCGCCCAATAGTAAGTAAAGATTGGCTGCTTTTTGGCAAACGCACCTGCGATTGCTGCATCAAGTGCACCACCTGAACCTGGATCAAAGTTAGTATAGTATTTATCTAATCCATAAGCTTTTTGTTTAACCAGGTTAATTGTGTAGCAAGTCCAGCCACCAATACAACTAGTCATTCTTCCCATTGATGGGTTCTCAGGATCACTAAATAAGGCAGCAATTTCTGGCCTATTCATATCTAGAACATTTGTAAGATTGTACTTATCAGCAGTTGTTTTATCAACATAGAATGCTTGCTGAGAGTCAGGAGTATTTACTCCTAGATTTCTCACAGTTCCATCTGCTTCATGACCATTATAAGTATCTGCAATGTTGTCATACCAAAGCTCAGTAACTACATCAAGCTGTCCATCATAGTGCGCAGCCATAATAGGCGTTGTACTTCCTTTAGTTATACTAACTTCACATCCATAACCATGCTCCAAGATGAAGCCGGCAATAGCGGTATGAATATTAGCACTACTCCAGTCAAAATCAGCTAGTCTAGCTTTTCCGCAGTCTGCACTTACAATCGAAGGCATAAGACTTAAAGAAATTGCTGAGATAGCTAATACTTTATTTATTAGTTTCATTTTTTCTCCTTAGGTTTTAAAACAAATCCTTATTAAATATAAGAATTGATTTTTAGTATATATAAAATTTCAGTTCAGGTTGAATTATATTAAATTAATCAACACTTTGTATTAATGCAAAACATTAATATTTAAGCCATATTTTTAAATTAATAAAACTAGCCCTGCCGTTAAAATTAATCCTAAAATTGTCCTTCGGAAAACTTCTCCATTAAGTATATGATAAATTTTCACACCAAGCCAAGAGCCAAGGATTAAAGCTGGAAGTATCTTGAGCAGGTCATAAGCCATTTGAAGCGTGTATAGGCCAGCAATAGCAAAACTTATTACTGCCATAATGCTGGTAATAAAAATAAAAGGTTCATAGGTTCCTCGCTGCGTATTTTTCGGAAGTTTTTGGAGGCCAACCCAGATAGTTGGGAGAAGTCCACCAAGAGCTGCAAAGCCACCCATAAATCCACTGATTAAGCCAATAAAACTGTCAATTGACTTACGTGTATTTACCTTAATCGAAAAGTTCTTACTTATAAGCATTATTAGCGCATAAAAAACTAAAAATACTCCTATCGATACTTTGAATATTTTAGGATCAGTAAGTTTTAGTAGAAGCATTCCAAGAGGTATACCAATAATACCAAATATAATAAATGGCCTAAGTTTTGAAAAATCAAGAGTTTTTCTTAATTTATACATCGGCGCGCCTGAAATTAGCAAGCAAGTAATAATGTTTAAAGGAATAGCGTGTGCAGGATCCAAAATATGCAACCAAAAAGCATTAAGAACAAGTCCAGAACCAAATCCCATAGCACCTTGAATAAATGCCGCGGTAAATGCCCCTAGTAATAAAATTAATAAATAGATAGACGGATCAAAGTCAGAAATGATCATAATAGGATTAGTCAAAATTGTAAATTGAAGTATATAGATTATTTTGTTATTTTTATTTGATTTCAATATAATGATGACGTTTAATATTTCTATTTTTCTAGCTGTATGAATTCTTTATTTTTCTATTATGTCTAATTACGACTTCATAATTGTGGGGGCTGGCTCTGCTGGTTGTGTTCTTGCCAATAGGCTTAGCAAAAATCCCTCTAATAAAGTCCTGCTTCTTGAGGCAGGCGGTTCAGATCGTCGCTTCTTTATCCAAATGCCAATTGGTTATGGAGTGACTTACCACCAAAAAGCTGTTAACTGGATGTATATGACAGAACCAAGCCCAGATGCTGATAATAAGGCAAGTTATTGGCCAAGAGGTAAGGTATTAGGTGGGTCTAGTTCAATTAATGCAATGGTTTATGTGAGGGGTAATCATAAAGATTTTGACCAGTGGTCTGAGATGGGAAATCCTGGTTGGTCATTTAATGATGTTCTGCCCTACTTCAAGAAAATGGAATCTTGGCAAAATGGTGCCGACAGTTTTAGAGGTGGCGATGGCCCATTAAATGTCTCAGAAGTGTCTGACCAGTTGCACCCATTATGTAAGAATTTTTTATCTGCTGCTCAGGAAATTGGCATTCATCTTAATAAAGATATGAATGGTATAAATCAGGAGGGAGTTGGTAACTTTCAAATTACAACTCATAGGGGTCAGCGTATGTCCACCTCCAGAGCATACTTATGGCCGATAAAGAGTCGTACTAATCTTACTGTTATCAAAAAGGCTTTGGCTACAAGAGTATTAATTAAAGATAAAAAGGCCTACGGCGTTGAGTATATTAAGTCAGGTAAGATTCATCAAGTGATGGCTTCATGTGAAGTTATATTAAGCGCAGGATCAATAAATTCTCCTCAACTTCTTCAGCTTTCAGGAGTGGGTCCAAAAGATGTTTTAGATAAAGCTGGAGTTACTTTAGTTCATGAAAGTCCAGCTGTTGGAGAAAATCTTCAAGACCACCTAGGGGTTAGTTACTTTTATAAAAGCAAAGTGCCAACCCTAAATGATCAGTTAAGGCCATTTTTAGGAAAGATATATCAAGGTCTAAGATATATTATTACAAGAAGAGGGCCGCTGAGTTTAAGTGTTAATCAATCTGGAGGATTCATTAGGACACGTGATGGTCTTGAGAAGCCAAATATTCAACTTTATTTTTCACCCGTAAGTTATTCTCTAGAGTCTCCTGAAAAAAGGACAATGATGAGTCCAGATCCATTTTCAGCAATGTTATTTGGAATTTCAAATTGTAGCCCTCGTTCAAGAGGAAGGGTCCATATTAAAACTAACAACCCATCAAAACCTCCCATCATTGAGCCCAACTACCTTTCTAATAAAGAAGATATCAGAGATTTATTAGAGGGTGTTAAGGTCCTTAGGAAATTGGCTAAAACTGATAGTTTTAGAGAGGTTATTGGAGGAGAATTTCGTCCTGGGCCAGAATGCCAGACTGATGAGCAAATGATTCAGCATATTAAAGATACAGTTTGGACTGTCTTTCATCCTTGCAGTACTTGCCGAATGGGGCCTGACCCACTGAAAAATGTTGTTGACAGTAATCTAGGAGTTCATGGTATTAGCAATCTTAGAGTAGCAGATGCCTCAATATTTCCTCAACTAGTTTGTGGTAATATCAACGCCGCAACAATTATGGTTGGCGAAAAGGCTTCAGATTTAATTTTAGAAGACATAAAGAGTAAAGAGTTAGAACCTAAACTACAGTAATTATTTATGAAAATTATCAGTATAGAAACTTTTACAAATGAGTATATTGGCCTTGTTCGTGTTCGAACGGATGAAGGTGATGAGGGTTGGGGGCAAACATCAACTTATAATGCAGATATAAGCGCCCAAGTTCTTCATCGGCAAGTAGCTCCTCATGTTCTAGGTTTTAGTGGAGAAGATATTGACTTAATCAATAGAGAGGTTTTAGAAAGGGAGCATAAGTTTCCTGGAACTTATCTTTATAGAGCTTTAAGCGGTCTCGATACTGCACTTTGGGATATTAAAGCTAAGCGAGCTAATAAGAGCGTTTGCCAATTATTAGGGGGCGATACAGAATCTTTACCAGTTTATGCTTCAAGTATGCAAAGAGAGATTAGTCCAGAAGCTGAGGCAGAAAGACTTCTTGCTCTTAAAGAAGAAAATGGTTATTTTGCATTTAAATTTAGAATTGGCAAAGAGTGTGGCCATGATTCTGATCAATGGCCAGGACGAACCGAAGCAATTATAAAAGAGGTGCGAAAAGCACTAGGAGACGATGTTTCTTTGCTTGTTGATGCAAACAGCGCTTTTAGTCCTAAAAAGGCAATTGAAGTTGGACACATGCTCCAAGATTATGGCGTAAGTCATTTCGAAGAGCCATGCCCATATTGGAAGCCAGAGTGGACACGTGAGGTTAAAAATGCCTTAGATATTGATATTAGTGGCGGTGAGCAAGACAATGATATGCGAGTCTGGAGCCATATGATTGATACTAAGGTTGTGGATATTATTCAGCCAGATATTTGTTATATGGGAGGGGTTACTAGAACATTAGAGGTTGCAAAGATGGCAGAGCGAGCCAACCTGCCCGTAACCTTGCATTCAGCAAACCTTTCTTTAGTGACGCTTTTTTCAGCTCATGTTATGGGCTCTATTAACAATCCAGGAAAATATTTGGAGTTTTCAATAGAAGGTCTTGATTACTACCCTTGGCAAGATAATCTTTTTTACCCAAATTATAAAATTATTGATGGGTGTCTTGAGATGAATCATAAGCCTGGTTGGGGGGTTGAAATAAATCCAGAATGGCTATCTTTGTCAGATTACAAAGTAAGCTATACAGGGTCTCGTTTTTAGTGCAATTTTCTTTAAACAATTTTGCAGAGTAAGGCACCTTTTTTTTGAGTAAGAAAATCCTGTATAATTTCTTTTTTTTTAACATGTTACGGATTTATAACTAGATGAAGACCTCACTCACTAAACTTGAGGGATTAAAGAGATCCCTTACGGTTGAATTGCCTGTAGATACTTTCAATCAAAAAACAGAAAAAATTATCAAGAGCCTTGCCTCAAAAGTTCGCATAGATGGCTTTAGAAAAGGAAAAATTCCAGCTGCAATTTTGCGCCAACGTGTTGGTGGTAGTGCTAAATCTGATGCTGCTAATGAAATTGTAACTGAAACTTTGGCAGATGCACTTACTGATGCGGATGTTTCTCCAGCTGCGCAGCCATCATTAGTGAATGTAGATACTGAAAACTCAGACAGCTTTGTTTATACAATTGAGTTTGAAGTATTTCCCGAGATTAAAGTGGGCTCTTTAAAAAGTTTAGCTATGGATCAAATTAATTCAAAAGTTACAGACGAAGATGAAGAGCGAGCTCTTCAAGATTTACAAGACAGGTCAACTGAATATAAGACTGTTAAGAGAAAGTCTAAAGAAGGTGATCGTTTAATAATTGACTTTGAAGGCTTACTAGATGGTGAATCCTTCGAAGGTGGAGCTGCTGAAGGATTTGAAATTGTTTTAGGAAGAGGCACTATGATTGAAGGGTTTGAAAAAGGCCTTATAGATATTGCACCTAAAAAAACAGTTGAGGTAGCTGCAACATTTCCAGAAGATTATCATGTAGAAAATTTGGCAGGAAGAGAGGCTATCTTTAAAGTTACTATCAATGAAGTCGGTTCTCCAACAGAAGTAAAAAGAGATGATGAATTTGCCAAAAAATTTGGAGAAAAAGATTTCGAAACTATGAAATCAAGAATGTCTAAGCAGATGCAAGTTGAATTAGAATCTCGACTGGTTCAGCAAAATAAAGATACTGCATTTACAGCTCTTTTAGATGCAAATGATTTTGAAGTACCTGAGGGCAGTATTTCTGCTGAATCACTCAAGTTGCAGCAAGATATGGAGTCTAGAATGGAGCAGCAAGGTATGCCTTCTAAAGGTAAATTGCCTGCAGAAATGTTTCAAGAAGAAGCTGCAAGAAGAGTTAAACTTGGTTTATTAATCAATAAAATTGCAACAGATGGTGAAATAAAAGCTGAAAAAGATCAGGTTGATGCTAAACTTAATGAGATGTCACTCCAATATGGTGAGAGTGCACAACAAATGATTGATTGGTACAATACTGATCCTTCAAGACTAGCTAATATTGAATCAATCGTTGTTGAAGATATGGTAGCCAAGCATGTGGCAGGACAGGCTAAAGTAACGATGACAGATAAGACTTTTTTAGAAATAATGAGCCCGCAGAATTAATATGACAATTCAAAACTTAAATCAAATCCCAATGGTAATTGAGAGCTCTGGAAGAGGCGAGAGAGCCTATGATATTTATTCTAGACTTCTAAAAGAGCGAGTTGTTTTTATGGTTGGTCCAGTTGAAGATTACACTGCAAATGTTGTAGTAGCCCAGTTACTTTTTTTAGAATCTGAGAATCCAGATAAAGATATTCATTTGTATATAAATTCTCCAGGGGGCTCAGTAACTGCAGGCCTTGCTATTTATGACACAATGCAATTTATTAAGCCAGATATTTCTACTCTTTGTATAGGACAAGCTGCAAGTATGGGCGCACTTCTTCTAACAGCAGGAGCTAAGGGAAAAAGGTTTGCACTACCTCATGCGCGGATGATGATTCATCAGCCTCTAGGTGGATTTTCAGGTCAAGCAAGTGATATAGATATTCATGCTCAAGAAATTCTTAAAGTTAGAGATAACCTAAATACAATACTTAAGGACCATACTGGTCAGAGTATGAAAAATATTCAAAAAGATACTGACAGAGATAATTTTATGTCAGCGAGCGAGTCTGCGAAATATGGGCTCATTGATAAAGTAATTAATAAGCGATAAATTTAAATTTGTCTATGGACCAAAATACTGAAGATCTTAGCTGTTCATTTTGCTCAAAACACAAGGATGAAGTAGTCCGCCTAATTGCAGGTCCAGGAGTTTATATTTGTGATGAATGTATTGATTCTTGCTATAGCCTGATTCAAGAACAAACTGTCAAAGATAAAAAAGATCGGCATCAGGATTGGAATAATACTCCAAAAGAATTGTATGCCTCTTTAGATGAATATGTTATTGGTCAGTCACATGCAAAAAAAGTTCTTTCAGTGGCAGTTTATAATCACTACAAGCGACTAAAAACAAATTACATATCAAATGATGTAGAGCTCGATAAATCAAATATTTTACTTATAGGACCAACTGGGAGTGGAAAGACTCTTCTTGCACAATCTTTGGCGCGCTTTTTAGACGTACCCTTTGCTGTTGCTGATGCAACAACTTTAACTGAGGCTGGCTATGTTGGTGATGATGTAGAGAATGTAATTAAAAGTCTACTCTCAAAATGCGATTTTGATCCAGAAAGAGCAGAACAAGGCATTATTTTTATTGATGAAATTGATAAGATCTCACGCCGGTCTGACTCCCCCTCAATAACAAGAGATGTTTCTGGAGAAGGAGTTCAGCAAGCTATGCTTAAATTGATTGAAGGAACTATTGCATCTGTTCCTCCTCAGGGTGGAAGAAAACATCCTAACCAGGAAACTATTGATGTTGACACTTCAAAAATATTATTTATTTGTGGTGGTGCATTTGACGGACTTGGAAAGGTTATTGATAGGCGCATTGAAAAAGCTACTGGTATCGGTTTTTCTGCTAACGTTAAGGAAGCAAGTGGCAAAAAAACATTAACTGAACTTTATAAATTTTTAGAGCCAGATGATTTAATTAAATTTGGGTTAATTCCTGAATTAGTAGGTCGATTAGCTGTCCATACTTCTTTAGATGAGCTTGATGAAGAAGCATTAGTTCAAATTCTTACTAAACCTAAAAATTCTGTAGTCAAGCAGTTTCAACAATTTTTTGCAATTGAAGGCGTGAAGCTTACTATAAGAAAAAATGCCCTTTTAGCGATTGCAAAACTTGCCCTTAAAAGGAAAACTGGTGCGAGGGGCTTGAGGGCTATTTTGGAAGATTTGTTACTAGAGACGATGTACGAAATACCTTCAACTCCAAGCGTTAAAGAAGTTGTTATAGACAAAGAGGTTGTGGAAAGAAAAAAACAACCTATGATTGTTCATATTTCTGACAATAAACAAAGTAATATTCGTAAAGCAAGTTGATTAATTTCACTTTTAATATACTGACCTTTTAAGAATATCTATGGAGCTTTTTGATCGCCAAAAGGATGCTGTAGGTCAAGGTGAAAGAACTATATTGGTTCATATTGAGCTAACTTCAAATAAGCAGGCATCAAGCAGTATTGGTGAATTTCAACAGTTAGCATTGTCTTCTGGCTTGAGTATTATTGATACTATTAAAGTTAAAAGAAGTATTACTAAAGCGCAGTTTTTTATTGGTACGGGTAAGGTGGATGAGCTCGCAACAATTGTGTGTGATAATGAAATTGATTTAGTTATTTTTTCGCTGCAGTTATCCCCCTCTCAAGAACGTAATTTAGAGAAAGCTTTGAAGTGTCAGGTTATGGATCGAACTGGCTTAATTTTAGATATTTTTGCATTAAGAGCAAGCTCCTTTGAGGGAAAATTGCAAGTAGAGCTAGCTCAGTTAAAGCATCTATCTACTAGACTTGTAAGAGGTTGGACTCACCTTGAAAGGCAAAAAGGTGGTATTGGGCTTCGTGGTCCAGGTGAGACGCAACTTGAAACAGATAAGCGATTAATTTCGGTACGTATAAAAAATATTAATAAGCGACTTGATAAGGTTCATAAGCAACATGATTTGGGACGTAAATCGCGAATTAAGAATCAACTTCCTATGATTTCCCTTGCAGGATATACAAATGCAGGAAAATCTACTCTATTTAATATCCTGACTAAGGCCAAAGTTTATGCGGATGATAAGTTATTTGCGACACTAGACTCAACTATTCGACGTGTTATCTTGCCGGCTTCAGGGGAGGCAGTGATAGCTGACACGGTTGGCTTTATTCAAGATTTGCCTCATGAGCTGGTTGAAGCTTTTAAGTCGACTCTTGAGGAAACTCGACAAGCCAATGTCTTACTTCATGTAGTTGATGCTGCTGATCCTAATAAAAGAGATAAAATTGAGCAGGTAGAGGATATTATTGAGCAAATTGAGGCCCAGGATATTCCAAAAATTATTGTAATGAACAAGATTGATGGAATTGCTGATTTTAAGCCTCGCTTAGATAAAGATCATGATGGGAATATTTATAGAGTTTGGATTTCAGCTCATACGGGTGAAGGAATCGACCTACTTTATCAGGCTCTCTCTCAGAGTTTAAGCGGAATGATGACTTTTGCAGGCATTAAGTTAGATGTTCAATCTGCTTATATTAGAAGTGAAATTCATAAAGTTGGATTTATTCAAAAAGAAATAATGAATGAATTTGGGCAATGGCTACTTGAAATTAATGTCACTCGACACTATCTAGAAAGATTACTAGACAAGCAAGGCGTTTCATTATTATGGGAACAGAAATCACCACAGAGCCAAACGGCTTAGACAAGCAATCAATTCCACTACTTCCTCTTAGAGATGTAGTAGTTTTTCCCCACACGGTAATTCCTTTATTTATAGGAAGAAAGTCTTCAGTTAATGCAGTCACTCAGGCTATGGAAGCTGATAAGAATATTTTTCTGGTTACCCAGAAAGATGAGACTATTGAAGAGCCGAACAATGAAGAACTTCATAAAGTAGGAACCCTAGCAACAATTCTACAATTACTTAAACTTCCAGATGGAACTATTAAAGTTTTAGTTGAGGGAGTTAAAAGAGCAAAAATTGAAGAATTTGTTGATTTAGGAGAGCATACAGAAGTTATCTTAAGTGACTGTACTCTAACTCATGATGATGATACTGAGATCAAGGCTATGATGCGTTTAGCCCTTGAAAGCTTTGAAAAATATATAAAGCTTAGTAAAAAAATCCCTGAAGAGGTATATAAAGTACTTAAAGAAATTACAGATATTGAACGTTTTAGTGACGTCATTATTGCAAATCTTAATCTTAAAATTGAAGAAAAACAGAGTTTGCTAGAAAGTAGCGAGGCAAGAGAAAGGCTTGAGAAAATTCTATCCATTCTCGAAGGTGAGCTAGATGTTCTGGGCGCAGAGCAAAAAATTCAAAGTCGAGTGCGCAAACAGATGGAGTCTAATCAACGAGATTACTATTTGAATGAGCAAATGAAATCTATTCAAAAAGAGCTTGGAACGGTTGATGATGAGAATGAGATTGAAGATTTACAAAATAGTATAAATAAGGCAAAAATGCCAAAAGAAGCTAAGAAGAAAGCTCAAGGAGAGCTTAATAAGCTTCAAAGAATGTCTTCTCAATCATCAGATGCTTCAATTATTAGGACTTATATAGAAAATTTATGCTCAGTTCCCTGGAGTAAAAAAACGAAAACAAACCAAGATTTGGTAAAAGCTCAAAAAATTCTTGATGAAGATCACTATGGTTTGGATAAAGTTAAAGAAAGGATTATGGAACACTTAGCAGTTCAAAGCCGAGTCACCCACAATAAAGCAAATATTTTATGTTTGGTTGGACCCCCAGGAGTTGGAAAAACTTCGCTTGGAGAGTCTATTGCAAAATCAGTCAATCGTAAGTATGTTCGTATGGCCCTTGGTGGGGTAAGAGACGAAGCTGAAATTCGAGGCCATAGAAGAACTTATATTGGAGCAATGCCTGGTTCAATTGTCCAAAAAATGCAAAAAGTTAATGTAAAAAACCCATTATTTCTATTAGATGAGATTGATAAGATGGCTTCTGATTTTAGAGGTGATCCTGGCTCTGCAATGCTAGAGGTATTAGATCCAGAGCAAAATCATACTTTTAATGACCATTACTTAGAAGTGGATTATGATCTTTCTCAGGTAATGTTTGTTGCCACTGCAAACTCTTTAAATCTTCCTGAGGCTTTAATAGATCGTATGGAAATTATTCACTTGTCTGGATATACTGAAGATGAGAAGCTTGAAATTGCTAAGCGCCATCTAATTTCTAAACAAATGAAAAATAATGGTGTTAAAAACTCTGAAATTATTTTTAAAGACTCCGCAATAATGGATATTATTCGTTACTACACCAGAGAGGCAGGAGTGCGAAGTCTTGATCGTGAAATTGGAAGTATTTGTAGAAAGGTTATTAAAGATATTACTCTAAAAAAACGAAAAGCTAGAGCAATAATTAATTCAAAAAGTCTACCAAAATTTTTGGGTATGAAAAAATATCGTTTTGGTCTTGCTGAAGAGCATAATCAGATTGGTGAGGTGACTGGTTTAGCATGGACATCTGTTGGTGGAGACCTTCTTACAATTGAAGCTTCTTCATATAAAGGTAAAGGAAAGCTTAACTACACTGGCCAACTTGGTGATGTTATGAAGGAGTCTATTCAGGCAGCAATGTCTGTAACCAGGTTACGTGCTGAATCTCTTGGTTTAGCGGATGACTTTCACGAAAAACTTGATATTCATATTCATGTACCCGATGGATCAACACCTAAGGACGGTCCAAGTGCGGGAGCTGCAATGTGCACCGCTCTTGTTTCAGTTTTAACAGGACGAAAAGTTAAAGCTGCTGTAGCAATGACTGGAGAAATAACGCTAAGAGGCGAAATAACTCCAATTGGAGGTTTAAAAGAAAAATTACTTGCTGCGATGAGGGGCGGGATTAAAACTGTTATTATTCCTGAAGATAATGAGCGTGAACTTTCTGAAGTGCCTGAAAAAATTAAAAGTAAACTTGAGATTGTTAAAGTAAAGTGGATAGATCAGGTTTTAGATATTGCTCTTGAGGACAAATAAAGGCAGTTTTTTCTTTATAGTTTTTTTGTGAGTTTGGCGTAATAAAAGCCATCATATATTTTCTTAGGTAGTTGTTGTTTACCAATGGAGCCATTCCCCCATGAAAGGGATATTTTTTCATTGGTCGCATCTTTAAACTTTTCAAGAAAGCTGATAATTTGTCTCTCATTTTCATCTGGAAGAATTGAGCAAGTAGCGTAGATAAGATCGCCACCTGGCTTCAAGAGATGCCATAAATTATCAAGAATTAAAGCTTGAATTTTAGTAATCTGACTGACATCTTTTGGCTTTCTTAATAGTTTAATATCTGGGTGTCTTCGAATGACTCCTGTTCCTGTACAAGGAGCATCAATTAAGATTTTATCAAACAGTTTTTGATCCCACCAGTCTTGACTTGTTGCATCTCCAACAACAATTTGAATATTTTTGGTTTTAAGGCGATTGATATTTTCTTTAACCCTTAGTAATCTTGTTTCATCATTATCTAGAGCAACTATATTTGCATCAGGACATAGTTCAGCTATGTGCGTTGTTTTGCCTCCAGGAGCGCAACATGCGTCAAGAATTAACTCCCCTTTTTTTGGTGAAACTAGAAGAGCTGCAAGCTGTGCAGATACGTCTTGTATGTAGCAAGACCCTTTTTCAAAATCTGGCAGGCTGCTGACTTTTACAGCATCATCTAGAATGAGCGCTTGAGGGGCAATGTTTGATTTCTCGGAAAATATGTTTTGTGTTTTTAATTTCTTTTGAAAAGCATTTACATCAATTGATGGATGAACACGAATCGACATTGGGGCTTTTTTGTTATTCTCACAAAATATTTCTTGGTGGTCTAATGGGTAATCTTTTTTTATTTTTTTTACAAGCCAGCTTGGATGAGAATGATGAGCTATCTTTAAGATTGAGTCTTTATCCCGATCAATTCCTCTAAGTATTGCATTAACAAAGCCTTTAGCCCAGGTTTTTCCAATTTTTTCTGCAACCTCAACAGTTTCATTGATAGCAGCATGACTTGAAATGTCAGTGTATAAAAGCTGATATGCCCCAAGCACTAATAAACTATGGATATCCAGGTTTTTTCTCTCTAATGGCCTTTTTATTCGAGGCGTAATTATGTCATTAAGGTGATGATAGAATCGGATTGAGCCATATACCAAGGATTTTGCAAAGGGAGATTCAGTGCTTTCTGCTGGAAATAAGGCATCTGATAAAGCTTGCTTCTCCAACGCAACCAAGCAGATGGCTTTATGTGCAATAACTCTAGAGTTTTCTTTATTGAGCAATTGCTTGTAAGATGCTATTTAAAAGTTCATTAGGCTCTTGGTAGCCAGGAACATTTGACCCATTTTCAAGGAAGATTGAAGGCGTTCCATTAACTCCTAATTGCTTAGAGATTGCAAGTTGCTCTTCAACAGGGTTTATGCAATCAGAGCTGTTAGGCAAATAACGATTAGTTTTGTAGTTATGCATTGCAATAGCTGTGTCTTCTGCACACCATATTTTTTCCATAGCGCTTTGTGCATTAGGATGAAGCTGTTCAATTGGAGCAGCTAAGTATTTAACTGTAATACCTAGAGCATTCATACCCTTCATATTTGAGTGAAGCTTTGCACAATAAGGACAGTCTACATCGGTGAAAACATGGACAATGTGTTGCTCGTTTTCAGCTTTGAATACTATTTTATTATTTTCATCAATACTATTTAATATGTTTATTCTTTCTGAGTTTATTCTTTTTGTAGAAAGATTGGTCATTAATTCTATGTCAGTTATTGCACCTTGAATAACGTAACGCCCATCAAGTGAGATGTACAAAACATCAATCTGTGGATTGATAAGCACTACCTCATAAAAACCATCCAATTCTGAGTTCTTTATATTTTCAGTTGTAATAGTTGGAAAGAATGGTTTTAATTGATTAAAAACCGTATCAACATTTGCAATCACGGAGTTAGTTATTATGATTAAAGAAAATAGAATAAGCTTTTTCATATTAAAAGTTCAAGATTAAAGAAGTAAATTTTACAGTTTTTTGGTAGAATACCGAGATTATAATTTTTGGAATAAATCATGGAATTTTTTGTAACTCATCAAGCGGCAGATCATTACAGTGGTGACTGCTCAGTTGCTTTTGTTTATAAAGACACAACTAATGAAAATAGAATTCTTCAAGGCCTTCTTGAGCTTCATCGTTTTGAAGCAAGTTTAGGTGAAACACTAATGCTTGGTAAGGTCGAAGGCTATAAATCAAAAAGGGTATTAGCAATTGGCTTAGGAGAGTCTCCATTAACTCAAAAAAAATACGTTAAGGTTCTTAAGTCGCTTTCTTCAGCTATGGTTGACACAAAAGTGAAGAATGTTGTCATACCAAGTCTTGAAGTAGAGGACTATGATGATTCTTGGTTACAAATGACAACGGCAAGAGTGTTAAAAAATGAAAGTTATCAGATAAAAAAAGTTGGCCTAGAAGTTGAAAAGAAAGCTATTGTTCTAGAGGCAGTGAATCTCCATTCTGAAAATAATGGCGTCACAGAAATTAGTAAAGGTGTTGCAATTGCAAATGGAATGGCTTTAGCAAGGGAGCTAGGTGACTTACCTCCTAATATATGCACGCCAACTTATATTGCTGAAAGAGCTCAATTATTAGCATCAACTTATAAACTTAAATGCGAAGTTTTAGAAGAATCAGATATGGAGGCCTTGGGGATGAACTCATTACTTTCAGTTTCTCTAGGATCATCCCAGCCTGCAAAACTAATTAGTTTAAGTTACTCTAATGGTGGAAAAGAAGATCCAATTGTATTGGTGGGAAAAGGGGTCACTTTTGATAGTGGAGGAATATCGCTAAAGCCAGGATCAGGTATGGATGAGATGAAGTACGATATGTGTGGTGCTGCATCAGTTCTTGGAACCATGAGTGCAGTAGCAGAAATGGGCCTTAAAGTGAACTTAACTGTTGTAGTTCCTACTGTTGAGAATATGCCTGCTCACAATGCCTCTAGACCAGGTGATGTCGTTAAAAGCATGTCTGGCCAAACTATAGAGATTCTAAATACAGATGCTGAAGGCCGATTAATACTTTGTGATGCCCTAACTTACTGTGAAAAATTTAATCCAAAAGTTGTGATTGACATTGCTACTCTTACCGGCGCTGTAATTGTTGCATTAGGTAAGCACCATTCAGGTGTCATGTCTAATGATCAAAATCTAGCTGATAGTCTTAAAAATTCAGGTGTTTCATCAATGGATACAGTTTGGCAGCTTCCTCTTGATGATGAGTATGATGAATTACTTAAGTCTAATTTTGCAGATATGGCAAATATTGGTGGAAGAGAGGCAGGCACAGTAACTGCTGCATGTTTTCTAGCGCGTTATACTAAGAATTACTCATGGGCACATATTGATATTGCAGGAACTGCATGGCTTGGAGGCTCAAAAAAAGGTGCAACAGGAAGGCCAGTTCCTTTATTAACTCAGTATGTTATGGATCAAGTTTAGGAGTAAGTTGTGTCAACATTTAAAAACGTAGAAATTACCAAAGAGGCTAATATTTATTTTGATGGAAAGGTAACAAGTAGAAAAGTTATGCTTAGTGATGGAATCGTTAAAACTCTTGGAATTATGATGCCAGGATCATTTGAGTTTGCTACTGAGCAGCATGAACTAATGGAAATAATGGCTGGTGAAATGGATATATTATTACCTGGAACAACTGAATGGCAAAAGATTCATGGTGGTCAGTCGTTTGAGGTTCCTGCAAAAAGCTCTTTTAAGTTGGAAGTAAAATCTGTAGTGGATTATTGCTGCTCCTACTCATAAATAAGCCTATTATTGATTCGTTCTCCATAGAGTTTTGTTAAGTTAATTCGGATTCTCTAAATAAAGGTGGTCATAAGATTTTTTTCTTTCACTATAATTTATTCTAATAAAAAGACAAAAACACGATATGAATTCAGTTGTATTGATTAATGGTGAAGAGCAGGACAAAATTTCTATTTTTAGCCGTAATATGCAGTATGGTGATGGTTTATTTGAAACTTGTGTTGCTGTGGATAATCAAATTTTATTTTGGCCACGTCATTTCTCTCGCTTAGAAATAGGCCGTGAAAAACTCTCCATTAATAAGATTGATGAGGGTGTATGGCTGAGTGATATAAAAAAGGCATTTGCATTATCTCTGAAGAAAAACTGCATTGTTAAGTTAATCTTATCACGTGGTAATACTCTTAGGGGTTATGGCTATAAAGATGATATTGAGCCTGTAAGGATTGTTATTATTTCTGAAATGCATCCCTCTTTAATTAATAAAGAATTTTCACTTGAATACTCAATAAGTGGTTATCATTCGAATCCACAATTAGCAGGTATAAAGCATTGTAATAGGCTTGAGCAGATTTTAGCAAGGTCAAACTTGTCAAGTAATGAGGCAATTATGCTGGATGAAAAAGAAAATGTTATATCGGTAACCCAGGGAAATATCTATTTTATATTTGGAAATAAGCTACTAACACCTAAATTAGATAGATGTGGTGTTGTGGGTAGCAGGAGATCACTTATCCTTGAGCTTGCAAGGTCACTTAAAATGGACGCTTTAGAAAGTAATATTTCTATTAATCAAGTTCAACAGGCAGATGAGGTGTTTATTTCAAATAGCGTTATAGGTATACAACCTGTGCATTTAATTGAGACTCATAAGCTTGGTAAAAACCCACTAACAGAAAAAATTCAAAAAGCATTTTTATCTAAAACAAAAGAAATTAGTTCGTGGACATGTCCATAAGCGATAAGAATAAAAATTTTTCAAAATTAGCAGCTTTACTTGTCCTGTTATTATTTGCAATCTGGTCGCTATCTTCAAAAGATATGATAGTTACTAAAAGCCAAATATTTGAGGTTAAAAAAGGATCTTCAATTGGCTCTGTTGCCAAAGAATTAAGTGATGAGGGGCTCATAAAGTCTGAGCTATTTTTTACGTCATTTAGTAAGTTTCTTAATGCTAATAAAAAACTAAAATCAGGTTATTATGAGATATTACCAGGCACAAGTATATGGGCTTTTATAGATAAAATTTCAACAGGATCTGTTCTTGTGACTTCGGTAACCTTGATCGAAGGCAAGACTATTAAATTTTATTTTAATCAATTAACTAATGATCCTTCTATTGGTTCTAGTGGCTCGCTTAAAGAGGTAATGACATCAATTGGTATCAATGAGCCTTATGATGGGTGGTTTTTTCCTGAAACATATAATTTTAACTATGGAGAGAGTCTCGAAAATGTATTGAAAAGAGCTCATCTAGAATTGAATAAAAAATTAATGGTATTGTGGGATCAAAGAGATAAAGGCTTGCCGCTTAAGTCTCCATATGAAGCTATTATCCTGGCATCTCTAATAGAAAATGAAACAGCATTAGATGATGAAAAGTCATTAATTGCAGGTGTATTTATACGAAGACTTAATGAAGATATGCGGTTGCAAACCGATCCAACTGTTATTTATGCTTTGGGAGATGCTTATTCTCCTCCACTTAAGAAGAGTGATTTAAGGATAGACAGTTTATATAATACCTACCGCAATAAAGGACTACCACCAGGAGCAATTTCTTCGGTGGGCTATCAATCTTTGTATGCTGCCCTTCATCCTGCAGGTAATACTGACTTGTATTTTGTTTCAAAAAAAGATGGTAGTCATGCTTTTGCGCCAACTTATGAAAAACATAAAGCAAATATCAAGAAATATTTAAATAATAACTAGTCTAAAATTGAATGCTATGAATAAAGGAAAATTTATTACAGTAGATGGTGTTGAAGGTGCTGGTAAAAGTACTCAAATTGACCTTATTTGTAGCTATTTGCAGCAAAAAGGTGTAGAAGTTGTAAGAACTCGTGAGCCAGGAGGTACTGATCTAGGTGAAAAAATTCGTACACTATTGCTCGATGTTGATAATAAAGAAATGCATAGTGATACAGAGTTATTGCTAATGTTTAGTTCTCGTAATGAGTTAATACAAAATAAAATTATCCCTGCCTTAAATAAAGGCTCTTGGGTTGTTAGTGATCGATTTACTGATGCTTCATTTGCTTATCAAGGTGGAGGTAGGTTGCTTGATTTAGATCGTATTTCTAAGCTTGAGAGTTGGGTATTAGGTGAATTCCAACCTGATTTAACTCTGTTACTAGATGTGAGTGTTGATATTGGCATGACAAGAATTGAAGCCCGAGCAGCTAAAGACAGAATTGAGTTAGAGGAAAGGGCCTTTTTTGAGCGGGTGCGCTCAGTTTTTATTGATAGATCTAAATCCTACCCAGAGAGAATAAAGTTAATAGATGCAAGTGGCTCAATTAGTGAAATCCATAACAAGATTAAATTATTTTTAGACGTATTATGAATTTGCCTTGGCATCAAAGTGCCCATAAAAAGATAAATCAAATGATTGATCAGAATCATTTGCCACATGCGCTTCTTATTACTGGAGTTCAAAAGATTGGAAAATTTGAATTCGCTCAAGCCCTAATCCAAAAACTTCTTTGTAAAGAGTCATCATGTGGGAAATGTGGAGTCTGCTTATCTTTAACGAAAGATGAGCCAAATACCAATATAGAGCATACTGTATTAATACGACGATCGCATTACCCAAATTTAATTTACTGTCGAGCCGAATTAAATGACTCAGGCTCTATGTCTAAAGATATTCGCGTAGACCAGATTCGTGCTTTTTGTGATTCACTTGGTAAAACAGCTGATTCACTCCAAATTGGTATTATTTTTTATGCGGATCAAATGAATGTAAATGCAGCAAATGGTCTTTTAAAGACTCTAGAAGAGCCAAGAAAAAATACTCTTATTATTTTATTGGCTCATAATGCTCGCTCCCTTCCACAAACTGTTTTATCTAGATGCCAGACTATCCATATAAATCCTACATATGAAAAAGAAAGTGCAGATTGGCTCTCAAAAAATATCGACAAAGATTCAAGGGATGATTTTGATGCTTTGCAGCTATTAGAAAGTTCCCATGGAATCCCTCATAAAGCTCTAGAGGATTTAAAGGGAGACTACTTTTTTCATTATCAAAACTGGCAGAATTTACTATTAGAGATCGCAATAAGCCCTACCAAGATATACGATACAGAAATATTTGATGGTAATGAAATTGAGGTTTTGAAATGTTTGCAACAGCTACTGAATGAAGGAATAAAAATAAAAATCCTAAACCATGAAGGGGCTAATTTAGAGCTAAATAAGGTTGTTGAGAGAACATCTAGTAATTATTTATTCAATCTACAAGATGATATTAATTCTGCAATTTCTATGTCACAAACTACTGTCAATATGAAGTTATTATTGGATAATGTATTAATTGTCTGGTCACATATTTCTCATTTAAAAAAATACCCAGCTATTACTAATATTCAGGAAAACTAATGAATCGATCGTCAGCATTATTTAAAGAGGCTCAAGACTATATACCTGGAGGTGTTAATTCACCTGTTCGTGCTTTTAATGGCGTTGGCGGTACACCAATTTTTTTTGAGCGTGGCGAAGGCGCTTATCTTTATGATGTCGATGGTAAC
>CAJQSO010000040.1 GCA_905614365.1 uncultured Candidatus Thioglobus sp.
CCTTGAGTTATTGAAATTAAAAAGACACTACCAACAAGAGTTAAAGACAGTCCAGAGAATTGATGAAGAAGTAAGTCATCAATTTTTTTATCTAAAGGAGATACTTTTTTAATTTTCTCAATGAATGATGGTCCATCAACATAAAAGTAATAAAGTGAGAAAATTGTGATAATCACGAAAAAGATAAACTGACTAGAAAGCGTTGTAATACTTTTTAAAATTACGATTGAAAAGTCCTTAACAGCAATTGCAATTGCTTCAAGGTTGTTACGGAGAGAGCTATCAAGAAACTCACGTATCGAGTCCGATAAAGGTAGCCCCATAATTATTTCGTCAGTTATCCTGCTAATTTCACTCATTTGAAAGTCATTTTGTAATTTATTAATAAGGGCAGTTACTTCTATTCCACTTACTAACAGTATGTATCCAAGGGGTAATATTAGAAGTGTAGTAACAAGAAGCGTCATTATTATTGCAGCACGATTTTTTGAGTATTTTTGAGATAGAGCTTCAAAGCTACTAAAGGTCGATATGCAGATCAATAGAGATAAAAAAAGGTAGGCAATGAACGGAGTAATTAACCAAACTAAAGCAACAATAGCGAGTGCTAAAAGAATTAATACTAGGCTATTACCATGACTTTTATTGATGTTTCCTTCCAAAACCTCTCCTTTAGGATAGATAACTTATTGAGAATTATAGACACTCAAATGCATATCTTAAAGTAGTTATTGGATTTTGTGCGGAGATTTATTTTGAAATGACGCAGTAGTAGTATTTTCAATTGAATGATAGCTATGATTTAGAGTTCATTTATTAATTCTTTTGTCTTCATAAGATATACTATATTCTTTTAATAAATGATAACTAATTATGCAAACAGCTTATCTTGCCGGTGGTTGCTTTTGGTGCGTGGAAGCAATCTTTCAGCGCGTTAATGGCGTTAAAGAGTTAAAAAATGGCTATTGTAATGGCGCTACTCAAAACCCAACTTATGAGGCAATATGTACGGGCCAAACTGGACATGCAGAAGTCTTGAAAATTGACTATGATGAGAGCGTAGTTAGCTATGAATCTTTACTAGAGGTTTTTGTGGAAACTCATAATCCAATGACTCTTAATCAGCAGGGCGCAGACAAAGGAACTCAGTATCGCTCAGCTATCTTTTATATTAATGACTCACAGAGGCAAGTTGCAACTTCAGTTATTGGAAATATAAAAGGCGCAGTCACTGAAATTACAGAGCTTGATGTTTTCTATCCTGCAGAAGCTTATCACCAAGATTACTTCAACAATAATGCTAATCAGCCATACTGCCAAATGGTAATTTTGCCAAAAATTAATAAGTATTTTAAGTAACAAGTCAATGAAAGATCAAGAACTATTAAGATACTCTAAACAAATTATGCTGCCTCAAATTGATATTGAGGGGCAGCAGAAAATTATGGACTCTACAATACTAATTATTGGGATGGGCGGTCTTGGATCTCCTACAGCTCTTTATTTAGCGGCTGCAGGAGTAGGCCATATAATAATTGCTGATTTTGATCAGGTTGAGCTTTCAAACCTGCAGCGCCAAATTATTCACCAAACTAAAGACATCGGTGCAGATAAGGTAAATTCTGCTAAAGAAAAGTTAATCGAGCTCAATCCAGAGATCAAGGTAACGATTGCAAATGAACTGGTTCATTCTGGCAATCTTTCTTCATTAGTTAAAGATGTTGATCTTGTTCTGGATGGAACAGATAATTTTGAGAGCCGCTTTGAAATTAACAAGGCATGTGTTGAATTTGAGAAGCCTCTTGTTTCAGCTGCGGTAATTCGCTTTGAAGGCCAGGTATCTGTTTTTAAGGGTTATGAAAAAGATCAGCCTTGTTACCAGTGCCTCTACTCTGAAGATGGCGAAGATAATGAAAGTTGCGTTCAAAATGGCGTTTTAGCCCCAGTAGCTGGACTCATAGGAACTATTCAGGCGCTGCAAGCTATCAAGGTTATTTTGAGTTTAGGGGATGAGCTTTGCGGAACACTTCTACTCGTCGATGGAGTGGATTTAAGTTTTAGAAAGGTTAAGATTGGTAAAGATCTAAAGTGTCCTATATGTAATCTTAATTAAATATTAGTTATTTTTTTGGAGTTTAAAAATGGAAGATTATTCACTTATCCTTGTTCAAATTATTTCAGTTGGCTTTGGTTATTTATTTTTTAGAATAGTAAAGCCAAAAGTAAAGTCAGGTAAGAAAGAGGTTTATTATTTAAGGTTATTTTTAGCTTGGAGCCTTTTTGTTTCAACTTCATTTTATATCCAACGATTTGCATCGGGACCTAGTATAGAGGGCATAATTTTTTGGGCAGAAAAGTCAATACCTTTTGGTATTTTTGCAGCAATTGCAGGCTATCTTTATGGGAAATTTAGTAAGTAATTTTTAAGATCTAAAGTTCATTATTTAAAGAGCTAATGCAAGAGATATAATTACCCCATCTATTACTTGAGAACTCAGTGCCATTCTCAACTTGAGGTCCCACACTCCCCAAATAATCTCCCGATAGTGCTTTTATAAATAACTGAACATTAGTCTCAGATAAACCTAAAGTAGATCTACATAAGTTATGAGTCTCCCCAGTGATTGTTATCTCCACCCCAGTAGATTCCTCTAAAAGCTCTTCCATTAATTCAGCCTCGAATTCATCAATTTCTTTTTCTATAGCTTCTGAAACTAGTTTTGCTTGATAGGCTGCAGTTGATGCCGCAGCAGAAGCCTTATCCGCAGCTAGTTTTGCTTGGAAGGCATCAAGTGAGGCTTGCCTTGCCATCTCTACTTCTATTTCAGCCATCATTTCTTGCGCAGTTAACTGGGCTTCAAGTTGTGCTTCGAAGACTGCAAGTTCATTTTCAAGCCTGAGTTCAGCTCTCTTGTTCTTTAATCGTTCATCACGTGCTAACTTAGATTGGTAGGCTGCAGTTG
>CAJQSO010000041.1 GCA_905614365.1 uncultured Candidatus Thioglobus sp.
CCTATAAAAAATGTTTGCACCGCACCAAAAAAGAAAACCCCAATTAAAACTGGAGCTATACCCAGCTGAAAAGAGTTCCAGAAAATAAGTTTTGCAATTAGAAATCCAATTGCTGTGAGTAAACTAAGAAAGGACAGCACAAAGCCCCCCATCGCCATAAGTCGGAGTGGCACTTTAGAATGATTAGTGATACCTAAAATCGCAATGTCATACAGCGTGTAAAAATTGTTCTTAGTGATGCCGTGCTGCCGGCGTGGCTGCTTGAATGGTACCAAGGCGATAGGGAAGCCTATTTCACATAAAAGTCCACGGAAATAAGGATATGAATCCTGGATATTACGCAGTATGTCGATAACAACTCTATCAAATAGGCCTGCCCCAGTAGTATTTTGAACCAGTTGCACCTCTGAAATCTTGGTAATGAAGCGGTAGTAAGCTTTCCTAAGAAAGAACATGCTCGGGGATTCTTTGCTTTCTACTTTCTCAGCGAGTACGATTTTAAATCCTTCTTCCCATTTCTTGATGAACTCAGCAATCATTTCAGGAGGATCCTGAAGATCAGAAGCGAGCAGGATGCAAGCATCGCCGCGTGACTGGAGAATAGCGTAATAAGGAGATTTAATATGGCCAAAGTTACGTGCGTTTACGATCAGTTTTACATGCTTGTTATATTTAGCAATTTCTTTAATTTTTGTGACGGTATCATCTGTGGAGCAATTGTCGATAAAAATATGCTCATAATCATAGGGTTGCGTGGCCATTACATCAGCAATGCGCTGATACAGCTCATCAATATTCTCTTCTTCATTGAAACACGGAGTTACAATGCTTATCAGTTTAGTCATAATTAAATACGAACCTTCTGTTAAATAGATAGGATAGAAGTGCCAGGGGTAAGATTAAAATGGCGGCACTAATGTAAGGGGTTACTCCAACATAATTAAATGCCTTGATACCAACAACATTTATTGAATAACCAATTGCATAAAAACCAACAAATCGGAATATAAGGCGATTGTTATGTGAAGCAAAAACTAAGAGTCCAATGCTCTTAAAGTTAAAAATCACACCACTGATCGTTGCCAACAATAGTGCTAGTGAATAATGAAACCCAATATAAAAAAGTAGAGCAAAACACCCATAACCAAATAAGGAATTTATAAGTCCGACAAACAAGAATTTTATAAATTGTAGTTTAATCAATTCACGAAATGCAAGAATTCTAAAATTAATCATTTTCGACCAAAACCATTTATCAGAAAATTAGCAGTTTCACTTCTCACGATTTCAGATTCAATATTCTTTAGCTTTCTAATGAGCTTTTGAGCTCGATTATAAGTAGGAATCAAGAAAGATAATTTAAGCATTTTAACTTCAAAATTTTTCGTTCATTGGGTTTTAGTCCAATGGTATATGTGCTAATTAACCAAATTATAGCAAGACTAACAACGATTAGAATTAAATTTAACCATGAAAATTTTGGATTTAACCAATTAAAGCACGTAATCAACACAACAAGTGGAACAGTAGCGGCAATGCATGGCAGAAAAATCTCGCTCCATAAATTATAGCTTGACAAATTAAGACTATTGAGTGACCTATAAAAAAGAAATACCAGTATGGGTAAATCCATTACCGCTATCATTACCATGATGAACTGTATACCCCATTCCTTTCCGGCCCCATAAGCTAAAATGAGCGTTAAGGCTGCTGATATAATTGACATTGTTGACCACCAGTGCATATTGCCTGAAGCAACGGTAATCATTGCGTTTATATGATTAACCGTCTGGGAAATAACAAGGCTTGCAAGTGCAACTGTCATAATAATACCAGCATATTGTTGGTGCCCTACCCAAGTGGATATCAAAAATTCATTCAACCCAATTATTCCAACTGCAACGGGCAGCGCGAGCAGCATAGAATAGCGTAATAACTTTATATAAGCATTGCGTAGCGCTTCAAAATTCCCTTTTGCAATAAGCTCATTTGCAGCTGGCCCAGCATTATCTGATAGTTTAAAAATCAATTGCAATGCTAGAAATGCTGGCATTTTTGTTATATAGTAAACTGATGCTGCTGCTGCTCCATAAAGGGTGCCGACTACAATTAAATCAACACCCATAGACATTATTACAGCAACATTTACACCAGAGTAACGCAACCCAAAACCAACTATATCTTTCAATTTCTCAAGATTAAATACTTTCCAACTGCTCTTGTAGCCTGGGTACAACTTGTTAAATATTCGCATACCCAATAAGAATACAAAGAGTTCAGAACAAATAATGGCAAGTATTAACCCTACAAGACCCAAGCCAGAATATACAAGTACTAATGAAAGTGTAAGTCGACTAGCATTACCAAAAATAGCGACCAGGTTAACGCTGGCCATATTCTGGGTTGCAATCAAAGCCTGTTGGTAAATTAATATTGGTGTTCTAACAATTGTCCACGCTGCAAGGCAATATAAAGCCAAACGTGCTTGCGATAAAACCGAATCATTAGCTGATATCACATCACTAATATTAATGGCTAAAACAAAAATCAGCAAACCAAATATAAAATTACTAACCAAGAGGAAATATCTTCCTAGCGTGAATACTTCCCTAAAGCTGGCACCATTATCATTGATTCCAAAAGCTTGAGACAAATACCTGCTTAGTGCCACACTAAAACCTAAATCTAACAAAATACCAAGTCCAACTATTTGCATAATAATTGCATATGCGCCTAACGTTTCTTGCCCTGCAACTTTCAAGACAATCGGGGCAAGCGCAATTTGTAAAATTATCTGAACGCCATATTGCAAAAAGCTTGTTGCCGTTCCTTTCATAGCCTTACTGGTTCTGCTACCCATGCTTTAGTCTACTCAAACTCTTTCCACTTATAAATTACCATTAACATTTGCGTATTCGACGTAAATTGATTTTGTTGCCAATTTGTTAATAGAGCTGCGAATTCAACATTGGTCGCTTTGGCAATGCCTTTCTGATATGCATCAACGAAATGACACACGTCGCTGAAAATGGGCATAGAAGGCAAAGTACACGGCTCAGTTTTTGCCAAATAAATCACGGCTATACACTTTAGCTGCTACATCTTGCAAGTTATCAGTAATACGATTTGCAACAATCACATCAGCTAGTTGCTTAAATTGGGTGAGGTCGTTAACTACTTTTGAGTGGTAAAACTCGGCATCATTAAATGTGGGCTCATAAATAATCACCTCAATTCCTTCGGCTTTAATACGCTTCATAATGCCTTGAATAGATGATGCACGGTAGTTATCCGAACCGGTTTTCATGGTGAGACGGAAGATGCCAACTACTTTTGGTTTTAACTTGAGTATGCTCGCAGCGATAAAGTCTTTACGTGTGGCATTAGACTCTACAATGGCGCCAATGATGTTATTTGGCACATCTTGATAGTTTGCGAGTAACTGCTTAGTGTCTTTTGGTAAGCAGTAGCCACCAAAGCCAAACGATGGATTGTTGTAATAGTTACCAATTCGTGGGTCTAGCGATACACCTTCAATAATTTGCCTGGTGTTTAGCCCGTGCATGGAGGCATAAGTATCAAGCTCGTTAAAGTAGCCTACGCGCATGGCAAGGTAGCTGTTAGAAAAGAGCTTTACAGCCTCGGCCTCGGTTGAGCTGATCAACAATACAGGGGTATTTTGTTTAATAGCACCTTGCTGAAGCAGACCAGCAAAGGTTTTAGCCCGAACAGAGTCTTCACCAATAATAATACGAGAGGGGTGAAGATTGTCGTGCAAAGCCTTCCCTTCTCGTAAAAACTCGGGTGAGAAAATGATGTTGTCACAATTTAATCTTTGTTTAAGTGCTGCGGTATAACCTACTGGTACGGTCGACTTTATAATTATCACCGCGCTGGGATTAATGGCAATCACATCGGTTATAACAGATTCTATTGAGAGAGTATTAAAATAATTGGTTTCAACATCGTAATCTGTAGGGGTGGCAACAATCACGTAATCAGCGCCTAGGTAAGCCTCATGCTTATCTAACACTGCTTTAAAGTTGAGGTTTTTTGTTTGCAAGTACTGCATAATTTCAATATCTTCAATAGGAGATTGCTTGCGATTAAGCATAGCGATTTTCTCTGGGAGAATGTCAAGCGCCACTACTTCATTGTGCTGTGAAAGTAATATGGCGTTAGATAGTCCAACGTAGCCTGTGCCTGCAACTGCTATTTTCATAGATGATTATTTTTCTTAGTTTTTGTTGTTAATGTTGTTAATGTTGTTAATGTTGTTAATGTTGTTAATGTTGTTAATGTTGTGATAAAAAGCATGGCACCACTGAAAAGATACAACACTTAAGAGCCACTCAAATAAGTTGCAATCTTAAGACTTCTTTCAAAATTCATATTTTATATTTCGTATCCATTGACACACAATTCATTCACACTCTCGACTTATTTTTTTTAACAAGAATAGCTTAGGTAATTTCTTGAATAATCCCATCTAAAGAGGAGTTTTTAGGTTTGTAGCCTAAACTCTTCGCCATATAATTTATTGAGTAGTAATTAAACTTAACTCCCGTTGCATTAACGATACTAACACTTTCGTCAATTTCATACTTCAATCCAAACTTACTTTCCATTTCATCTAGCAAATCAAATTTTGAAACTGGTGATTTCGTGTAACAATCTAGTGCTATATTCATTGGCTTAAAATCAATAATTGCTTGAATTAAGTTATAAAAATCTGGTGGAGTTATAAAATCTCTTACAAAATTATCCGCAGAAGTTTTAAACACTTTTTTGTTTTTTAAAGCACGAACAATATCAGTAATTAAAAATTTAGCATTCATGTCCTGTGTATGGCTAAAATAATTAAACACTCTAACGTCAACAATAGATAGATTAGAACATGCCCTGTGTTTAGCTTCTACATATAGCTTGGCAATTGCATACCAATCAGTTGAGTTAAGATTATTAACATCTATCATAGCAACAGTGTTTTTATTTACTGGTTCTTGATAGTCTCCACCAAAAACTGCGCCACTACTTAGAAAAATATACTTTGTTTGCTGATGATAATTAATATAGTTAAGCGCCATATCATCATATTGCTCAGTTATCTTAAAAATATCACTGCCCATATTTTGGGCTTTTACTGGGTCGCCAATTCCTACAAAATTGAAAATAACATCATATTTTTGGCTGTTATTGAAAGCACTATATGGTTGCACTTGATAACTTGTATCTAAGTTTTCACTATATGCCCAATTCTCTATTAGCTCTACATTACGCCCAAAAAGTGAAATAAAATATCCTTTATTTTTGAAGAAAGATAAGATTAAATCTTGCGCTATATTACTACTTGCACCAAGAATTGCTAGCCTCATGATTGATTCATCTCAAAAATGCATCTACTTTAAATTTACTAGAAATTCCAATAGATGGTAGTTCAAGATAACACTTTTTGAATCGAAGGGCATCCCTAGAAATCAATACAACCTTACTATTCTTGCAAGGTCTAAGCTCGTCTCGCTTAAAGCTATCTAAGATTAATTTCCAAAAAAAACCAGTGCCTCCCATTATTAGTAATATTGACATAAAAGATATTAGGTTATTTAAAGGGGTTTATTAATCATTTCTTCATAAAACTCTTTTCTCTCAAGGTAGGGATACATATCCTCTATTGGTTTTGAGGTCATAGAGCCATCTGCATTTTTTACTGCACTAACTGCAGGGATTATCTCTTGAAATTCAGGGCACATCACTTCACAAATTACTGGCCCTTCTAAAGA
>CAJQSO010000042.1 GCA_905614365.1 uncultured Candidatus Thioglobus sp.
CTCAGGAGCTGATATTGTTCGTGACCTTTTTGAAGGTCTGATGAATCAAGATGCAGATGGAAACCTTGTTCCAGGTGTTGCAACTGGTTTTACAACAAATGATGCAAAAGATGTCTATACATTTACGCTACGTGACAACGCAATGTGGTCAGATGGTAACCCAGTTACTGCACATGACTTTGTATACTCATGGAGACGTTTAGCAGATCCTGCTACAGCTTCACCTTATTCATGGTTTGCTGAAATTATGGCTATTGAAAATGTTGGCTCTGTATTATCTGGTGATGCTTCACCTGAAACTCTTGGAGTTACAGCTTTAGATAATCATACTCTAGAGGTTCGTTTAACAGCCTCATTGCCATATTTTGCTGCAATGACGACACATAGCTCAACTTTTCCGAGTCCTGAGTGGGTAGTTAGAACTTCTGGTAATGATTGGACTAAGCCTGAAAATATTGTATCTAATGGTGCATATATTTTAACCGAGCATATTCCAAATGAGCGCTCAGTTCGTGAGCGTAACACTATGTACTGGAATAATGATGCAACAATTCTTGATAAAGTTGTTGGATTAGTCATAAATGATGAGAATACAGACTTGACTCGTTATTTAGCTAATGAACTTGATAAAGGAACTGTACCTTCAGGTCAGTATATTCGCCTGAAAGAAGACTATCCTAATCAAGCAACTTCTTTTCCAAGACTTTGTAACTACTATATGACTTTTAATATGTCACCTAGTGGTCCTGAAGCGTTTAAAGATGTGCGTGTTCGTCATGCTTTAGCTTATGCTATAGATCGATCAGTTATTACTGAAAAAATCTTACAAGCTGGACAGATTAACGCATTTACATTTACTCCTGGAGCTACAGCTGGATTTGATGTTCCTTCAGTTGCATTTGGTCGTATGACTCAAGATGAGAGAAACGCTAAAGCAGTTGAATTACTTAATGAAGCTGGCTATGGTCCAAGTAATCCTTTGAAGTTTGAGTATTTGTATAACACTTCTGAAGGTCATAAGAAAATTGCAATTGCAGCTCAGCAAATGTGGAAAGAAACACTTGGTGTTGAAGCTACGCTTGCTAATCAAGAGTGGAAAACATTCCTTAAAACTCGTGGCGGACAAGGTTTTGAACTTGCACGTGGAGCTTGGTGTGGTGACTACAATGAAGCGTCTACTTTCTTAGACCTTCTTACTACTCCTTCTGGTTACAATGATGGAAAGTATAGTAATGCTGAGGTAGATCAGCTTATGTTAGATGCGAGGACTATGTCTGATGCATCAGGTAATTACACGCGTATTGAAGAGATCTTGGCAAATGAAATGCCAGTGATTCCTATTTATCATTACGCTGGTGTATTTATGCTTAAGACCAATGTAAAAGGTTGGCCTTATAACAACGTTGAACAAAATGTGTACTCTCGTAATTTGTATAAAACTGCGAAGTAATAGTTAGTTTGACTCTAAAAGCATCGCGCAGATATTGTGCGGTGCTTTTTTATTTGTACGGTACAATAATTCATTAAATTTTTTCTGGTCAATTTCGGATATGATCAACTACATAATTAAGCGAATTGGAATTGCTATTCCAACGCTGCTTATTCTTATTGCGGTAAGTTTTTACTTGATGCACGCAGCTCCTGGAGGTCCATTTACATCAGAAAGGCCATTGCCAGCTCAAGTGCTTGCAAATATTGAAGCAAAATATGGATTAGATCAGCCAATTTGGCGTCAAATGACTAATTATCTCTGGGGTGTTATTACTGAATTTGATTTTGGGCCCTCTTATAAATACCACGACAGGACTGTAAATGAAATTATTGCACAAGGTTTTCCTATAACTTTAAAGTATGGTTTTTGGTCATTTATTGTTGCTATTGGAGTTGGTATACCATTAGGGGCAATTGCTGCAATCCGCAAAAATACTTGGATTGATTACTTAGCTGTTGGTGTATCAATTGGCGCGCAAGTGCTCCCAAATTTTGTGATGGCACCATTATTAATTATCGTCTTTACTCTATGGCTTGATTGGCTTCCTGGCGGCGGTTGGAATGGAGGCTCATGGCAATACCTTATAATGCCAGTAATTGCGCTTTCAACGAGCTATATGGCATCTATTGCTCGTATAACTCGATCATCTATGCTTGAGGTTCTAAATACAAATTATATTAGAACAGCCAGATCTAAGGGACTTCCAACAAAAATAATTTTCTTCCGCCATGTATTAAAACCTTCACTTCTTCCAGTAATTTCATACCTTGGCCCAGCATTTGTTGGATTAATAACAGGATCTGTAATTATTGATATGTATTTTTCAACTGGCGGTATGGGTTACTTTTTTGTTAACTCAGCATTTAATCGAGACTATTCTGTAATGATGGGAATAACTATAGTTGTTGGTGGCCTTACAATTTTATTTAGCTTAATTGCAGATCTTTTGTACGCTTGGGTAGATCCTAAGATTAGATACTAATAAAATGATTGCAATAAATAAAAAAAAGATAAAAGTGATGGCGGATAATCTTGCTGAATCTGGAACTGGCCGTTCATTATGGAAGGATGCACGCATAAGATTTATGCAAAACAAGGCTGCAACAGTTAGTCTATTTATTCTTGCAGCGATAGTAGCTTTTTCCTTTATTGGGCCATATTTTGCCGTTTGGAGCTATGAGAAAATTGATTGGAATGCGATGGGCTCTGCAGCGAAAGTTGGAATGCCATCAATTGAAAGTGGGCATTTTTTTGGGACCGATGATCTAGGCCGAGATTTGTACTCAAGAGTAATACAAGGAACACAAATCTCACTAATGGTTGGTTTCTTAGGCGCTTCAGTAGCAGTTTTTGTTGGTACTTTATATGGCGCTACCTCTGGTTATTTAGGAGGAAAGACTGATCAAATAATGATGCGTATAGTTGATATATTAATGTCAATTCCATATATGTTTGTCTTAATCCTTTTGCTGGTTGTATTTGGACGCTCAATTGGAATGCTTTTTATAGGAATTGGACTACTATCTTGGCTAGACATGAGCCGAATTGTTAGAGGCCAAACTCTTAATCTTAAAAATAAAGAATTTATTGAGGCTGCACAGGTTACTGGCGTGAGTGATTTTAAAATTATAACCCGTCACATTGTCCCAAATCTATTAGGAATTGTTGCGGTATATGCGACATTATTAGTTCCAGGAATTATATTAGCTGAGAGTTTTATCTCATTTTTAGGCTTAGGAGTCCAAGAGCCATCTACAAGTTGGGGGGCTTTAATTAAAGAAGGTGCTGGAACAATCCGCTACGATACTGAATGGCAGCTTCTTTTTCCGTTGGCATTTTTTGTCGTCAGTCTATTCTGCTTTTACTTTATTGGGGATGGCTTGCGTGATGCGCTTGACCCAAAGGATCGCTAGGTTGATATGAGCTTTTTAGAAGTCAATAATTTAAAAGTAGAGTTTGATACTGCTGATGGTGTAGTGAGCGCGGTTAACAATGTTAGTTTTTCACTTGACGAGGGAAAAATTTTAGCGATAGTTGGTGAATCTGGAAGTGGAAAAAGCCAAACTGTTTTCGCTATGAACGGCCTCCTTGATCATAATGGCAGGGCAAGTGGCAGCGTTAAATTTGAAGGTAAAGAGATTCTTAACCTTCCTAATAGTGAGCTCAACCTTATTCGAGCTCAAAAAATTGCAATGATTTTTCAAGATCCAATGACCAGTCTTAATCCTTATGTAAGAGTTTCAGAGCAAATGGCTGAGGTGCTTGTTCATCATAAAGGAATCCCAAAGTCTGACGCCATTCAGCAATCAATTAATATGTTAGATGCAGTTAAAATTCCAGATGCTAAAAATCGCATAAGGATGTATCCACATGAGTTTTCAGGTGGTATGAGGCAGCGCGTAATGATTGCAATGTCGCTACTTTGTCATCCTAAGCTTCTAATTGCCGATGAGCCAACGACTGCTTTAGACGTTACTGTACAGGCTCAAATTATGCAATTGCTAGCTGACATTCAAAAAGAATTTGGCATGTCAATTATTTTAATCACTCATGATCTTGGCGTTGTCGCCGGAAATAGTGATGAGATGCTTGTTATGTATGGAGGAGAAGTAATGGAGATAGGTAAAACAGAGCATCTCTACTCGAATGCGACACATCCTTACACTCAAGGCCTTATGAGCGCTGTACCTAGGCTTGATGACACAGCAGATAGGTTAGTTACAATTCCTGGAAATCCTCCGAACATGATGTTAACGCCAGTGGGGTGTCCATTTTCACCGCGCTGCAAGTTTGCAAATACTACTTGCTCTTCGCAAACCCCCATCCTTTCTAAAGTTGATAATAATGATCACTATAGAGCTTGTCACGTTGCCATAGAGGATACATTATGAGTGAGCATACAATACTTCAGGTTCAGAATTTAAAAGTAAATTTTGATGTCTCCTCAGAAGGAGATATGCCATGGACTAAAGCTAAGAAATTACAAGCAGTAAATAATGTTTCGTTTAATTTAAATTCAGGTGAAACTCTTGGCGTAGTAGGGGAGTCAGGTTGCGGTAAATCTACGTTAGCAAGAGCAATTGTTAAAATGGTGCCCGCTGACTCAGGAAAAGTAATTTGGTTTGGAAATGACCTCTTAGCTCTAAATAAGTCTGAAATGAGGCAGCACCGCAAACAAATTCAAATGATTTTTCAAGATCCTCTTGCAAGCCTTAATCCTAGGATGAATATTGGTGAAATTATTGCAGAGCCACTAAGAACGCATTATCCTAAAACGCCAGAATCCGATGTTAAGCAAAGGGTGAAAGATGTAATGAACAAAGTTGGATTGTTGGATAACTTGGTTAATCGATACCCTCATGAGTTCTCGGGCGGACAGTGTCAGAGAATTGGAATCGCAAGAGCTTTAATTTTAAAACCAAAGCTTATTATCTGTGACGAACCAGTATCTGCGCTTGACGTCTCAATTCAGGCTCAAGTCGTTAATCTTTTGATGGATTTGCAAGAAGAAATGGAATTAACCTTAATATTTATTGCTCACGACTTAAGTATTGTTAAGCACATCAGTACTAAGATTATGGTTCTTTATTTAGGCAATATGGTCGAACTAGCAAACAGTGATGATATATATACTAATCCAAGACATCCATACACTCAAGCACTTATTTCTGCAGTTCCTATTCCTGATCCGAGTATTGAGAAAAATAAAAAACTAATATTAATAGAAGGTGACTTGCCATCACCAGTAGATCCACCCTCAGGTTGTGTTTTTAGAACGAGATGTCAAAAAGCTCAAGATATTTGCGCAATAGAAAAACCTGAATTTAAAGAGGTTTCAAACAATCATGAAGTCGCTTGTCATTTTCATGACTAATTAAAATATTAGAGAGTGAGATGCTGAACTTTGGAAGATTTAACTGCCTTTAACATGAGACAAGATTTCTTTCATATCCTTCTTATTTTCAAAGATTTCTTCTTCTGAGAGTCCATCCATCTCATGTGGAAAGACTAACCAGTCATCAGTCTCGTGAATATAGTAATCTGGCACAGTATCTATTATATTTCTTAAGGGCTTATACCAAGGCATAGCCATACGAATATCATGCGGTATATTTTTTCTAGATTTGTCATTTAGTGTGTCTAAGATCGCTTTAATACTTCTGCCTGAGTCAAAGACATCATCCACAATAAGAAGCTTATCTTCAGAGTTCATATGACTGACTAGATAGTCGATACCATGAACCCTAACCTCTTTTGATTGTTTATCAATGCCGTAGTATGATGAAGTTCGAATTGCAATATGATCAGACTCATTACCTAAATATGCAAGAATCTCTTGTATGGCTATTCCAACTGGTGTTCCACCTCGCCAAACTCCAACAATAAAGTCGGGTTTAAAGCCACTATTATGTATTTGCACCCCTAACCTAAAAGAGTCAAGAAGAAGCTCATCAGCTGTGATATATGTTTTTGATATAGACATTTTTTTAATTAATTGTTATTTTAATAATGTGAACTAGATAGTTTTAAAGCATCTTTCTTATTTGAAATTTTATAGAGGTTTCGTCATTTATATTTATAAAATTCTAATTATTCTTAATTAAAACTGTGAAATTTTACTAAGAAGGTGTAACTTTGTCTCAGAGTCTGCAAAAGAAGACTTAATAGCCATTGTTGAGATAGACTTAAGGCTCTCAATTTCAAAGTCAAGATGATCAGCACAATCTTGGTATTCTTGACCAACGCTAGTATGAAAAAATGGTGGATCATCTGAATTAAGGCTTACATTTATCCCTTTAGATATAATGAGTTTGAGCGGGTGACTCTCCCAGCTAGGATATATCGATAGAGCTAGATTACTTCCAGGACAAATCTCTAAGGCTATATTGCGATCTTTTAGCGTATCCAATAAATGGTCATCTTCCACGCTTCTAACTCCATGGCCAATTCTACTAACTGGTAAGTAATTTATGGCATCCCAAACACTTTCTGGGCCGCATATTTCGCCGGCATGAACTGTACAAGGATAGTTAGCTTTTGCTGCAATATTATAAGTAGGAGCAAAATCAATTAACTTGAATGCATTTTCATCACCGCCCATACCAAACCCAACAACATAAGGGTGAGGGTTATCAACCATTTTTTGAGCAACAACAGTGCCTTTTTGAGGCCCTAAATGCCGGACACAAGTTACAATGATTCGCCCAATAATACCAAAATCTAACTGCGCATCATCTATTCCTTTTGCGCAGCCTTTAATTAAGTCATTATAACCAATACCACAATCACTAGCGTGATCAGGGGATATAAAGGTTTCAGCATATATTACATTTTGTGATGCGCAGTCTTTAAGATATTCATACATAATATCTCTGTAATCTTTAGCATTTTTAAGACATGAGCTTACTGAGTCATAGGCATTAAGAAAGCTTGGAAAGTCAGTCCATGCATAACCACCATCTTTATCAAAAATATTTTCATCAAAATCAACGTTATTACGTTTGGCAATTTCATGAAATAATTTAGGCTTAATAGTTCCCTCTAAATGGCTGTGAAGTTCAACTTTGGGCAGCTTTTGAATTTGATCTTGCATTTTAATCAACTTAAGTTACAAGCTTTTCCATGAAGTAAAGGCTTTATTTCAAGATGCTGAGCAATAGTTTGCCCCATATCACAGAAACTTTCTCGCTCACCTAAGTTATTGTTCTTTATTGATTTTCCATAAAAAACAACTGGAACATGTTCGCGGGTGTGGTCATTACCAGGCCATGTAGGGTCGCAGCCATGATCCGCTGTTATTAGCACTAAATCATTACTTGTTAGTTGCGCCTCAATTTCAGGTATTCGGGCATCAAATTGCTCAAGTGCTAGAGCGTAGCCTGCAACATCACGTCGATGACCAAACTTGGTATCAAAGTCAACTAGATTTACAAAGATTAGCCCTTCATTAACTTTCTTCATTTCAGATAATAATTGATCAACCAGGCCCATGTTATTAGGTGCCTTTACAGTATAGCTGACTCCTTGATTGGAAAAAATATCTCCAATTTTTCCAACTGAAATGACATCTCCACCCCCATCTTGAATATTGTCTAATAGCGTTGGGCCATTGGGAGGTGTGGTAAGGTCTTTACGATTAGCTGTGCGTTCAAAGCCATCTTTAGAATTTCCAGTAAATGGTCTTGCGATTACTCTTGTAATTTCTAGTGGGTCAACTAAGCATTTTGCAATAGTACATAATTCATAGAGCCTATCTAATCCAAAATGCTCTTCATGGGCAGCAATTTGAAATACTGAGTCAGCCGAGGTATAACAAATAGGAAATCCACTATTTATATGCTCTTGACCAAACTCTTGAATTACTTGAGTACCTGATGCATGTTTGTTTGCAAGTGTTCCACCTATTTTGCCCTCACTTATAAGACTAAGAAGGAGTGATTCAGGAAAGCAGTTTTCAGTTTTTGGAAAAGTTCCCCATTCAAAAGGAACTGGCAGACCACAAATTTCCCAATGACCACTTGGAGTATCCTTACCTGCACTAACTTCTTTCGCATAACCAAAAGCGCCCTGAGGCTCAACTCGGGTAATTGGTAGTGTTTTTTTACGGCTTGCAATTGCAGCCTCTCCCAAGCCCCATCGAATCAAATTGGGAATAAGTAGGGGGCCATTTCGCTCAGAATTATTAGCATTATTAGAATCACAAGACTCAATAATATGACCTAAAGTGTCCGACCCTGTATCACCATAAAGATGAGAGTCCTCAGTTGAGCCTAAACCTAAAGAATCTAAAACTAAAATAATTGATCTTTTCATATATACCTTCTAATTTGAGCTTAGTATTTCATGGATTAAGGTTGGTGGCTCTATACGTTTACTTCCTAATGAAATAACTTCAGGAATAGTTTCTTGGAGATAATTTAATTGATCTGTGTCTCGTGTATGCGCAATTGCAAGTGCCTCTCCTTTGTCAATCCATTGACCGATTTCAATAATGTCACTTAATCCAACACCATGATCTATTGGGTCGCTAGATCTTGTTCTGCCAGCTTTTAAATGTATCATACTAAGGCCAATAGCGCGAACATCCATTTCTGAAACATATCCAGAAGAGTTTGATACTATAGGCCTAATAATTGGCATAGGGACTAAGTATTTATGAGACTTTTCTAGTAAATCACTTGGACCGCCAAGAGCAGAAATCATTTGTTCAAATATTGCTGCTGCTTTGCCAGATGTTAGTACTTCTTGAGATTTTAGTCGAGCAGCCTCAAGGTCACTTTCAATACCACTTAGCTGCAACATATGAGCTGCTAATTCAATTGTTAGCTCAACTAGTCTAAGGTTAGCATTTTCAGGTTTGATTAAAAAATTTATACACTCTTTGACTTCGATTGCATTACCTACGCTATGACCAAGCACCTGACTCATGTCTGTAATTAAACAGCTAGTTGGCACGCCCGATTTACTTGATACATTGGCTATACTTTGGGCTAATTCTTGAGCCATTGAATAGTTTGCAGCAAATGCCCCATTACCAGTTTTAATGTCCATTACCAGGGCATCAAGTCCAGAGGCTAGTTTTTTTGATAGAATTGACGCAGTAATAAGGTCAATCGACTCAACTGTTGCGGTGACGTCTCTAGTGGCATAAAAACGCTGATCTGCTGGAGCAAGTTTAGCTGTTTGCCCAATAATGGCGCAGCCAACTTCCTTAACAAGCAATCTAAATTTTGTATTATCAGGGGTTCCACTATATCCTGGAATACTTTCGAGTTTATCTAGTGTGCCGCCAGTATGACCAAGGCCGCGACCAGAAATCATTGGTACGTAGCCTCCACAAGCAGCAACTATAGGTGCTAGCATTAAACTAATCTTATCTCCCACGCCACCAGTTGAATGCTTATCAACTACTGGGCCATCTAAGTTAAGATCTTGCCACTGAAGTGTGTCCCCTGAGTGCATCATGTGCTGGGTTAAACTAACACGCTCATCCATAGTCATGCCGCATTTAAAAACTGCCATTGCAAAAGCGCCTAACTGAGCATCAGTTAAACTGCCGTCAGTAATTCCTTGAACTAAAAATCCAATTTCAGGATCACTTAGTATAAGACCATCACGTTTTTTTCTAATTAGCTCTTGAGGAAGGAACAATGTGCTCATAAATTAGTCACCATATGGAGTCCAAATATTTTTAACTTCAGTTGCGTTCCTTAGGAATTCTAAACTTTCACCTTGTTCAGGATTAAGCCAGTCACGATCATTATCTTCATGAACCCATAAACGTTTTAAGTCAATAGCGCTTATAGATTCAATAGAGGCAATAGTCTCTTTATCTGCCCAGCACCATGTTCCATCGACTTCTGCATGACCAACAATTTGTTCAGCAAGCTCGCGCTTATTGCCACTAACTATATTTATAACTCCAGCAGGTACATCTGAAGTTTCAATTGTTTGCACTAACTCCAAAGCAACACTTGCAAATCGCTCACTAGGAACTAAAACAACTCGATTTCCCATAGCTATTGCTGGGGCAATTAAAGAGATCGACGTTAGTAATGGCAATTCTTCAGGAGCAATCTGAGCAAGAATACCTATGGGCTCTGGAAGCGCCATTGTAATTCCCCTATAAGGTGCACTATGAACTGCTCCATCATATTTATCTGCCCAGGCAGCATAGCTAAAGAGGCGACTGATGCTCTCATCAAATTCAGCTTTAGCTTGTTTGTTAGTAACCCCGCAAAGAGTAACAAGTCGTTGTATCCATTCAGACTCACGCACTGATAAATTCTCTGCAAGAAAATAAATAATTTGAGCTCTGCCATGACCACTTTGAGAGCTCCAAGTTGCTGCTTTTGATGCTGCACTTACAGCATTTCGAATATCCTTTCTGTTGCCAGCACCTACGAAAGCTGCATGACTTCCATCAGCATTAAAAGTAGCAATACTGTGTCCACCATCTGGCCTTACCTGCTTCCCACCAATATAAAATTTTAATGTTCGATCAATGACATCATTTTTAGGATTTTCTGTAATTAAAGCAGCAGAAGATTTCTTTGATGGCTTTAAACCATTAGGTTTAAGATATTCATAAAGACCTTCCTTGCCACCTTCACGACCAAATCCAGATTCCTTGACACCACCAAAACCACATGACGCATCAAACTGGTTATGACAATTAATCCATACAACACCAGCTTTAATTTTAGGCGCCACATCCATTGTGCGATTAATATTTTCACTCCAAATACTTGCTGCCAATCCATATCGACTATTATTGGCTAATTCAACTGCCTCAGATTGAGTTCGGAAAGTCATTGAGACTAAGACAGGTCCAAAAATTTCTTCTTGGGCTAAAGGATGGCTAGAGTCAATATTTGTAATTAAAGTGGGTGGATAGAGGTTACCTTCTGGCTCAATATCACACGCCTGATAAATTTCTCCACCATGCTTTAAACCATCTTTGACCATTTCACTGACTCTATTAAACTGAGTCTTACTCACTAGACTGCCTAAGTCTATTGACTTATCAAGAGGAGAGCCTAGGCGCAATTGTTTAATTCTTTCTTTAATTCTTAGGTGTAAGTCTTCAGCAACTTCAGCTTGAACTAATAATCTTGATCCTGCACAGCAAACCTCTCCTTGGTTAAACCAAATTGAATCGACTAAGCCTTCGACTGCAGCATCAAGGTCTGCATCTTCAAACACAATAAATGCAGATTTTCCGCCAAGTTCAAGTGTAAGTTTTTTACCTTGACCAGCTGTACTTTTTCTGATGGATTGGCCAACAGCAGTTGAGCCAGTAAATGCAACCTTATCAACGCCTTTATGCGCTGCAAGTTCAGCGCCAATATTTCCATCACCATTGATCATATTAACAACGCCAGGTGGGATTCCTGCCTGTTCACATAAGTACGCAAAAAACATTGCTGTAATTGGAGTTTGTTCAGCAGCTTTAAAGACAATAGTATTGCCCATAGCAAGAGCTGGGGCAATTTTCCAAGATAGCATTAATAGTGGAAAGTTCCATGGGACAATCTGCGCAACAACGCCAATTGACTGGTAACTAGAAAACTGTTTATCTTGAAGTTGCGCCCAGCCAGCATGATGATAAAAATGCCTTATTGCAAGAGGTATATCAATATCACGACTTTCACGAATAGGTTTTCCATTATCAAGCGTCTCAAGTACAGATATTAATCTTGAATGTTTTTGTAGTAATCTCGCTAATGCATAGAGAATTTTAGCTCTACCATGACCTCCAAGTAACTCCCATGATGGTTGTGCTTTTCTAGCCGCCTCTACTGCTAAATCTAGTTGTTCAGAGCTTGCAATTTCAATATTGGCTAGTAATTCACCGTTTGAGGGATTTAAACTGGCAATTAAGTTAGAGTTTTTACTAGATATAAATTTACCATTAATAAGCTGACCAAAGCGCCGATCATTAAGTTCTAACCAGTCATGCGCTTCTTTACTACTTTCGAGAGCTTCACTATAGTCTAGATTTTCGAATGATTTTAAAAGTGTCATTGTTAATTCCTATGCTAATGGATGTCTATAAGATGCTGAGTAATAACCACTAGAAAAGTGATCTAATTGGCGTTCAATATCTCCAAGTAAGCTAGAAGCTCCAAAGCGAAATAAATCAGGCTCTAACCATCTGCGACCAAGCTCTTCTTGGATCATTGTCATATATAAAAGTGCAGTTTTAGTATCACTAATTCCTCCTGCAGCTTTAAAACCGATTCGAATGCCTGTTTCATTGTAAAAATTACGTATCATTCGAACCATAACTAAACTCACTGGAAGGGTTGCATTAGTAGGCTCTTTACCAGTCGATGTTTTTATAAAGTCAGCCCCAGCCATCATACAAACCTGAGAAGCTTTAGCAATATTACTAAGATTTCCAAGTTCACCCGTAGCTAAAATAGTCTTCATATGGGCATCACCACACTTTTCGCGAAACATTTTTACTTCTTTATAAAGCTCTTCCCAGTTTCCTTCTAAGACATGCCGGCGACTTATAACTATATCAATTTCATTAGCACCAGAATCTACTGAATACTCAATTTCTTGAAGTCTTAATGGAAGAGGGGAGAGGCCTGCTGGAAATCCCGTGGACACTGCAGCTAAATTTACCTCTGAATGATTCAATGCTTTTTTAGCTGAGGTAAGCATATCATGGTATACGCAAACAGCAGCAACGCTTAAATTTAAAGATTCAACGCCCAGTATTTTTTCAAGCTTGTTGCTAATAGGTTGCTTTGCTTTACTACAAAGACGCCTAACCCGGGCGTCTGTGTCATCTCCAGAAAGAGTAGTTAGGTCCATTAAGGTGATAGCTTTGAGAAGCCATGCAGCTTGTTTGTCTTTTTTTATACTGCGCCTTGTTCCATAATTAGAACAGCGCCTTTCAACAGCGCTTTTATTAATCACTATATTTGAAATTTTATCAAGTTTAAAGTCCGTTCCTGGATTTCTAATAACACTAGAATTTTCATTTAGGTTTTCCGAGTCAACTAAGTTAGGATAAGAAATAACTTTGTTGTCTTGTTGAGGCACTTGAGTTTTAGTAATATTTTTATTTATCTTCATTTTCAGACTCTTTATTGAATTTACTGACTTTTTAGATATGAAATTAAAACTTTTTCAACAGTATCTGCAGCTTTACTTGCAAAAGCAATTGTCTGCTCATGACTTAATTTTGTTTCACTCATTCCAGATGCATAATTTGTAATTACTGAGAGAGCACAAAGTGGAAGCTCTTGATGGCGAGCTAAAATAACTTCAGGAACTGTAGACATTCCTACAGCATCTGCTCCCAAGGTTTTTACCGCTTTAATTTCAGCAGGAGTTTCAAATTGTGGCCCACTAAACCATGCATAAACTCCCTCATGTAGGGTGATATTATTCATCTTAGCTGAAGAGCGCATATCATCATTTAGTTTGGGATTGTAGGCATCACTCATATCTACAAAGCGTTTATTACTTTCAGCTCCAAATAAAGGTGAAACTCCCGTCATATTAATATGATCTGTTATAAGCATAACACTTCCTGGTGACGCTTCTTTAACTAAACTTCCAGCGGCATTTGTTAATACTAAGCTTTTGCATCCTATTGCGCTAAGAGTTTGAATGGCAACAGCCATTATGTCTGCTCTTCCGTTCTCATAATAGTGAGCTCGACCTTGCATTACAACGACATTGGTGTCTTCAACTTGACCAAATAAAAGTCTTCCAGCATGGCCACCAACACCGGCAATAGGAAAACCTGGAAGTGAGCCAAAATCTATACTAGCTATAGTTTTGATATTATCACAAAACTGACCTAAACCAGATCCAAGAATAAGTCCAACTTCTGGCTTAAAGCCAGTAATTGTCTGATTTATAATACCAACACAATCATCAACTTGACTCATTACAGATGCTCCGGCCCAAAAGAGTTAGGTAATAATTCAGAAATATTAACGCGACCCTTTATACCATCTTTAGAGCACATAAAAACCTCTGTATTTGAATCAGAAAATTCTCTTATACGCTGCCTACAGCCACCACATGGTATGCCGCCTTCATCATTTTTAGTCATTACATAAATATGTTTAATCTTCTTTTCTCCGCCCATTACCATTGATGCAATCGCAGAAGCTTCAGCACAGTTTCCAAGAGGGTAGCTTGCATTTTCAACATTACAACCAGTATATGTATTTCCATTATCTGTAACAATTAAAACGCCTACTGGGTAATTAGAATAAGGTACATAGGCCTTACTCATAGCTTCTCTTGTGGCTTCAATATGATTTTCTTCACTCATCTTTATAATTCCTTAATATATGGCTGTGCAGATGCTTTTGGAGGGACCGCTTTTCCAATAAATCCTGCAAGTAAAATAATAGTTAAAATGTAAGGCGTCGCATCAATTAACTGAACAGGAATTTCACCAATTCCAGGAATGATTACTCCTTGCAGTCGAATAGCTAAAGCCTGCAAAAATGCAAACAAGAAGCAAGCCGCCAAAACTCTATAAGGATGCCACTTGCCAAATATTAAAGCTGCTAAGGCAATAAATCCTCCTCCAGCAGTCATTTCTTTAGTGAATTGAGCATTATATGCTGTTGAAAGATAAGCGCCACCGATGCCACATAAGATTCCTCCAATTAGTAAGGCTTTGTAACGAAGCCCTTCAACTGATAGTCCAGCAGTATCAACCGCCTTAGGATTTTCTCCAACAGCTCTTAATTGAAGGCCAAAACGAGTTCGGAATACAACCCACCAAACTACTGGCACAATTGCAAAAGCTAAATAGACTAAGATATTATGACCACTAATGAGCTCTCTATAAATAACCCCTAAGAATGGAATGTGATCAATAATATCAACACCAGGGAGGGTAATAGAAAGGAATCTTTCATCTCCTTGAAGAGTTGGTGTAATTCCGCCTCTTTTAAACCAAGCTAAAGTCAAAATCATAGTCAGTCCTGATGCTAAGATATTTATAGCAACTCCACTAACAATTTGATTTCCTTTATACGTTATCGAAGCAAAGCCATGAATCATAGCTAGTACAGTAGATGCGAACATTCCTGCAATTAATCCAAGCCATGGTGAGCCAAATACAGAAGCTGCACTTGCTGCAACAAAAGCTGACATCAGGAGTTTTCCTTCAAGACCAATATCAACTACTCCAGATCGCTCGGCAAATAAACCCGCCATAGCGGCAAAAATAAGAGGCACACAAACTCTTACTGAGGCATCTAAGGTGAGTACAGCAGTTAAAAAGAAATCACTCATTTGGACTCCTTAATTGGCGCTAAAAATCGAATTAAAACAGGCCTATATAAATATTCTAAGCCACCACAAAATAAAATAACTAGACCTTGCATAACTACAACTATATCTCTTGAAACGTTTTGTAATTCAAAATCTAATTCTGCTCCACCCTGATAAAGTATGCCAAATAAAAATGCCGCAATAAGAATTCCAATAGGATGATTCCTGCCCATTAGCGCAACTGCAATTCCACCAAAGCCATAACCATAATTAAAATTTAAAAATAAACGATGCTGAACACCCATGAGTTCATTTATCCCAACTAATCCAGCTAATGCTCCTGAGATGCACATTGTTACAACAATAATCTTTTTTGGATTAATGCCACTATAGATGGCAGCTTCATTACTTTTTCCTGCGGCTCGAATGGCAAAACCCCAGCGAGTATGCCACAAGAAGAACCAGACTGCTGCTGAGAAAAATAAAGCCACAAGGATGGATAAATTAAGTGGCGACCTTGCAATTTTATAACCAAAGCTGGCGAAAATATCATGTACAAATGGAAGCCAAGAGACTTTTATAAAGTCCCCACTCTCTGGTGACATTTCTCCAACTTCACGAAGAATATTTACTAATACATAAACCATTAAAGCAGAGGCAAGGAAGTTAAACATAATAGTCGTTATAACAATATGACTTCCTCGATATGCCTGTAAATAAGCTGGGATGATTGCCCATAAAGCGCCAAATAAAAGTCCACCAGAGATGGCCAACGGAATAACAATCCAAGCGCTCATAGCAGGATTGATATACAAGGCAACTAAAGCAATACCAAGGCCACCAACATAGGCTTGACCCTCACCACCAATATTAAATAAACCTGCATGGAAAGCAACAGCTACCGCCAAACCAGTAAAGACAAAGTTTGTTGCGTAATAGAGTGTGTACCCAAGCCCTTCATCATATCCAAGAGCGCCATAGAGTAATATTTTTGTAGCTTCTATTGGATCAACACCTATAAATAGAAATACAATTCCAGTAGCAATAAATGCTGTTAAAACATTAAAGAGAGGAAGTAATAAACCATTTATCCAAGATAACCTTCTATCACGAGTCATAGCTTTGCTCCTTTTGGTTCATCTTGAGGTTGAAGAGCATTAGCCATCATCATTCCAAGAGTCGCTTCATTGGCATCTTTAGCATCTACTGTTCCAGTAATTTCCCCATCACACATCACAATGATTCGGTCACTAAGTGACATAATTTCTTCAAGTTCAACAGAAATTAAAATAATAGCCTTTCCAGCATCTCTCATTTCTATAATTCTCTTCCTAATAAATTCTATTGCACCAATATCTACTCCACGAGTAGGCTGACCAATAATTAAAACTTCTGGATCACGCTCAAATTCTCTCGCTAAAATAAGTTTCTGCTGATTACCACCTGAAAAGTTTGATGACATTAAGTTTGGATTATTTGGACGAACATCAAACGCTTGCATCAGGGATTCACAGTTTGCTTTAACTGATGATCTTTTTAACCAAACGCCTTGGTTAATTTCTTTGTCATTATGGTAACCCAAGAGCGCTGTTTCACTGGCACTAAAATCTGCAATCATTCCCATTTTTTGTCGATCTTCAGGAACATGGGCGACACCAAGTTCTCGTAATTTTTTTGGATTAAGATGGGTTTCTGGAGTAATAGTTTTACCCATTATTTCAATACTACCTTTGGACAATGGAAGTATTCCAGCTAAAGCTTTTAGGAGTGAGCCTTGACCATTTCCAGTAACACCTGCAATACCAAGAATTTCACCAGAGTGAGCTTCAAAGCTAACTTCTGTTACACGCTTTAGGCCTTGTTCATTATATATTTCAAGATTTTTTGCTGTAAGAAGGGCTTTACCACTTTTTGCTTTAGATTTCTCAATATTAAGAAGAACCTTTCTGCCAATCATTAGTTCTGCTAGTTCTTCAGGATTAGTTTTACTTGTTTCTCTATGAGCAACCATTTTGCCTGCGCGCATTACAGACACATGATCCGTAATATTCATAATTTCACGAAGCTTATGCGTTATTAATATAATAGTAACGCCTTGTTTTTTAAGCGCATCAAAAATTCGAAACAATTCATCAGACTCTTGAGGGGTTAGAACTCCCGTGGGCTCATCAAGTATTAAAACCCTCGCACCTTTATAAAGGCCCTTTAGTATTTCAACGCGTTGCTGCATTCCAACAGAAAGCTCTTCTACAGCGATATCTAACTCAACCTCTAGGCCATATTCTTTAGCGAGTCTTGTTAGCTCTATTCTTGCGTTTGCTAGGCTTTGTGAAATTAATGCACCACCCTCACTTCCAAGTATGACATTTTCTAGAACGGTAAAATTATCTACCAGCATGAAGTGCTGGTGAACCATACCAATACCAGCTTCGATTGATTGGCGTGAACTGGTTGCTCTAAAGTCCTTATCAAAAACTTTAATTTGCCCAGAATCAGCCTGATAAAAGCCATAAAGAATACTCATCAAAGTTGATTTGCCCGCACCATTTTCTCCAACAATACCGTGTATTGTTCCAGACTCGACGCTCAAGTTGACCTTGTCATTTGCATGGACAGCACCAAAGTGCTTGTCTACATTTATAAGTTCAATCGCAATATTTGACTTAGCCATAAAATTTTTTTAAACCAAGAGTTATCTTTTATTATAGTTATATGAATTTCAAACTTTAATATATAGTTTTATTAAAAAACTATATATTAAAGTTAAAAAAAAACATCCGGCCCTAAAGCCGGATGTTTTCAGGGATAAAAACTGCTTATTATAAAGGGCAGGTATTATCACTCATGTAGTCATGAACTACGATAGAGCCATCAACAATTCCAGCTCTTGCAGCTTCAACACTAGCCATCATTTCCGCAGAAACTAAATCAGCATTGTACTCATCCATAGCAGCACCAACACCGTCTTCTGCAACACCATTAACAGTGAAACCAGCAGACCAAGTTCCATTCATAGCAGCTTCAAAACTTTGGTAAGCAGCAAGTCCAACTTTCTTATACATAGAAGTTAGCATTGTTCCAGGCTGAATATAGTTTTGGTTAGAGTCTACACCAATTGCCAAAACACCCATATCAGCAGCAGTTTGGTAAACACCCATTCCAGTTCCACCAGCAGCAGCAAATACTACGTCAGCACCATTTTCAACTTGGTTACGAGTAATCTCGCCACCCTTAGATGGGTTACCCCATGCAGCAGGAGTTGAACCAGTCATTTGAGCTAGAACATTCATAGAACTATCTTGATGTGCAACACCTTGTTTGTAACCACACTCAAAACGGCTAATTAATGGAATATCCATTCCACCAACAAAACCTACAGTTCCAGTACTTGAAGCCATAGCAGCCATAACGCCAACTAGGAAAGATCCTTCATGCTCTTTAAATACAACATTTTGAACGTTTGGAGCATCTACAACACCATCAATAATAGTGAATTGCGTATCAGGATACTCTGCAGCAGCTGCAGCAACTGCATTCGCCATAGTAAAACCTACAGCAACAACTGGGCTATAGCCACGCTGTGCAAACTTCTTAAGGCTTTGTTCCATCATAGCTTCATTAGTTGGCTCAAGCTCAGTAACAGCAATACCAGTATCATTCATGAATTTTGTAATACCGTTAAATACTGCTTCATTAAAAGATTTGTCATTTTTACCAGCAGTATCATAAACTACAGCAGGCTTAATTTCAGCTTGTGCAATTGATGCCGTTAGGACAACTGCAGTAGCGATTATCGCTAGGGCAGATTTTTTAATTATTCCGCCAAAATGTTTCGTGTTTTTCATTGTGTACTTCTCCTTAGTTATTAATCTTAATTTTTTTTTTCAATAGAACAAAAACCATCATTAAAAAAAAGATAGTCTAAAAATATCTTTTGTTATTAACTCAAGCTTTGTATTAAAAGTATATAGAAATAAAATCTTAAGTTGTTGATATTCTATTCTCGATGATGTCCTTTGTCAAAAAATTTTCAATGTATTTTCAATCTATTTTTGCTAGCTCTTATAATTAACTATTTATAGTTTGAGTATACTTGTCTATACAAGTACAAATAATCATTTTTAAATTCAAGATGAAAAATAAATGTTTACAACAATCATTAATACATTTATGCATATAATTAAATAATTATTTAAATACCTATAAGTGCACCACTTAAAATAATAGTTGTATTCGCATACTTAGCTAAAAATTATTATGAATAAAAAAATCATTCAAAGTCTTAATAGCTATCCTCGAAATATGGTGGGCTATGGTAAGGATCCAATCCACCCCAAATGGCCAAATAAAGCCCGCATTGCAGTTCAATTTGTGTTGAATTATGAAGAAGGCGCTGAAAATTCAATTCTTCATGGAGATAATACATCAGAGGCATTCCTTTCAGAGATTGTTGGTGCTAAGGCCTATGAAGGCGTTAGGCATATGAGTATGGAGTCTATCTATGAGTATGGTTCGAGAGCAGGTGTCTGGAGAATATTAAACCTTTTTAAAGAATTCGATGTCCCAGTAACTATTTTTGTAGTGGCTCTTGCAATTGCTCGTAATCGAGAACTTGCAGATTATTTAGTAGAACAAAATTATGATATTTGTGCGCATGGATTTAGGTGGATAGATTATCAATTTGTTGATGAAAAAACAGAGCGAGATCATATAAATGACTGCATTTCTGTTTTGACAGAATACTTAGGAAAAAGACCAGAGGGATGGTACACCGGAAGAAACAGTCCAAATACAAGAAAGCTGATTGTGGAAGAGGGTGGTTTTCTTTATGATAGTGACACCTATGATGATGATTTGCCTTACTGGTCAGAAGAGTTTGGCGCTGAAAAAAAACATTTAATTATTCCCTACACTCTTGATGTAAATGATATGAGGTTTGCTTCACCACAAGGGTTTAATTCTGGAGAACAGTTCTTTAACTATCTAAAGGATACTTTTGATGCACTATATCTTGAAGGAGAGGTAAGTCCCAAAATGATGTCAGTTGGAATGCATGCGAGAATATTAGGGCGCCCTGGAAGAATTATGGCTATGAGAAGATTCTTAGAGTATGTTAAAACGTTTGATAACGTTTGGCTTTGTTCGCGAAGGGAAATTGCTGATCATTGGTATAAAAACTTTTAAGAAGGACGAGAGATGGAATTACCAGTAAATTTAGCAAAGCAATCTTCAGAAGCCTTTTTAGAAACGTTTGTAAACTTGTACGAGCACTCCCCATGGTTTGTAGAGAGATCATTGCCTTTGGTTATAGTTGATGAAAAATACAATAGTTTGGAAAAATTTCATGAGCTTCTTTCAGATATTATGCTTAATTCAGATAATGATCTGCAGGATAATTTAATAGTTGCCCATCCAACTTTGGCAGGTAAAAAAGCCCAAAATAAAGAACTTACTGATTTTTCAACCATTGAACAAAAATCTGCTGGATTAAGTGACTGCTCTGACTCTGAAATCGAGCTTTTTGAAAGTCTTAATAAAGAGTATTTTTCTAAATTTGAATTCCCTTTTATTATGGCAGTTAAAGAAAAAAATAAATCTGAGATTGTTTCAAAGTTTAAAGAGCGAATAGAGAATTCAAAAAATCAAGAAAGGTCAAATGCTCTAGATGAGATTAATAAAATAGCGTGGCTAAGAATTAAGGAGATTTATGGGGTCTGATAACCAGATTGATGTTGCTAGTGCAAGTTTTGGAACCAAAGTTGTTTATTGTAGTGATGAATTTTTTGCAGACTCAGGTCGCATGCTTCAATCAAGTGATCCTGTTTGGATTGAAGATAAATATGATACAAATGGTAAGTGGATGGATGGCTGGGAGAGCCGAAGACGGCGAGATGGGAAAAATGACTTTTGTTTTATTAGGTTAGGAGCTGAATCTATTATTAATAACTTCAATATTGATACAACTCACTTTACTGGAAATTTTGCACCTGGAATTTCTGTTCAAGGATGCTCTGTACCAGGAGGTACTACTGATGATTTAGTTGTTGATAGTAGCGCAGTTACCGAATGGTTTGATCTTATTACTAAAGAAACTCTAGAGGGTGACTCAAAAAATTTATTTACTAGTGCTTCATCTAAGCCAATTACGCATCTAAAAATTACATTACTCCCAGATGGGGGGATTGCTCGATTCAGGGCTTATGGAGAGGTATGGGTTGATGAAAAGAAATATGAAATCAATGGCACGAACGTAATATCAAAAGAAAGTGGCGCTAAAGCGATTTTTGCTAATGATGAACACTTTGGAAGCTTAAGTAATGTTTTAGAAAAGCATGAACCTTTGAGTATGGCGGATGGTTGGGAAACAAGGCGACGAAGAAAGCCTGGGAATGATTGGGGAATTATTGCACTTTCTAAGCCTGCAACTGCAGAGGAAATTGTCGTTGATACGAAATTTTTTAAAGGCAATTTTCCAGATACTTTTTCAATATCAACTTCTAATTCACCAGATGTAGATGACAAAACCTTGAAAGAAAACAGTAAAACTTGGAACAAACTTATTGAAGGAAAAAAACTAAGGATTAACCAAATGCATGTTTTTAAGGGTTTGGACATACTGCATAATGATGCGTTTACACATATCAGAATTGACATATATCCAGATGGCGGTATTGCTAGATTAAAACTTATTGGTAAATTTATCTAAATATGAATACTCTAAAACTTACTCCTGAGGCGTTAACTCCAGAAAGTTTTCAACTGTTTGGTGAAGTGCTTAGTACTGATAATAAAGAATCTATTACAATTAATGATGGTTTTGCATCTAAGTTTCCTGATATTGTAAAATTAGACACTAAGGAAGATAGCGGTGAAACAAGTGTTCATATTTTTGTTGCTAAGAAGAGGCAGTTTCCTCTTCAAATTACTATGCTCGAAAATCATCCTTTTTTTAGTCAGACATTTATTCCAAAAAATAACACTCCATTTATAGTTGTTGTTGCGCCTCCATCTGAAGAGCCTGTAATTGAAAATATTAAAGCTTTTATTACAGATGGTGATCAAGGCATAAGTTATTCAAGAGGAGTTTGGCACTTTCCTTTGATTAGTTTAAAAGATAATGCTCAGTTCGTTGTGATAGATAGGAAGCATAATATTGACCTTGACAGCATAAAGCAGTGCACTGTTAAAAAAATTAAAGATGTGAAAATTAATATTGAGTTAAGCTTATGATGCAAATATATCTAATGGACTGGCTAAGTCTAGTTTTAAAATTACTCCATATAATTGCAGGTATTGCCTGGATTGGGGCTTCCTTTTATTTTAATTGGCTAGAAAATAAACTTGACCGATTAAATAATAGAGACGAGATAGCTGGTAACTTATGGGCAGTTCACGGCGGTGGCTTTTATCATTTAGAAAAATATAAGAAATATCCCCAAACACTTCCAGAACCTTTGCATTGGTTTAAGTGGGAAGCTTATGTCACATGGCTTTCTGGAATTTCACTACTTTCAGTTATCTATTATTTTAATGCTAGCACCTATTTATTGGCTGCTAATAGCTCAATATCTGCATTATATGGCGTTGGTTTAAGCCTCTTAGGACTATTACTTTTTTGGCTTATCTATGATCTTTTGTGTAAGTCTAAATTGGTTACTAAATCAGCAATTTTTATAGCTATTATTTTTATAGTAATTGCGTTTTTTGCATATTTTTATAGCAATATTTTTAATCCTAGAGCAGTTTATATGCAAATTGGCTCAATGATTGGAACAGTAATGGTTGCTAATGTTTTCTTTGTGATTATTCCAGTTCAAAAAAAATTAGTCGATGCATGTGAAAACTCTACTGAGGTTAGTTTAGAGCTTGGACAAATCGGCTATCTTCGCTCTCGTCATAATAATTACTTTACCCTGCCAGTTTTATTTATGATGATAAGTGGTCATTACCCTACAATTTATAGTGGAGATTATGGCTGGTTGATTTTAATGGCTGTTATTGGAATTTTGGTAATGGTTCGCCATTACTTTAATCTAAGAGGAGTTGGTAAAGCTAAAAATAGTCTAATTGCAATTATAGTTATTTCAACTTTTGCCTTAATTTACGCTCTAGCGCCATCTCCAATTAAGACGCAAGATCAAAACCAACAAATCGTAACTATTGCTGAGGCTCAAGTCATTATTGAAAAGCATTGTGTAAGTTGCCACGCTGCAGAGCCTTCAAATAAAGCATTTGCTATAGCGCCAAATGGAATTATGTTAGATACTAAAGAAAAAATTATTGCCCATAAGAATCAAATATATCAGCAGTCCGTTTTATCTAAAGCAATGCCTTTAATTAATAATACAAATATGACAGATGAAGAGAGAGCGAAATTAGGGGTTTGGATTGAGGCAAATTAATGAGTGAATATAGCCATTATCGAGGAGCAATCTACCACTGTACAGAGAGTAATGGGGTTTTAGAGCCAAACTATTTTGTAGATGGGCTTATGGTTGTTGATAATGGTTCTGGAAGCATTATCGAGGTTGGAAACTTCAATCAAATTTTTTCAAAATGGCCAAATGCTAAATCATCTACTCATTTTAAGGATAGCTTGATAATGCCAGGCTTTATTGATACTCATGTTCATTATCCGCAATATAAAGTTATAGCTTCTTATGGAGCAAGTCTTATAGACTGGCTTAATAAGTACACTTTTATTGAAGAACAAAAGTTTTCAGATGAGGTTTATGCTTCTAAAGTTGCAGATTTATTTCTTGATGAGCTTATTAAAAATGGCACAACAACAGCAATGACTTTTTGCACCTCACATAAACAATCTGTAGATATTTTTTTTACGGCAGCAGAAAAGTTAAAGCTTAGAATGGTGGCCGGTAAAGTTATGATGGATAGAAATGCACCAGAGGGTCTGTGTGATAGTGTGGATGCTAGTTATTTTGATTCAAAAGAGCTTATTGAAAAATGGCACAATAGAGGGCGAATGAGTTATGCAGTTACTCCTAGATTTGCTCCTACATCATCTTCTGAGCAATTAGTACAGGCTGCTAAATTATTAGAAGAATATTCAGATAATAATGGAAATGAAGGCGTTCTTCTGCAAACTCATCTTAATGAAAATATTGATGAAATTGGCTGGGTAAAAGAGCTTTTTCCAGACTCAAAAAACTACTTTGATGTCTATGATAATTTTAATCTATCAGGACCTAATTCAGTTTTTGGCCATTGCATTTATAATACTGATGAAGAATATAAACGTATCGCCGATTCAGGCTCTAAGGTAGCACTATGTCCAAGATCCAATTTATTTCTTGGGAGTGGTCTATTTGAGCTTGATAAATTAGAGACTTTTGGAATAGGCACTGCACTTGCATCAGATGTTGGCGGTGGCGACAGCTTTTCAATGTTTCAGGTAATGAATGAAGCTTATAAAATATGTCGACTAAATAATTATAATTTAGATCCTGTTAAGGCTTTTTATCTGACAACTCTGGCTGCAGCAAAAGTACTTAATATGGATAATCGTATCGGTAACTTTGAGCCTAATAAGGAGGCAGACTTTATTGTTATTGATTTAAAGGCAACAGAATTAATAAAAAATAAACTCGAAACCTCAGATGATATTAACGATATATTATTTAATTTAATGACTTTAGGTGATGATAGACTAATTAAAGAGGTTTATATTTTAGGCCAAAATATTTACCAAAAATAAGGAAGGCATAATGGGACAACTTACAACACATATATTAGATACCTCTGCAGGAGTTCCTGCAAGTGGTGTAGCGATAAATTTATATCGAAGAGATGGCACAAATTCAATACATCTTAAATCAATAAAAACGAATTTAGATGGCCGTTGTGACAAACCTTTATTGTCAGAAGAAGAATTTGATGAGGGTTGTTATGAGCTGGAATTCATAGTGGATGATTATTATGAAGCTAAAAATATTAAGTGCCCTTTTTTAAAAGATGTCATTATTCGTTTCTATATTAGTGAAAGAAGTGAAAACTACCATGTACCTCTTTTAATTTCCCCTTATAGTTATTCAACCTATCGAGGAAGCTAGTGTATTTTTTGCTGAATCAAAATTCTACGCCAACAGGTCTTGGCGCAATAAATCCAAATACTACTGTCCTAGAGTGGTTAAGAAATAATCAGCTTGTCGGAACTAAAGAGGGCTGCGCTTCTGGAGATTGCGGCGCTTGTACTGCAGTTATTGGTGAGATTGTTACTAATAATAAGTCGAGTAAGATTGAGTATAAAAGTATAAACACATGCATGGCATTGGCTTATGGGCTAGTTGGCAAACATTTAGTTACTGTTGAGGGGTTGGCTGAGGAGGACAGGCTCCATCCATCTCAAAAAGCAATGGTGCTAGAAAACGGCTCACAGTGTGGCTTTTGCACTCCTGGTTTTGTTATGTCGTTATTTGCCTTATATCAAAATAAAAACTCAGTAGATCTGCATCAAATAAATGAAGCTCTATCAGGTAATTTGTGCAGATGTACAGGCTATAAGCCAATAATTGCAGCAGCATTTTCCATGTTTAATGAGAAAAGTGACGAACCCTTAGACTACTATAAAAAAAATCAGAAGAATATTTCTAAGATTTTAGGACAATTAAATAATCCTAAGCATATAAGTTTAAGTTACAAAAAGAGTAATAAAACAATCAAATATGACGCTCCTTCAACGATAAATGAGCTCTCTAATGTTCTAATTAATAGCGCTTCAGCTAATATTATTGCTGCTGGAACTGATCTCAGCCTAGAGATTACTCAGTCAATGAAGGAGTTTTCACATATCGTAAGCGTTAACCAAGTTATTGAATTAAAGGAGATTAAAGATAACGCTACAGAATTAGAGATTGGAGCTGCAGTAAGTTATGAGGACGCCGCATCTAGTCTCATAAGTAACTGGCCTGACTTAGGTCCTTTTTTGCAACGCTTTGCCTCTTTACCTATAAAGAATTGGGCAACCATTGGAGGCAACATTGCTAATGCTTCACCAATAGGAGATATGCCCCCAGTCTTAATTGCTTTAGATGCAAAATTAAAGCTCAGAAAAGGCTCTGTTAGCAGAACTATTAATTTAGAAGATTTTTTTATTACCTATAAAAAAACTGTTCTTCAACAAGGCGAATTTATTGAAAGTATTGTCATTCCAAAGCCTAATGAAAATCAGCGTCTTATTACTCATAAAATGTCTAAAAGATACGAGGATGATATTTCAGCTGTATGCATGGCAATAAATATTACGTCTTCAAATAATAAACCAGAATCATTTAAGATCGCCTTTGGAGGTATGTCAGGAATCCCACAAAGATCAAATATACTTGAAAATTTTTTATTAAAGAATTGGCAAGAAGATAATATAGCTGCATTATCTTATAAGGTTTTGAAAGAAGAATTTTCTCCATTTACTGATGTAAGAGCAACTTCAGAATACCGATTACAAGTATCAGCAAACTTAATTAAAAAAACTATATTGATGTATCAAGATCAGCCAGTTGAAAATCTTGCAGAATATTCACAATTAAGTTAATTCAGGGAGTAAGCAAAAATTAATAAAAATACAAAAAATTCTGCTCAACTTAAGGGTTCAATAATTGGTGACTCTATTGCCCATGACAGTGCTCATATGCATGTCCAGGGCAGCGCAACTTATATTGATGATATGCCAGTCCCAAAAGGCACTCAACATGTTGCATTTGCGTTAAGTAATGTTGCCCGTGGAAAAATAAATAAGATCGATATTACAGATGCTCTAAAAGCTGATGGCGTTCATAGTGTTCTCCTGGCAAAAGATATAGAAAATCTTTATATAGGAGCGATTAAACATGACGAACCTATTTTGGCTGATAAGGAGGTTTTATTCTTCGGCCAAGCAATTGCTGCTGTATTAGCAGATAGTCATGAGAATGCAAGAAGAGCTGCGCTCTTAATCACCTCAAATGTCTCAGAGCTTGAGGCTATTGTAACTATTGACCAGGCAATGGCTAAAAAAAGCTTTCTTGACGAGCCAATAATAGTCTCTATAGGAGATTCAAATAAAGCTATAGATTCATCAAAAAATAATCTAAATGGATCTATATCTATTGGCGGTCAAGAGCATTATTATCTTGAGGGACAGGTTGCTCTAGCAATTCCAACAGAGGACAACGAGATGGTAGTTCATTCTTCTACTCAAAACCCTACGGAAGTGCAGCATTTAGTTGCGCATGTTTTAGATGTTCCTCAAAATGCAATTGAAGTAATTACTCGAAGAATGGGTGGCGGCTTTGGTGGCAAGGAGACAGATTCATCTCAGCTAGCGTGTGTTTGCGCTATATTTGCAAAGCAAAGTAAACTTCCTATCAAGGCTCGGCTCTCTAGAAAAGACGACATGCTGATGACCGGAAAGAGGCATGATTTCAAGGCAGATTATAAAGTTGGCTATAGTGATGATGGCAAAATTTTGGGAATTGAGATAGATCTTGCGGCAAGATGTGGCTACTCACTTGACTTGTCTAAAGCAATAGTTTCTAGAGCTTTATTTCATGCTGATAATACATATTTCTTGCCAAATGCTACCTTTAGGGGGTTTTTATGCAAAACAAACACCGCTTCAAACACAGCGTTTAGAGGGTTTGGCGGACCTCAAGGGATGCTTGCTATAGAAAATATTATTGAAGAAATAGCCATGAATATTGGTGTTGATGCTCTTGAAATTAGAAAATTAAATTATTATCAAAAGGATACAAATAATGTAACGCCTTACGATCAAGTTGTTGAAGATAATATTATTAATGAGCTCTCTAGTGAGCTTATCGATGATAGTAATTATTTAGTTAGAAGAGAAAGTATTAAAAAGTTTAATAAAACAAGCAAATATCTTAAAAAAGGATTGGCTTTTTCTCCTGTGAAATTTGGCATTTCTTTTACCACTCAGTTATTAAATCAAGCTGGCGCATTGGTAAATGTCTATAAAGATGGAAGTATATATATTAATCATGGAGGGACTGAAATGGGCCAAGGCCTATTTATTAAGGTTGCGCAGGTTGTTGCTAATGAGTTTGGTGTTAATTTAGAGCGTGTAAAGGTCTCTGCAACCTCTACCGCTAAAGTTCCAAATACATCGCCAACTGCAGCCTCTTCGGGCTCAGATTTAAATGGAATGGCTGCTAGAGAAGCATGCTTAAGAATTAAGAGAAATTTAACTACTTTTGCTAAAGATTTCTATAGTGAAGGTAATGGTGAGATCGAGTTTAAAGACTCTTTTGTTATTATGGGTAAGAAAAAGATAGCGTTTGATGAATTTGTCTCAACAGCGTATTTAAATCGAGTAGAACTTTTTAGTAATGGTTTTTATAAAACACCAAAAATTTTCTTTGATGCTGTTAAGCAAAAAGGCCATCCTTTTTACTATTACTCATATGGCGCTTGTGTTAGTGAAGTGATAGTTGATTGCTTGACTGGTGAGTATAAGTTATTAGCGGTTGATATTTTGCATGATGTTGGCGCCTCACTTAACCCAGCAATTGATATGGGGCAAATAGTTGGAGGATATATTCAAGGTATGGGTTGGCTTTGTTCTGAGGAGCTCAAATGGAATGATTCTGGGGCACTTTTAACGATGGGCGCATCGACCTATAAGATTCCTGCAATCGGCGATACACCTGAGCACTTTGAAGTCAAAATTAAGCCTAATATTTCTAATCATGAAAATACAATTCATAAATCTAAAGCAGTTGGAGAGCCTCCTTTGATGCTTGCAATATCAACTTGGCTTGCGATAAAAAATGCTATTTATAATGCAGATAATGAAATGCAAACTGGCCTAAATGCTCCTGCAACTTTTGAGCAAGTATTCTTTAATCTTAATAAGAGCCTTAAGTAATAGGTTATGAATAGTTGGCTGAAGCCAGTTAAGACGGCAATTGCTTTAAATAATGGCTTTGTATTGTTAACAATTATTTCAACTAAGGGCTCAACCCCTTGCTCCAATGGAGATAAGATTGTCTTCTCTGGATCTGAGTCAGTTTTTGGCAGTATTGGTGGCGGTAATTTAGAATTTAAAGCATTATCTTTTGCAGAAGAATTATTAAGTCTTAATTCTAATGGCACTTATTTAAAAAAATATCCACTTGGGGCCTCACTTGGACAGTGTTGTGGAGGTTATGTGAATGTCATGTTTGAAAGTTTTATTCAGTCTGACGCAACAAATTCATGGATCGAAAGAGTATCAAACTTAATTCAAGATAATGAAGATTTTATAGTTGCTACAATTGTAGATAGTAATCCTGAAATCGAATTTAGCAGTAAAAAATTTGTATACCTAGATGGTAATTTATCCCCAATCATTGATGACAAAAAAATCTCTAGCTTGATAACAAAAAGTGCTAAAGATCTTTTGTTGCTCTCTGATAGTCCTACTATCGTGCAATTTGAAAATCAATCAGGCGCTTTAACTGAAGTCTGCTTTGAAAAAGTCTTGACTAGTGAAGTTCAGCCAGTAGTCGTTTTTGGAGCCGGACATATTTCAAGAGCTTTGATGCCAATTTTAATCAACCTACCTATTAAGATTTATTGGGTTGATGATAGATCAGAACAATTTGATAAATATCAGGGAGATACATCTCAAATAGATATTATTTGTGATGATTTTGTTCAAAGTATTCCAGACTTGCCAGATAGTAGTTATTGTCTAGTAATTACATACAGCCACCAAATTGACTTTGAGATTTGTGAAAAAATGATTACTCAAAATAACTTCAGTTATTTGGGTATGATTGGTTCAGAAATTAAGGGGAAAAAATTTAGAGATCGCTTCCATCAAAAGAATTATTCTGAGGAAGTGATTGATAAATTTATTTGTCCAATAGGCGATAAACAAAAATTCTTAAAATCACCTGCTGCAATTGCTGTGACTATTGCAATGGATTTAATTAACTTTATAGAACATAAAAGACAACCTGAATCTGTATGAAATATCAATTAGAAGTATCCAATATTACTAAATCTTATGGAGATTTAAAGGCTAATGATAATGTTTCACTGAGCATAAAGGATTCAAGTATCCATGCTTTGCTTGGAGAGAATGGTGCTGGTAAGTCAACTCTGGTGAAAATCATTTATGGCTCATTAACGCCTGATAGCGGTGAAATGAAATGGGCTAATAATAAATATAGCCCTAAAAGTCCTTTTCAAGCTAGAGAAAACGGTATAGCAATGGTTTTTCAGCACTTTTCATTATTTGAGTCGTTAACTGTTGAAGATAATATAATTCTTGGGCTTGATGGGGTAGGTCTTAATGAAAATTTTTCTGAACAAATAATTAAGTATTCAAAACAATATGGATTAGATATTAACCCGCAACAAGTTGTTGGTGACCTGTCAGTTGGAGCGCGTCAACGCGTTGAAATTATTCGTTGCTTAATGCAAAATCCAAAGCTACTTATTATGGATGAGCCGACTTCAGTATTAACTCCTCAAGAGGTGGCTGATCTATTTGTAACTCTTAAAAAGCTAGCAGCAGATGGCTGCGCTATCTTATATATTTCTCATAAGCTGGAAGAGGTTCGTGAAATATGCAGTGAAGCAACAATTTTAAGGGGTGGTAAATTAGTACAAAGCTGCATACCTCAGGAGCACAGCCAAAAAGAACTAGCGGAAATGATGATTGGGAAAAAACTAACCGAACTCGCTAGAACCAATATAACTATTGGTGAAACTATTTTTTCAATAGATAATTTAAGTCGAAAGAGTGATGATATATACGGTGTTAATCTTAAAAATATAGCCTTGAAGATGAGCAAAGGAAGTATTGTTGGTATAGCAGGTGTTGCTGGAAACGGCCAAGATGAGTTAATGGAATTACTTATTGGTGAAATTCCTTCTCCAAAAGCAACCTTAAATTTTAATGGCCAAGATATTGGCTTACTTAATTCGCATGAAAGAAGACAACTTTCTATGTTCTTTGTCCCTGAAGAGAGACTTGGACATGGGGCCGTGCCAGATATGTCTTTAGATGAAAACATGTTATTAAGTAGGCCAGACTCAACTGAAATGACCAGTCGTGATGTTATTGACTGGGAAAAAGTTGCAGTTCATTCAAAAACAGTGATTGATACTTTTGATGTTCAGACACCTTCGAGCAAAATGTTAGCTAAATCCCTTTCTGGAGGAAACCTACAAAAGTTTATGGTTGGAAGAGAGCTTATTCAAAACCCAGAATTGCTAATCGTCGCGCAGCCTACTTGGGGAGTTGATGCCGGCTCTGCTAATAATATCCACCAGGCTTTGATAGAATTGGCTGATAAAGGCTCAGCTATATTAATCATCTCTCAAGATTTAGATGAAATATTAAGTCTGTGTGAACAAATCCATGTCCTCTCAGAAGGGCAGCTTTCTGATGCGGTAGATATGAAGAGTAAAGGCTTAGAGAAGATTTCCCAGCTAATGGTTGGAGGAAAAGTCTAGTGATTAAACTTATTCCAAGAGTTGAAAATTCTACAGTAATGGTTCTGTTATCGCCTTTACTGGCGCTAACGCTTACTGCTCTATCTGCTTATTTAATATTTGTTTTTGTTTTGGTTGATATTCCAGTATCAAGTGTCTTCTTCACCCTATTTGTAGAACCATTAATTGATTCTTACTATTTTTCAGAATTACTAGTTAAAGCGGCGCCTTTGATGATTATTGGCCTTGGACTATCGATTGGATTTAGAGCAGGTATTTGGAATATTGGCGCAGAAGGTCAATACGTTATGGGAGGAATTGCAGGCAGCGCTGTAGGATTATATTTTTATAATGTTGAGGCTTTATGGCTGCTTCCATTGATGACTATAGCGGGTATTTTAGGAGGTATGTTTTATGCCGGTATTGCAGCCTTTCTTCGAATTAAATATCAGGTTAATGAAATCTTAGTAACTTTAATGCTTACTTATGTAGCAGTTTTGTTTTTAAGTGCAATGCTTCAAGGGCCTCTTAGAAATCCCTCTGGCTTTAATTTCCCTGAAAGTAGGATTTTTCATGATAGCGCTATGTTGCCTATTATTTGGGAAGGAACGCGACTGCATATTGGTTTAATTGTTGCTATTATTCTCTCATTTGTTGCTTGGTTTGGAATCAAAAAACATATGTTTGGTATGCAAATTAAAATTTCAGGTAGTGCGCCACGTGCCGCAAAATTTGCTGGATTTGATGATAATAAAACAGTTTGGTATTCTCTACTTATATCAGGCGGGCTTGCGGGTCTTGCAGGTCTCTTTGAAGCAGCAGGTCCTGCAGGACAGTTAACTCCAGGATTGCCCCAATTTTATGGTTTCACTGCAATCATTGTTGCCTTCTTAGCGAGGCTTCATCCAGTTGGAGTTTTATTTTCAGCACTGCTCATCGCTCTTAGTTATGTTGGCGGTGAAAATGTACAAATTGAATACAATTTACCAAGCTCGATTACTCAAATTTTTCAAGGCATGCTTTTGTTTTATTTCTTGGCTTGCGATATATTAATTAAATATAAAGTTGTATCTTTTAAAACTAAAAACTAAAGATTATGAATGAAAGTCTATTTATTAACATTATTATTGGAATAAGTATTGCGTCAGTGCCCCTTATGTTCGCCGCTATTGGTGAATTATTAGTAGAACGTTCTGGCGTTCTAAACTTAGGTGTTGAAGGCATGATGATCGTTGGAGCGCTCTTAGGATTCGTTGTTATGTCTCATACTCAAAATCCCTATTTAGCAGTACTTGCTGCAATGGCTGGCGGAATGGCCATAGCATCTATTTTTGCTTTTTTAACTCAATTTCTACTTACAAATCAGGTCGCAACTGGACTTGCTTTAACTCTTTTTGGTTTAGGTTTTGCAGCTTTTGCAGGGAGAGGCTATACAGAGGAAACAATTCAACTAATCACTGCAGTTCCAATTCCATATTTATCTGATATTCCTTATTTAGGACCTTTACTTTTCTCGTTTAATCCACTTGTTTATTTAGCATTTTTTATGGTTTACTTAGTTTGGTGGTTTTTATTTAGGACCAAGCAGGGTTTAATCCTTCGCGCTATTGGAGACAATCATGATGCGGCTCATGCTATTGGTCATAACGTTGTTCGTTATAGAGTAATGGCAATTTTATTTGGTGGAGCTATGGCTGGAATTGGAGGTGCATTCTTATCACTTGTGCAAGTACCTATATGGGGAGAAGGCATGACTGCTGGAAGAGGCTGGATCGCTTTAGGTCTGGTTGTCTTCGCTTCATGGCAGCCCTTTAGGATTATATTTGGAGCAATTTTATTTGGAGGAATCACTATTCTTCAAATCCATGCACAAGGATTAAATATCAATGTTAGTGCTCAATATCTATCTATGCTTCCTTACCTAGCAACTATTGTTATTCTTGTTAGCCTTAGGATGAGACTAAAAAATAAAACAAATCGCACAGTTCCTAATTGTTTGGGTAGAATATTTCATTCAACAACATAGTTTGCTGAATAAGATTTTTTGTTTGAAGTAAAAAAAAGTAAGAAAATTATTAAATAACTTAAGGAGAATAAGTATGTCTAATCGAAGTTTGTCGAGTGTTGTGAAGCTCTCGATATTGAGCGTAGTTTTAGCATTTACAAGTAATGTTTATGCTGATCCTGTTAAAGCTGCTTTTGTATATATTGGCCCAACTGGAGACCATGGGTGGACTTTTGCACATGACCAAGGCGCAAAATATGTAAAAGAAATGATGGGTGATGACGTAATCATCACGACTGTAGAGAGTGTTGAAGAAAACTCTGATTCAGAGCGTGTTATTACGAGTCTTGCCAGAAAAAATGATATTATCTTTACAACATCATTTGGTTATATGAACCCTACAGTAAAGGTTGCTGCGCGTTATCCAAATGTGAAATTTGAACACGCAACAGGCTATATGCGTCCTACTGATAATATTTCTACCTATTCTGCAAGATTTTATGAAGGAAGACACGTCATTGGTAAGATTGCTGGAAGAATGACAAAAAATAATGTTATTGGTTATATTGCATCATTCCCAATCCCTGAAGTTATTAGAGGAATTAACTCAGCTTACCTAGCTGCTAAGTCGGTAAACCCTGATATAGAAATGAAGATCGTTTGGGTTTATTCTTGGTACGATCCAGGTAAAGAAGCTGACGCTGCTAATGCTCTTATAGCACAAGGTGCAGATATTCTAATGCAACACACTGACTCAACTGCTCCTATGACAGTTGCTGAAGAGAAAGGTGTTTATGCATTTGGACAAGCATCAAATATGCGTGAGTGGGGTAAAAATGCTCAATTAACTGGAATTATTGATGATTGGGGTCCTTACTACCTAGAGCGTGTTCAGGCAGTTAAAGACGGAACTTGGACTTCAACTGATGTCTTCCACGGAGTTGATTCAGGAATGGTTAAGTTTGCTCCGATGAATAAATCAATGCCTAAAGATATTAGAAATGAAGCTTCAAGAGCTATCATTGATTTGTCAATGGGTAAGATTCATCCATTTACAGGTCCAATTAACAAGCAAGATGGTAGCCCATGGTTAGCAGAAGGTGAAACTCCACCTAACTATCCTGATCTACTTACAATGGATTTTTATGTAGAAGGTATTGAAGCTAAGTACCCTAACTAATAAAAGTTTATTAAGTAATATTTCTAATCGCGCCCTAGGTTCTACTTAGGGCGCGATTTTTTTATAAAAAAATTATGTCTGAGATTTCATACAACTGGTTAAAAGAACTTCCAAAAATTGAACTTCATCTTCATATAGAAGGGACATTGGAGCCAGAATTATTATTTAAGCTGGCTAAGAGAAATTCAGCCCAATTGCCTTTTAATAGTATCGATGAGGTAAAAAAAGCATATCAATTCTCAAACCTACAAGATTTCCTAGATATCTATTATCAGGGTGCTGAGGTTTTACTCCTTAAACAAGATTTTTATGATCTGACATGGGCTTACTTGTTGATGTGTAAGGAGCAAAACGTAATACACGTTGAGCCATTTTTTGACCCTCAAACGCATACCTCTAGAGGCGTACCTTTTGAGACTGTAGTAAATGGTATTTCAGAGGCTCTTGTTGATGCTAAAGAAAAACTTGGAATAACCTCTAGATTGATTATGTGCTTCCTAAGACACCTTAGTGAGGAAAGTGCAATTGAAACTTTAAAATCTTCAAAACAATTTAGTGATGTTATTTATGGTGTTGGTCTAGATAGTGCAGAAATGGGAAATCCACCTGAGAAATTTGTAAATGTTTTCAATCAAGCAAAAGATATGGGTTATAAATTAGTCGCCCATGCAGGAGAGGAGGGTCCAGCTAGTTATATATGGAGCTCTTTAGATGTTTTAAATGTTCAAAGAATTGATCATGGGATCAGAGCGATCGATGATCCTGACCTTATGCTTCGTTTAATTGAAACACAAATGCCTTTAACTATCTGCCCACTATCGAATGTAAAGCTTAGAGTTTTTGATAATATGGCAAGTCATACAATACTTGATATGCTTGACCTTGGCGTTTGTGTAACTGTTAACTCAGATGACCCTTCTTACTTTGGAGGATATATGACAGAAAATTTCCTTGCACTTTATGACAGTCTTGGACTTACAAAAGACCAAGCAACTAGGCTTGTTAAAAACAGTATTGATGCAAGTTTTGCGAAGGAGAGTCGCAAGAAAGAGCTTTATAACTTATTACAAACGTATATTTCTGATTAGTAATACTAGTTATCTTTCTCTGAATCTCCAATCACTTTAGTGTTCATCTCATTTTCAATATCATCCATCATCTCATTGTGTGACTTGTCAGTCCAGTCCTTGGGTTGATTCTTTTCAGTTTTAATTTTTGTTGGATTATTTTTACGAACTTTAAAGAAAGAGGAGACAAATAAGCCAGCTTCAAATAATAGCCAAATAGGAATTGCAATTAAAAATTGCGAGATAACATCTGGAGGAGTTAATACCATTGCCACTACAAATGAACCGATGAAAATATAAGGGCGATTTTTTTTAAGCTTTTCAGCAGTAGTCGCGCCAAAAACTATAAGAAGGATTGTCACAATCGGAACTTCAAAGGCAGCTCCAAAGGCGAATGAAACTTTCAAAATAAAATCAAGGTAATACTGAATGTCAGGGGCAAAATTAACTGAAGCAGGCCCAACTCCCGCTAAGAAATTAAATATGACTGGAAACACGATATAAAAAGAAAAGAGCAGGCCAACATAAAATAGAATGGTTGATGAAATAACTAAAGGAAGTACTAGTCTTCTTTCATTGCGATACAGTGCTGGAGCTATAAACATCCATAGCTGATATAGCAAGTAGGGCATTGCTATATAGATAGCCAGTATCAATGACATCTTTAAGGGCGTTAAAAAAGGTGAGATTACTCCAATTGCAATTAGATTAGAGCCTGGTATAGCTTGAACAATTGGAGCTGCTATAAAGGTATAGATTTCATCAGCAAATGGAAATAATGCCAGAAAAAAAATAACTATTGCAATAATTGAGTGAAGTAGTGAGCGCCTCAGTTCAATTAAATGCTGAACTAAGGGTAATTTTTCAGATTCCTGAGTTTTTATAGTCATTACTTTGAATCATCCTGCTCTGAGTCTTTTTGATTAAAAAGATCAGCGCTTGATTTAGCCTCATTAGTAATGTCAGATATTATTGACTTTTCATCATCCATAGAGAGTTGTTCTTTAATCTCCTCTGTCTTTAACTCTTCATTGATATCTTTTTTAACTTTACTGAGGAACTTATTAAGTTTGCCCACAAAAAGACCTGCTTTTCTAGCAAGAGCTGGCATTCTTTCAGGTCCAACTAAGATAAGGGTGATAACACCAATAATGGCAATCTCCCAAAAACCAAAATCAAACATATTGTTTTATAAAAGTAAAAAGATAGTTTTTATGATTTTTTGTCAGTAGTTTCATCATCGGCTTCAACTTGAGCTTCAATAATATCTTCTTTCTTTTCAGCTTCAGTTTCTTTCATAGAAGATTTGAAGCCTTTAATTGCTCCTCCAACTTCATTACCAATATTTTTAAGACGCTTACCACCAAAAATAAGTAGCACAATAACTAAAATAATAATCAGTTCAAATGGTCCTGGCATTCCCATATTTTTCTCCTAAATAACAAATAAAACTCAATCTATACTGATGATAAACAGAGACTTAAGCATTTTACACTTTATAAGTTCGTTTAATTAAGAAGCTGATTGTACTGACATCATTGTCCTTCTCTATGTAAGTTTCATATAGTGGAACGATGTGCTAATATATGGACAAATGTATTCACATGAATTCATATTTATGTATACTTAAATGTGATTTGACATATACAGGTGTATCTACGTCACAAGAGGTATGTAATCAAAGAGGTTTTTTTATAATTTAGGAGAAAAAAATAATGAAAAAAATATTTAAATCGCAAATAGCTCTCGCTCTAGCCGGTATCTTGGCTGGAACATCAGCTATTGCTGGAACGATTGTCATTAATGGTGACACATCTGATCCAGCACCAAAGGCGGCATTTCAGGCTGTTATTGATGGATTTGAAGCTGAAAACCCAGATGTAAACGTTGTTTACAATCTTTTTGATCATGAAGGCTATAAAGCTGCAATTCGTAACTTTCTAAGTGCTGATGCTCCAGATATTTCATTCTGGTATGCGGGTAACAGAATGGCACCATTTGTTGATGCAGGATTGTTCGCACCAATTGATGATGTTTGGGCTGACCAAGGTCTTTACTCACTAATGAAGACGTCTGCTCCAGGTATGACTATGGATGGTAAGAAGTGGGGAATTCCTTATACTTATTACAACTGGGGTGTTTACTATCGTCAAGATATCTTTGAAGACCTAGGAATTGCTGTTCCTAAAACTTGGGATCAATTCATCGCTGCTGGTAAAACTTTAAATGCAAACGGTGTAACTCCAATTACAATTGGTACAAAATATCTATGGACTGCTGGAGGTGTATTTGATTACTTAAACCTTCGTACAAATGGATATGATTTCCATATGGCTCTAACTAGAGGTGAGGTTGCTTGGACTGATGACCGTGTACGTGCAACTATGGCGAACTGGAAGCAGCTGATTGACGCTGACTTTTTCCTTGAAAATCATGCTGCTTTAAGCTGGCAAGAAGCATTAGCTCCTATGGGTAATGGTGAGGCTGCTATGTATGTTATGGGTAACTTTGCTGTTGCTCCATTACGTGAGCTAGGTTTGGATGACAGTAAGCTAGGTTTCTTCCAGTTTCCTGAAATAACTCCGGGAGTTCCTATGGCTGAAGAAGCGCCTACTGACACTATTCATTTATCTGCAGGTGCAAAAAATCCAGTTGACGCTAAGCGTTTCTTAGCTTATGCTGCGCGCGCTGACGTTCAGACTGCTTGGAATGAAGCGTTAGGTCAATTGCCTACTAATGCGGGCTCAAGTGTTGTTGATGACAAGTTCTTGAATGCTGCATTTAGTATGCTTAATAACGACGCCCCTGGTGGTGTTGCTCAGTTCTATGATCGTGATACTAAAGCTGAAATGGCCTCTATTGGCATGGAAAACTTTCAAGAGTTCATGGTTAAGCCTGAGCGCTTAGAGAAGATTCTAGAGCGTCTAGAAAAAGCTCGTGCAAAACTTTATTAACCAATAAGGTTTTACTCTGTCCCGTGTTCAAGTATTCTTGACACGGGACTTTATTTTTAATCAAT
>CAJQSO010000043.1 GCA_905614365.1 uncultured Candidatus Thioglobus sp.
CAATTAGATGAAGTGTCTTATCAATTTTATTGATAAGCTTTCTTTCACGGTCCCTAGTTCTTAACTCAAGTGCAAACTCTTCTTCAATAGTAGCCCTATCATTAATGTCAGCAACAGGAGCTGAGTCCTCTTGAATGTGATTAATAGTTGTTTCAGCCTCAAAAACTAATTGCTCTCTCCAGACATTAAGCTTATGGATAAAGTGCTCCAGCTGACCGGTTGACATAAAGTCTTCACTCTTTTTTGGAATGTAGGCTGGGATTTCATCAAAGTTTGGTTCTGAAGTCATTTGAGTTAGTTTGTAAAAAAAGGTAGTTTTTACCAAAAATTGCTTAAAATAGCAATGATTTTTTTTCAAATTCGCCTATTTAATTTATTATGAGTCTTAAAGGAATGATACTTCATATAGATGAAACTCTTGCTAATGCAGAGCATAACGGACACCTTGCAGCATTCATTGAATGTATTGCTATTGAGGATTCAGAAATTGGCTTTCAGTCAGCAACTTCAGCAGGTCTAAAGACAGTAATTACTCTTAACGAGTATACTAATACGAAAAACTTTAAGGCTGTTTTAGTTGTTCTTGATCATTTAGGTGAAGACGATCTGCCTTTTCAGATAGTTGATGGAACGCCAGCCACTCATAAATTGGTAAGCGTAGATTATATAAAGGAGCTCTATGAGTGCAATCGTTAAGTTGGCTGACAACAGTTCTGTATATGAAGTTGCTAAAGTGTCACCTTTATCAATTGCAACGCAATTGAGTAAAAAATTTAATAACCAAGTTTACTTAAAACGAGAAGATGATCAGATTATTCACTCGTTTAAACTTCGGGGCGCTTATCAAAAAATGAGCTCAATGAACGATGAACAGAAGGCCAAAGGCGTAATTGCCTCGTCTGCTGGAAATCACGCTCAAGGAGTGGCCCTTGGAGCGAGTAAATTAAATATAAAGGCAACAATCGTTATGCCAACTAGCACTCCACAAATTAAGGTGCGTGCAGTTCAAGAATTAGGGGCAGAAGTTATTCTCTTTGGAGATGTCTATGATGATGCATTTGTTCATGCTAAAAAGCTAGTATCTGAAAAAGATTTATGTTTTATAAGTCCTTATGATGATTTTGAGGTTATTGCGGGGCAGGCAACAGTTGCAAAAGAAATCTTAAACCAGCTTGATCAAATAGACTATGTTTTCTCTCCTGTCGGCGGTGGCGGCCTAATCTCGGGGATGGCAAGCTATATTAAGCATTATGCACCTCATATCAAAGTAATTGGAGTTGAACCTGTTGACTCACCAACACTTTTTAAAGCATTAGAAGCCAATGAAAGAGTTGTACTTGATGATGTTGGACGTTTTGCTGATGGCGTTGCTGTCAAACAAATTGGTGAGCTTCCATTTGAGATTGCAAAAGAATGTGTTGATGATGTCATTTTGGTAAGTAATGATGAAATGTGCGCTGCTATAAAAGATATCTATGAGGATGTACGCTCGATATCAGAGCCAGCTGGAGCTTTAGCAACAGCAGGCGTTAAAAAATATATCTTAGAGAATGACCTTAAAAATAAAAATATTGTTTCAATTGTATCTGGGTCTAATGTCAACTTTGATAGACTTAGATATATTGCTGAAAGAGCTGACTTAGGTGAAGTCAATGAGGCCATAGTTGCGGTTACTATTCCTGAAGAGCCAGGCAGTTTTTTAAGGTTTTGTGAATTGTTAGATAATAATGCAGTAACTGAGTTTAATTATCGATATTCTGCAAAGAAAGAAGCGCATATTTTTGTAGGTGTTAAGCTAACTAAAGGTGAATCTGAAAAGCAAGCACTTATTACAAGGCTAAGTAATTCTTTTGAAGTTTTTGATATGAGTGATAATTCTATGGCAATAACTCATATCAGATATATGGTTGGTGGCCATGCTAATGCAAAGAATGAGGTTATCTATAGATTTGAATTTCCTGAGCGCCCAGGGGCACTTTTAAGTTTCCTTAAAAAAGTTAAGACA
>CAJQSO010000044.1 GCA_905614365.1 uncultured Candidatus Thioglobus sp.
ATCTCTACCAATTCTATTTGGTTTTCTGCCTTTAGGAATTGCATTTGGCCTTTTGTTTCAGGAGCTTGGTTATCCTTGGTATTTTGCATCCTTGATGGGTATTTTTGTATATGCAGGAGCAGCTCAGTTTATGGCAATTGGACTTATTTCTTCTGGAGTAGGTTTATTAGAAATTGCAATTTCAACATTTTTCCTAAATTCAAGGCATATGTTCTATGGCCTGGCATTCCTTGAAGATTTTGGAAAGTGGAATCTTAGAAAAATATATTTAATATTTGGTTTAACTGATGAGACTTATGCGCTACTGACTTCAATTAAGGTCCCTAAAAATCTTACTAAGAAGCATTATTACTTCTTCATAACTTTATTCGCTCAGATATATTGGGTATTGGGATGCACCATTGGTGCCTTAACTGCAAACGCTTGGTCATTCAATACTAATGGAATGGAGTTTGCAGCGACTGCTTTATTCGTGGTGTTACTTATTGAGCAGTGGATTAAGGTTAGAAGGTTGCTACCATTTATAATTGCACTCATTGCATCTATTATTGCTCTGTTATTTTTTATAAAACATATGCTTTTAGTTGCAATAATTCTTTCAATTGGATCGATAGTTCTATTGCGTTTAATAAAGATACAATCTTATGAATGAAATCAATTACCTTCTAGCGGTTATTCTTGTGATGACAGTAGCAACTTATATTACAAGGCTAACACCTTTTTTACTTTTTGGTAAAGGCCAAGAGAGCCCTTTGTTTAATTACATTTCTAAAAGTACACCACCAATGGTGATGACAATACTTGTAATATATATGCTAAAGGAGGTTGAATACTTAACTTTTGAAATTGTTCATACATTCATTGCATTACTTGTAACTACTGGACTTCATATTTATAAGAGAAATGCTCTATTAAGTATTGTGAGTGGAACAATTGTTTATATGATTTTTGTTCAAACCTAGCATGACTGAGAATGATTAAATATTACCTGAGATCTTTGAGTACATATGAATTACTATATAATCTGACACCCATTAATAAACGACTCATTTTAAACTTATAATCTTATGTTTCAATTAGCCAAAATTTTCCCTTTTATAGCATGGTTTAGGTTGACCACTATAGAGACAATTAAGGCTGATTTTTTTGCAGGATTGACTGGAGCTATTATTGTCCTTCCTCAAAGTGTTGCCTTTGCAACAATTGCAGGAATGCCTCCAGAATACGGCCTTTACACGGCGATGGTTATTCCTATAGTTGCTGCACTTTTTGGCTCGTCCTTTCATTTAGTTTCTGGCCCAACAACAGCTATTTCAATTGTTGTTTTTGCAGCGGTCAGTAAGTACGCTGAACCTGGAAGTGCAGAATTTGTATCGCTAGCTTTGACACTGACCTTTTTGGCGGGTGTGTACCAACTAGTCTTTGGACTTGCTAAATTTGGTATGTTAGTAAACTTTGTTTCACATAATGTTGTAATCGGTTTTACAGCTGGCGCAGCGCTATTAATTGCAAGTAGTCAAATCCCCTATATTGTAGGTATTGATATTCCGAGAGGAGGGGATTTTCTAAATACTTGGTTTGATATATATACAGGAGTTGGTGAATTTAATATCTATCTATTAATTGTTGGCCTTGGAACTTTAGTAACAGCGATTGTTGTTAAAATTTTAAAACCTAAATTTCCTAATCTGTTAATTGGTATGCTTGTTGGTGGACTGCTAGCTTTTTATTTAGGCGGCTTTACCGATAGTATAAAAACTGTCGGAGCAATGCCAGCTTACTTTCCTCCATTATCAACGCCTGACTTTTCGTTAAACTCATTAAAGGCACTTGCACCTGAGGCATTTGCAATAGCACTTTTAGGACTTATTGAAGCCTCATCAATTGGAAGGTCGATTGCTACTAAATCAAATCAAAGGATTAACGCTAATCAGGAGTTTATTGGTCAGGGAACATCAAATATTGTAGGAAGCTTTTTCTCAAGTTATGCATCTTCTGGTTCTTTTACAAGGTCAGGTGTTAACTTTGAATCTGGAGCAAGAACCCCTTTATCTGCAATTCTTGCAGCCCTTTTTCTAATGGTGATTGTGCTTTTAGTTGCTCCACTAATTTCCTATTTACCACTTGCAGCGATGGCTGGAGTTATACTTCTTGTTGCATATAATCTTATAGATTTTAAAAATATTAAAAAAACGTTTACATATAGTAAATCTGAGAGCGTTATCTTTACGGCAACATTTCTAGCGACTCTATTATTTGAGTTAGAATTTGCGATATATCTTGGAGTACTATTATCGTTAATGCTTTTTATTGCAAAGACATCTACTCCAGATGTTCATACGCTTGCGTTTGGGACGCCTCCAGGGGAGGGTGATAGAAGGTTACAAAGTATTAGAAAAGCACCTTTAGTTCAATGCCCCCAACTTAAGATAATTCGTATTGATATGTCAATATATTTTGGATCAATAAATCATATTCAAAAACAAATAAGTCAAATTGTTGATAATCAGAGAATTTATCATATTTTGATTGTTGCAAGTGGGGTTAACTTTATTGATCTTGCTGGTATAGAGGCGCTTCTAATTGAAAATAAACGTTTAAAAGCTCAGAATGGTAGTTTATATTTTGTTGCTGTGAAATCTACAGCTTATGAGTTTATGGAAAAAGTAAATTTTGTTAATGAGATTGGGCGAGATAACTTTTTTGATTCAAAAGCAGTCGCTATTAATGTTCTATATGACCGGCTTGATAAGAATAAGTGTGAAACTTGTCAGGCACTAGTTTTTAAAGAATGTAATTAGTAGATTTTTCCAATAAAAAAGCTCGTTTAAATCGAGCTTTTTTTTAATTGGAGGCTGGGACCGGAGTCGAACCGGTCTATAAGGCTTTGCAGGCCCCTGCATAACCGCTTTGCTACCCAGCCAATTGAGTTAAAATTTAAAAAAGCCTTTTTGTTAAGGCTATTACAAACAGTTAGAATTTGGAGCGGGAAACGAGATTCGAACTCGCGACATTCACGTTGGCAACGTGATGCTCTACCAGCTGAGCTATTCCCGCACAAGGTTGGAAATTATAGTGTTTTTTTTCTAACTGTCAAATGTTTTTAAGCCCGCAATTAGATATTTTATACCAGACCAGAGGGTTAGAATTGTCGCAGCAAAGAGAAGGACACGACCCATTATATTTATCTCATTATATGAAAAAATGAATAGTGGCTGATGAATCAAAAGAAATAGTATGGCGATCATCTGTACAAATGTTTTTGATTTCCCTATCCAAGACACAGCAACATTAGCTCTTTTACCAACCTCACTCATCCATTCTCTGAGTGCAGAAACAAGAATCTCTCTCGAAATAATAATTATTGATGGAATCGTGATAAACCAAGTGTGATAGTAATCTATTAGAAGAATAAGCGCTGTACAGACCATTAGCTTGTCTGCAACTGGATCAAGAAATGCTCCAAGTGCAGTTTCTTGATTGAGTCTTCTAGCTAAAAATCCATCTATAAAGTCAGTCGCACTAATAATTATATAAATTGCAATAATAGAATTATTAATCCAACTAAGTGGCTCTCCATCTAGATAGTTTGGCTGTAAATAAAACAAACCAACAAAAATAGGAATCAAGCAGATTCTTGAAAGGGTAATTAAATTAGGAAGAGTCATCATAAGGCTAATTCTATCAAAGACTCGTATTGTTTAGAGCAAAGTTGTTTAAATATTGGTGCGCTCGGCAGGATTTGAACCTGCAACCGCTCGGTTCGTAGCCGAGTACTCTATCCAGTTGAGCCACGAGCGCAGCAGCGTAATTATCGCCATGTTTGATGCAAAGGTCAAGAAGAGTTTGAGGTATTTATTAAAATATCAACCAATTTGTTAAGCTCCATCTTTCTTGATCCTTTTATTAAAACTGTAGCGCCTTTATGGTAGTTATTTATTTCATTAAATATTGACTCAATGTCATCAAAATGACTACCTTTAAAGCATTGAGCTTCTTGACCAATTGTTATAAGACTATCAATATTTTGTTCCCGCGCATAATCTCCAATTTCTTGATGAAGTTTTGATGAGTCTTTACCTAACTCTGCCATTGTGCCCAGAACTAAAACTTTCTTTCCAGAAAATTGTTTAAGTGAGTCAATTGCAGCTTTCACAGATTGAGGATTTGCATTATAACTATCATCAAGAATCGTGAAATTTTGAAGTTCAATTAATTCTAGGCGGCCCTTTTCAGAACGTACTTTTTCAAGCCCTTTTTTTATTAGATCAGGACTAATTCCAATCTTAATAGCACAAGCTGCAGCTGCTAAGACGTTCTCAATCTGATGTAAGCCAATCATTGAAAGAGTAATATTGATGGAACTATGATTAAAGTTAAGACTAAAGTTAAGAGTAGATTTGAATTGTTTAATGTTGCTTGCGTAAATGCTGCTCTCATTTCCAAAAAAAGTAAGATTTTGAGTACCAGACATTTTTTCCCAGATATCGATATGAGGTGAAGATTTATTAATAATTGCAATTCCATCTCCAGATAAAGATTCTAGAATTTCCCCTTTTGCTTTTACTAAGTTTTTCTCACTGCCAAACTCTCCAAGGTGGGCATTATTTGCATTTGTAATGATTGCTATATCAGGCTGAGCTAACTTGCATAATAGCTCAATTTCATTTAAATGATTTGCTCCCATCTCAATAATGCAGTATTGATGTTTTTTTGCAAGTTCTAAGAGTGTTTTTGGAACGCCTAAGTGATTATTAAGATTACCTTTAGTAGAAAGTGTTGGACCGTGTAGTGACAAAATTGAGTGGAGCATATTTTTCGTTGAGGTCTTTCCATTACTTCCAGTAATTGCAATGACAATTGGAGAGAAAGATTGTCTATGCCACGCAGCTAATTTTTGATATGCCTCTTCTGAATTACTCACTAAAAGAGTAGGTAGATTTGAGTCAATTCTTTTATGTGCAATAACAGCAACAGCACCTAAATCTTCTGCTTGTTTAATAAAATTATGACCATCAAAATTAACGCCTTCAAGCGCAATAAAAAGTTTCCCAGAAACTCTATCTCGAGTGTCAGTACATACGCCCTGAAATTTAACAGCTTTGTTTGAGTTTAGTTTACAATTAATGACAGAGCTTATTTTGTTTGTGTCAGATGAAAGCATCTAAGGCAACCTCAACATCACTAAATTGATAAACTTGAGAGCCTATAGTTTGAGTTTTTTCATGACCCTTGCCAGCAATAAGTAATGCTTCATCTTCCCCTAATGTTTTTATTGCAGTGGTTATTGCATGTTTACGATCTAAAATTATTTGAACATCATTCTCTACTTTAATTCCATCAAGAATATCATCAATGATTTTTTGAGGGTTCTCACTTCTTGGATTATCGTTAGTTAAAATGATGCTGTCAGCATTTTCACTTGCAATTTTGCCCATTAACTGCCTTTTAGTTTTATCTCTATCTCCACCACAACCAAAAAGAACTCTGATTTTAAATTCAGGATAATGCACTTTAAAAGTTGCCAGTGCATTAAATAGAGCATCTGGAGTATGAGCATAGTCAACCCAGATGTTACTTTTTTGAAGTTGTTGCATCCTTCCAGGGGGAGGTGAAAGTTTAGCAAGTAAGGGTATTAATGATTCATCACTATGGCCCATATACCTTAGACTATTATATGCAGCGAGAGCATTTGAAAGATTAAAGTTACCAACTAATGGCAGTTCAAAAACAAAGTTATTTAGCTGGCAGATGAATCCTTTTTCGCTACTTTTGTAAAAATCTAAATCGCTGATACTAAAAGTTATAGGCTCTTTATCAGAGGCAATACTTAAAAAATAATCATGGTTATCATCATCTCGATTAATGATGGTTTTTTTTGTTAGCGCACTTTTAAATAATTTACCTTTGGCATTTCGATAGCTATCCATCGTTTGATGATAATCCAAGTGATCTTGAGTAAGGTTAGTAAATATTCCTTGAATAAATGAAAGACCTTCAAGTCTGTTTTGAACTAATGCATGAGAGGATGCTTCAATAATAGCTATCCTAAAACCCTGGTCGCTATATTCTTCAAGGGCACTATATATTGTAAAAATATCAGGTGTTGTATTAATAGATTTCCTATCTAAATTACTAATACCAAGAGTTCCAATTACACCATTCTTAATTTTTAGCGAACTTAACAGCTGTGAAATAAAATGACTAACAGAAGTTTTACCATTCGTTCCAGTTACCGCAATAAGATCAATCTTTTTAGCCTGTGTATAAAAATTCTCAGCAAGAGTTGATAGCTTGATTCTAAGATTATCAATTTCTATAGTTGGAACTGAGCAATCTATTTCCTCACCTTCTATTAAAACCCCTATACAGCCATTTTCAATTGCATTATCAATATAGTCTGAACCATGATTTTTTTCACCTTGGATCGCTACAAAGATATCTCCCTTTTTAAGGGTTTTTGAATTTAATGATAGTCCAGTAACTTCAAATGAGTGATCTGTCGTTGTGATATTAGATAGAAGGTGTTTAATATTCATTTTTATTTTTGAATTACTAACTAGAAGTGAAAATGGAGCTTAAATAGCTAGAATAATTTTGCTTGTATCAAAGTATGCATATTAATAGCTCCAACTATTCGGTTTTTTGAGTCGACAACTGGGAGTGAGTTTAAGCTATTATTTTCCATTAGCTGCATTGCAATTAATGCAGTTTCATGAGGTTCGATTGATTTACAATCTGTTGTCATTACTTTGTGAATAGATAGTTCTTGAAAATTAACATTTGTTTCAATGGCTCTTCTTAAATCACCATCTGTAAATATACCAATTAATTTTTCATCTTCAGCAATCAGGACCATGCCAAGAGATTTTTCAGTCATTACTAAAAGGCTATCAATAAGTAACGTCTCTTTTGAAACTATTGGAATGTCGATCCCTGACTTCATGATGCTTGAAACAAGAGTTAATAGCCTCCTGCCCAGAGATCCTGAAGGGTGAGACATTGCAAAATCTTCAGAAGTAAAACTATTCTCTGACATTAGTGACACTGCTATAGCATCACCCATTACTAGTGCTGCAGTTGTGCTTGATGTCGGAGCAAGGTTGTTAGGGCAAGCCTCTTTATTGACGCTAACGTCTATATGAAATTCACTTTTCATAGCAATAGTAGAGTTAATATTGCCAGTCATACTAATAATAGGGACCTTGATTCTATTTATGCCAGGAAGCAAAGAAATGATTTCATCAGATTCCCCAGAGTATGAAATCATAATTGCAACGTCATTAGAATTAATCATACCTAGGTCGCCATGCCCTGCTTCGCCTGGATGCAAGTAAAAAGAGGGGGTACCTGTAGAAGCTAGTGTCGAGGCAATTTTTCTTGCTATATGACCTGATTTTCCCATTCCAATAAGAATCACTTTGCCTTTGCAAGATCTAATAAGATGACAAATTTCATCAAATTTTTGATCTATCCTGTCTTTTAGCAAGAGCACTGAATCAGCTTCAGTTTGTATTACTGCCTTAGCAATTTCTATTAATGATTTACCCACGGGCTATAAAAGATTGTTCATTGTTATATAAGTAGATTAT
>CAJQSO010000045.1 GCA_905614365.1 uncultured Candidatus Thioglobus sp.
TAGATTTTTACAATGATTTAGAATATAATAGTACCAATTTAGTACCAATATTATTGGGCTTGTTAATTAGTATTACATTTCAAAAAAGTTTAATGGATGATATCAACAATCTAATTGATTTTCTAAAGCCTTCTAATTCAAGGCCTGAATCTTTATATAAACAATTATCTCAATCACTTAATAGAGCAATTCAACAAGGCCTCTTATCACCTGGTGATTCATTAATTCCTGAGAGAGAATTAGCATCTAAGCTTAATATGTCTAGGATCACTGTTCGTAAAGCAATTGATCAGCTTGTAGATATTGGCCTATTAAAGAAACGTCAAGGTGCTGGCACAATTGTTGCTGAAAGCGTTGACTTAGTTCTTCATAAAAGTCTTTCATCTCTTAACAGTTTTACTGCTGATATGAAAAAGAGGGGTCTTGAATCTTATTCTAGAACCATATTGCGTGAAGAAGGCAAGGCAAGTGCTAAAGAAGCTTTGATTTTGAATTTAGATGAGGATGAATATGTTCATCGCCTTAATAGAGTAAGGTATTTGGTTAATGAGCCACTGCTGTATGAAATTGCTGTAATCCCAGCAGCCATCATATCTATTACTTCTGCAATTGATAATTCGCTCTACACACTTCTTGAATCCAAGAATATGAATCCAGTCACTGCAAAACAAAATATTCATGCCATCACTGCAGATGACAATTTGGCGGATAAACTTGAAGTCAAGCCAGGCAGTGCAATATTATTTGTTGAAAGAAGGGGTAAAGATTCAAATGGAAGAGTCGTCGAATATACACAATCTTATTACCGTGGTGATCGCTATGACTATGTTGTGGAGCTAGGATGAAACAAGCAATCACAGGTGCTAAAATATTTTCTGATAATGAGTTCTTTGAGCATAAAGCACTGCTAATTGATGATGAAAAAATTATTGGAATTATTAATCAGGATAGTATTGAAGATAGTTTTAAAATTAAAAAATTAAATGGCGGCATCCTCTCTCCAGGATTTATTGATCTTCAGGTAAATGGTGGTGGTGGAAAATTATTTAATAATTCACCTGATAAAGAGAGCTTAGATGAAATAATAAAAGCCCATCAGCACTTTGGCACAACCAGCATCATGCCAACGGTTATTAGTGACTCATTAAACGTTCTAAAAAGATGCACTTCAACAATATCTAATGAGATTAACAATAATAAATCACTTCTAGGGATTCACATTGAAGGCCCTTTCTTTAATGTTAAGTATCGAGGCGTTCATCAAAAGCAATATATCAATACGATTAACAATGACTACTTAAACTTATTTGAGGGTCTTCAAGGTTTTCCAGTGATGCTGACTTTAGCTCCTGAATGTATTTCAATCAAACAGTTAAAACATCTTAAATCACTTGGCTTTAAAATTCTAGCAGGCCATACTGATGCTAGTTATGACCAGTTGGAAGAAGCAATTAAATATGGCCTTGATGGCTTTACCCATCTTTTTAATGCCATGGGGCAAATCTCAGCACGTGAACCTGGCGTTGTTGGTTCAGCATTAAATTTTGATAGCACTGCAGCAAGTATTATTGTTGATCTTCATCATGTTCATCCATCATTAATCGAGATGTCTTACAATCAAAAACCTAAAGGCAAGCTATTCTTTGTTTCAGATTCAATGGCAACAATTAATCATGGTGAGCCGTCTTTTGAGCTTTATGATGAGGTAGTTAGAGAATTGGATGGGCGTCTTATTAATTCAGAAGGTAAATTAGCTGGATCCTCAATAACACAAATTGACGCCATTAAAAATGCCTATTGCAGTTGTAATATTCCATTAAATGATGCTATTTCAATGGCGACAAATTACCCAGCACAATATTTAGGTGTTGGCAATTATCTTGGTTCATTAAAGTCAGGTTACCGAGCTGACCTTGCTCATTTTGACATTGATTTTAATATTCAAAATGTTTGGGTTGCTGGTAAACATTTAAAACAAGAGGCGCCATGAGAGTTGTTATCCTAAAAAATGAAGATGAGGCAAGCAACTTTACTGCAGAATTTATTGAAAAGTCTATCATTGAAAAAGAAAATGCTGTGCTTGGACTGGCAACTGGAAGCTCTGTTCTTTTAACTTATAACGCGTTAATTAAAAAGCATCAGTCTGATTCACTTAGCTTTAAGAATGTAACTACTTTTAATTTAGATGAGTACGTTGGCCTCAAGCAAGGCCATGAACAAAGCTATCGAAGTTATATGAATAATAAGTTATTTAATCATATTGATATTGATAAGAAAAATACTTTTATTCCAGAGTGTTTTGATAAGGATTATGAATTATGTTGTGAAAATTATGAGTCTAAGATTAAATCTATTGGTGGGGTAGATCTTCAATTATTAGGCCTAGGTACAAATGGGCATATTGGATTTAATGAACCTACCTCCAGCCTCAGCTCAAGGACAAGAGTAAAAACCCTAACTGAGAATACCATTGCAAATAACGCGCGCTTCTTTAATGATAATGATTTTCAACCATCCATAGCAGTGACCATGGGTATTGGAACAATTATGGATGCTAATAATATTATTCTCATTGGTCTAGGCAAACACAAAAGTAAGGCAGTTGCAGATTTAGTTGAGGGGCCGATATCATCTTTTTATCCTGGAAGTGTCCTTCAAAATCATCAAAATGTTGTTATTGTTTTAGATAATCTTGCAGCATCTGATTTAAAGTTGTATGATTACTATATACACACCGAAAAAATGTATCTTAAATTTATGTGTTGAGTGTTAATATTTATTTAGCAATTTAATTCAAATATATTGAGTCCAATGAGATGAGTTTAATTTTCAAACAACTATTTGAAAGAGAAAGTTGTACTTATACCTACCTTATAGCAGATAGTGATTCCAAAGAAGCTGCAATTGTTGACGCCGTAGACATTATGATTGGTAGAGATACAGCTTTGCTAAAAGAGCTAGATCTAGACTTAAAATTTATAATTGAAACGCATATCCATGCTGACCATATCACCAGTGCGTGCCCTCTAAAAAAATTCTATCCTGAAGCTAAAATTGTTATGGGCATGGAGAATGTTGATGCAGAAGCTTGTTCAGATATTATGGTGGGTGAAGGCCATATTCTTACAATTGGTAATTATGAAATTACTGCAATAGAAACTCCAGGACACACCTTAGGCTGCATGTCTTACAAGATTGGCAATAAGATTCTAACTGGTGATGCATTATTTATACGAAGCACTGGACGATGTGATTTTCAAGGGGGCTCAGCAATATCGCTTTATGATTCAATTCATAAACTCTTTAGATTGCCTGATACCACTGAAGTATACCCAGCGCATGATTATAACGGGTTATCGGTTAGTACCATTGGTGAAGAAAAGAAGTTTAACTCAATGATTAGAGAATCCTTTGATCAAAAAACATTTATTAAAAATGTAAAAAATTTAAAGTTAGGCATGCCGAAAAAAATCAAAGTATCCGTTCCAGCAAATCAAAGCTGTGGATTAGTTAAGGCTATAAGTTAGTATTAAGAAAAAACTATCCATACACCCTAAATCACATACTTATTGACTAGGAGATTAAAGCCAAAAAGATAATGCTAGTTAGGATGTTAAAGAGAATCCAAATTGAGAGATAAACGTTATTTTTACTCACTCTCTTCATCTTCAATAATATCAAGCTCTTCATGAAGATCTGTATCGCCACCACTCTTAATACGCAGATCTTCTAACTCTTGCTCTAAAGCTCTCTTTCTCTTTCGCCTATCATTTGGAGAGCCATTTTTTGTATTGTATTTGGCAAGTGTCATTACCTGACTCCTTTAAATGTTTCATTAAAGATAGCATCTACTCTTCTTTTAAATTCCTCTTGGGAGTTATTCTCTATGAAGATACCTTGAACATACTCTTTAAATTTTTGAGCCTTTTCATATTCCTCTTGAGTATCTTCTAAGCCTGGCTCTAGTTGTTGTATTTCCATTACGTCTCCTCTCTTAGTTTTCTCTTTAGTTTATTATCTCTATTGGAAGCTCACCTCTAGCGAAGGTCTGCTTTAATACTACCGTCGATTCAATACTGGCAATACAGGTCAAACTTCCTAGAGATTTTTTAACAAAACTTTCATAGCTAAGTAAATCATTTGCAATAATCTTTAAAAGATAATCATGTGATCCAGTTATTACAGAGCACTCTAATACCTCCGGTAATTTTTTCATTGCATTTTCAAACAAATCAGCACTGATATTTGAATTCTCAGTTAGTCTTATAAAAACATACACCATTGCGTTAAAACCCATAGCTTCTGCATTGATATTTGCACTATAACCACTAATGACTCCAGCCTCTTCAAGTTTTTTAACTCTTCTAAGGCAAGGCGTATCTGACATATTTAATTTTGCAGCTAACTCAGAAATAGCTATTCTTCCCCTATTCTGAAGAATAGACAAAATGCTTAAATCTTTACTATCAATATTAGTATTCATTATTAATTTCCAATAAATTAGCTATATTCAATAATAATATATATTTATTTGTTGAATATCTCTACTATTATACTATTTATTAGTTAATTTTGGTGATTTAAACTTGTTAAATAATGATATTATGACTTTTTTATACAAATAACCTTAGCAAATGACCCCAAACTCCCAAACCTTTGATTACTGGATTAGAAATCGCTTTGTTGAATTAAATTCTGAGCTTGAAATTCTTTATTCGAATCAAAGTGAACGAACTAATGTTGAGTCTATTGGTGATGATTTGAAACAAGCTCTCAAAGATGAAGGTAAGGAGATAATTAAAACACTTTTATCAGAGGGAAATACAGATGAAGGCTTTGATAATGCATTCGATTTATTAGGTAATGTAGGTCTTTACATGGCGGCATGTCGAAGACATGAAATCACGGATCCCTCAAAACAGTCCACCTCACCATTAAAAGAGGCATCAGGCCTTGCTATGAATATTGGCGCCTCAATTGGCGTTACCCCAAGATTTGCTACTGCTCACCTTTCCACACACAACAAAGCGGTTGATGGAGTCTATAAAAGCTTTACGAATCTGCCCGCTGAAAAATTATTTCTTGATTACAACACTAAAGCAATTCTTGCCTATAAAAGAGCCGCTGATGCATTACTCAAACTGCATCCACTGGGTATTTCTCATCCAATGTGTCAAGAACTATTAGTAGTTGTTAAAGAGGCGTTAGAGGAAGTCATTGAATCGAATGCTGCATTATTTAGTAAGCTTAGTGTTGATGATTTCTTTTACTGTGTCCGACCTTACTACAAACCATATCATGTAGGGTTTCAGGTCTACCGAGGCGCAAATGCAGGAGATTTTGCTGGAATAAATGTAATAGATATTCTGCTCGGGCTGTGCTTTGCTAATGAGCCTGCTTATTCACAAATGCTCGTTGATAAATTTCTATATATGGTCCCAGAAGATCAAAGTATTCTCAGAGACTGCATGAGAAGAACCAGCATTATGGATGATTTTCTAAATGCTGATGTTTCTAGTAAAGACTGGTATAAAAATAATCTCACTCTGTTTCTTGAAATTTGTAAGCTACATGGAGATGCAGCCACTCAGCACCATAATCAGCTTGTTGAGAAATATATTGCTCAGCCCTCAACAAACCTTAAAGAATCTCAACTTGATAATATTACAGCGAGCGGTCCACCTTTAAAAGTCTTACTGGACTCACTTGAAAAATTAAGGGATAGAAGAGCTGCTGCTGATCGCAGTGATATACGAACGCGCTTTGTTGATATTGCGCTCCTCAAAAAACGCTTAGCGCCTAAGGGAAAAATAAATAAACCAAGCTTTAAAGAAGACTTTATTCTAACAAAAGCAAATTATCTCCTTAATCACTCTGTTGGAAGACCATTAAAAACCTCTGAAAAAAACTTTTCTGAACAGCTTTATACTCCTTGGAAAAATTCACTTAGTGAGCCTTGGGAGCAGTGGCTTGAAATTATTAATGAGTTTACTGCCTCCTTAGCTGAGCTCTTTAATGCAAAGCAATCTGAATTCTGCCCACAAATTAATTTATCAAGTGGACTAACTAAAATACTGATGTCTTTGGATCGTGCTCAAAAGAAAAACTGCGTCATCTTGGTCAGTGAAATTGACTTTCCAGGGATGGGCTTTGCTTTAAAGAAATCATTACCTGAAGACTGTGAAATCAGATTTATCCCCTCCAATATTGATATAACAAATGTAGGCGTATGGGATGAGCATCTAACAGAAGATGTTGATTTAGTTTTTGTCAGTCATGCATACTCAAACACTGGCCAGCTTTCGCCAATCTCAGAGGTGCTTTCAATGGCAAGATCTAGGAATATTATCTCTATTTTAGATATTGCTCAGTCTGTAGGTATTGTGCCAATTGACCTAAAGGCATTAAACCCAGATTTTATGATTGGATCAAGTGTCAAATGGTTATGCGGCGGTCCTGGAGCTGCTTATTTATGGGTCAACTCAGATTACCTAGCTACTTGTAATCCTAAAGATGTAGGATGGTTTAGCCATGAGAATCCTTTTGAATTTGATATTCATAATTTCCGCTACCATGACAGTGCGCTTAAATTCTGGGGAGGTACTCCATCAATTGCGCCCTATGCAATAGCAACTCATAGCATCAATTACTTTACAAAGATTGGTTTAAAAAACATAAGAAAACACAACCAGCTCTTAATTGAAAAGACTGCAAATGCCCTTGATTTAGAATTTGTCTCACCAAGAGAAGAGGCAATTAGAGGGGGCACGATGATATTGGACTTTGGTGTCAACCAGCAGAAAATATTAAAGAATTTTAAAGAGCATAATATAAGCGTTGATCTTAGAAGCCATGGAATCCGAATATCGCCTCACATCTATAATGATGATGAAGATATTGATCAACTATTAAGCGTAATAAAGTCAACCAAACTGTAGAACTAATCTTACTAAATTAGGATTTAAGTCCATCGCGGTAGATTACTAATTAAAATAGGGTGTTATGGATATGACAACACCCGCACTACTTTTCCCCGCAATTTCTTTACTATTTGTGGCCTATACAAATCGCCTTCATTCTTTAAGTGTCCTTATTAGGGCAATGACAACAGAGGGTAGTGATGAGTCAAAGACTAAGCATACAGAAGAGCAGCTGGATATTCTCAAGAAGCGCGTTACTTATATTAAAAGGATGCAGGTCTTTGGAATTGTAAGTTTTATTTTCAATCTAATGACAATTATTTGTTTTTACATCGAGCAAATTTCTCTTGCGTATTATATTTTTGGCTTTGGGCTCTTGATGCTGTCAGCATCATTAATTTTTGCGTTGCTTGAAACATTAATCTCTACTAAGGCGCTAGATATTCACCTTGAAAATTACAAGAGTTAAGCCTCTATATCAAAAATAACAAGTTACGGTTTTGTGCCTATATTGTCAGCGATCAAACAAACTATTTCAAACATGATTGCATTAGCAACATGCGCTGTAATTTGGTTCGGTGAGTCAACCGTTGGCATGAGGCAAACCACATCACCGCCAATTACATTCTTACCGCGAAGACCTTGCAGCATTTGAAGCACATCTGGCATTTTAAAGCCTTCAATTGCCGGCTCAAGATTTGAAACCCCTGGCGCCACAGTGACGTCCAAACAGTCTAAATCAAAGGTGACATAAATAGGTGAATCCCCAACACGCTCCTGGATCATCTCTATACATTTTTCAACGCCGTACTCGTCATACTGGTCTTTGGTAATTATTTCATAGCCCAGCTCATAACTTGAATTAAGCCAATCCAGTGTTCTGGTGTTGCCCCTGATTCCAACCTGAATACTTTTTGAAGCATCAACAAAACCATCTCTAACTAAATAGCTTGCCCAATGGGCTGCGGACTTGACAGCGCCCAAGAAATGATCAAGCTGATGAAATGCATCTGTATGCGCATCAAAGTGAACGAGCACCGCTTTCTTCCCGCCCGTAAGTTTGGACTTTGGACCAGCAATTGCCTGAAGGATTCCGCCAGTAATCGAGTGATCACCGCCAATTGAAACTGGCCTAACACCAGACTCAGCAATAATTTCATAAAATTCGGTTATGTGCTCAATGCACTTCTCGTTGTTATTAGCCTCAGGCAAAGGAACATCGCCAAAATCCCTAATTTCGCACATCTCCCAAGGAGAAATACCAAACTTAAGGTGGCCGCGCCTTCCCTGCGCAGAAATATTTCTGACTGCCCTTGGGCCCAAATGCTGATCACGCTGAGTGGTACCATTTCCAGTACTATGAGGGACTCCAACAAGGGCAATATCACAGCCTTCCGTCTCAGGATTATGAGGACATCTGAATAGTGTAGGCACGCCCCACCAATAGAGGCCATTCATCATCGCCGCGTTATCTCTAGTTTTCTTATCCATTCTTTTAGCCCCTATAGTTGGCAAAAAATCTACTCAAACTTCTCACTTACTTTACTTAGAATAGCCTCTTTATATGGCACCTTTAACTCCTGTGAAGCCCATGATGCAAAGCCTAAATCAACCTGCTGCCCCCATGTCTCGATAGGGTTTTTAAAGGTTGTGACAGAGGAGGAGGTTGGCGCTGATAAAAACAGCGCCATCTCCTTTGCTTCAGACGCTTCAGTTTGATTCTCTGGAGAAACGTACTCACTGATATTAATAAATTTGGCAATGTCGGTCATCCAATAAATGCAGTGACGGTATTCTTTCGCTAGATTAGCGCCCTTTATATACTCTTGAGAAAGCGTAGTTATGGCCTCTGTTTGAGCGGCAACGATTTGACCGTTAGTCATTTCCATATCAGTTCCATCAATGGTGTGGTAGGCATAAATTCTATTCATTATTTCTTCACCTGCAGTGAGGCCGGCCATCTCTTGCCTAGTAAGCTGAATATAAATAAGCGCTGAGCATCTTATTGCTTCTTCTGAAACTTTTGTATCGGCATAAGATGGGCTCATAAAGCTAATGGATAGTAATAAGATAGTAAATAGTTTTTTCATAAATGCAAGCAAATTAAGTTCAGTAATTAATAAAGTATAAACAAAATATTTATCCAAATAATATCTTTAGTGATTAATAGTTGCTAAAATAATGAGCTTCTCTTTTCACTCATTTAAAAAACTTATATGTCAAATAAATATCTAATTTTTGGCGCTACTGGATCTATTGGATCAAGCC
>CAJQSO010000046.1 GCA_905614365.1 uncultured Candidatus Thioglobus sp.
GGATAGATTCAGGTATTTATCATACTGCTGCAGATGATGACTCTGAAATTGAGTGTGATTATTTTATTAACTATCTTAAAAAACGTAAAATTAAACATACTCCACTTACTAAAGAGAAAATTCATGATCATCTTGGAACGGGGTGGTATAAGAAAGGAGTTAAAGTTGAAGATGGCGCCTTAATGCAGCCTGCTAAATTAGTATTTGGGCTGGCTGAAAATCTTCCAAGTAATGTTGAGCTTTATGAAAATACCCCAGTATTAAAGATGGACTTGGGTAAGACTAATACAGTTATCACTCCAGATGCAACAATTACTGCTGAAAAAGTCATTATGGCTTGTAATTATGAAAGTTTTGAAGGTGCTCACCCAAAGCAAAGAGCTGTTGGGGTAACCCTTTCAGGAAGTATTACTCGCGTTTTAGAAAAAAATGAGATTAAGATGCTTGGAAATCAGTCATCATGGGGAATATTGTCACTACATAGTGGCGGGGCAACAATAAGATTAACAGATGATGGTCGAATTGCAATAAGAAATACAGCTGAATATAATAATCATCACTTATTAACTGATCAACAGTTAATTAAAAGACAACAGATGCATCGACAAGCATTTGATAATAGATTTCCGCAGTTAAGTCATGTTCCATTTGAGTTCTTATATTCAGGCGTTGAGGGTGTGAGTGCAAATAAAACTAATATTTTTGAGAAGTTTTCAGATAACCTCTATTATGCAGGCTGTTTTAATGGTTCTGGTATTACTAAAGGAACTGCATTTGGTATTGGAATAGCTGAGTACGCTTGTGGGCAAAAATCTTCTATTGTTAAAGATTGTCTTGCTATTGAAAAAGCCAAGTGGCTTCCTCCAAAACCGTTACTGGATTTTGGTGCATGGTTTACGACTAAGCAGCGTTTTAAAGGTGTTGGGAGAGATAGATAGGAGCTAATCTAGTCACTAATTATAGTAAATGGCTTACGGTGGCGCCAAATTCAATAATGCCCCCCTTGATTCTAGATAAGGGTTCTTGGTAGTTATCTAAAGGATCTACTGGTAGAAAGTTTTCATCACCAGTAATAAGGCAGTCACTAACTGCTTTACCAAAATAAGTACCAGGTCCAATTCCTCTTCCTGAATAACCAAAAACTGAATAAGCATTATTACCAAGTCTGAGAATTTTAGGAATATGATCGTCTGTCATAGCAATACGTCCATGCCAGCTAAAATCAATAGCAATATTAGTAAGCTGTGGGAAGAGACTCTCAACCTTTCTCCTTGCCCAGTTAGTATGGATCTTGGAGGCGCTATGACCAAGATTTCCAATGCCACCAATAATAAGTCTATTGTCAGCATCAAGTCGAAAAGATGACATTACACTAGCGGTATCCCAGCAACCTTCAGTATTTGGTAAAACTGACTTCGCTAAATCTAAAGGCAACGCTTTAGTTGCAACTTGAAAATACTGAACAGAAGTATATTGGGATGGATTTAAGCCTTCAATTGGTTTTTGATAGGCATTTGTAGCAATTAAGAGCATTTTTGCCTTAATCGAGCCCTCAGAGGTCTTGACTAGCCATTCATTATTGATAGATTGGATCTTAGTTGCTAAAGTTGACTCATAGATATTAACGCCATTAGATTTAGCAGCTTTTGCCAAACCCAAACAATAATCAAGAGGATTGATAATGCCCGCTTTTTTATTAAAAAGAGAGCCAAAAAACTTTGAAGAGCCTATTCTTTGCTCGGTCTGGTGTTTATCTAAAAGCTCTAATTCGGCGCCGCGCTCAGAAAGCTGTTTAAATCTCAGTTGAATGTCTTTTAATCCTTTTTCAGAGTGCGCACAGTGAAGCGTTCCTGAGCGTTTAGCACTGCAATTAATTCCATAATTATCAATAAGACTAAATACTAAATCAGGTGCTTTTGCTAAAGCATTATTGAGTTTAACTCCTGCATCTAATCCAAGGATATTTTCAACTGTTTCAGGGGGCATCCATAAGCCTGCATTTACTAAACCAACATTCCTACCTGATCCCCCATAGCCTATCTTTTGATCAATAAGAGCAACTGATAACCCACTCTTAGCTGCAAATAGAGCTGCCGAGCAGCCAGTAAAGCCTGCTCCAACAACCACTAAATCGGTTGTAATTGATTTATTAAGATTCCCAAAAGTAATTTTTTCTTTAGAGGTTTCTTGCCAAAGATTTTTTTGATGCATTTTTAAATTAATTATGAATTATTGATTATATTAAACAAAAAAGACGCCCTAAGGCGCCTTTAATTTGAGATTAATAAGACTTATGGAAGAAGCGTTGCACCAGTTTCCATACGTATTACTTGACCATCCTTTATTTGCATAAAGGCTAGAACTGACTCTTTCGTTCCATCAGGAAAGCTCATTACACCATGGGTAACCATAGCCTCATCATTTTCATAAAGGCAGCGTGAATCGTGAGTTACAAAATCATCACTATTGACCATAAATGTAAACATCTCCATGGCTTCTTCTTTATTCTTTTTTGAGCTATCTAAATGCATTATAAATTCAAAGTCATCATGCAAAGTTGTTGCATAAGTCTCTAAAT
>CAJQSO010000047.1 GCA_905614365.1 uncultured Candidatus Thioglobus sp.
AGAGCTTGCTGCATTTGAAGCCCAACTTGAAGCTGAATTAGCCGCCCAAGAAATGATGGCTGAAATAGAAGTAGAAATGACAAGACAAGCATCACTTGATGCCTTCCGACAAAAACTAGCGGATGAAAAAGCTGCTGCTGCTGCATCGACTGCTGCCTATCAATCTAAACTTGCTTATGATTTGAGAGTTACTAAGATTATGGATGACTTAATTGTTCAATTAGATGAGCTTGGCATAACTGACGATTACAAATCAACTATCGTGGATGAGCTTATAAATGAAGCAACAAAGAAGTTAGAAGATGAGAAATTTATTGGCACAATTTCTGGAGAAATAGTAACAGTTGCAATACATGATTTTTGTAAAGTAAATTTAGGGTTGTCAGATAGTAATATAGAGCTTTTCAAGAAGGCATTAGAGGGAGATTATTTAGGTAATGTTGGCCCTCAGGTAACAAATGGAACAGAATTTTCATCAAACAGATGGGATGACTATATAGACTGCGTTGGTTCTAAGAGAGTATAAAAAATTATTTAAGAAGTAATAATTATATTTCTAGTAATGAGTTTTCTTTCTCACTTAGAGATCTATCAATTAAATTGATATGCTGATCTGTAATTTTTTGTATATTATCTTCAGCTCGATGAGATTCATCTTCTGATATTTCTTTTTCTTTAAGAAGTTCTCTAAAGTCTGATATTGCATCCCTTCGAATATTTCTAATTGCCACGCGAGCATTTTCAGCTTCATCGCGTACCACTTTTACTAATTCTTTTCTGCGCTCTTCAGTTAGAAGGGGAAGAGGAATACGCAAAACTTGGCCTTGAGTATTTGGATTTAAACCTAAGTCAGATGTCATAATTGCTTTTTCAATTGGTCCAACCATATCTTTTTCCCATGGAGAAACTTTTAGGGTTCTTGAATCCTCAGCACTTACATTAGACACTTGTGAAAGAGGCACCATACTGCCATAGTATTCAACTGTAATTTGATCAAGAAGCGAAGGATGGGCCCTTCCAGCGCGAATTTTACTAAAATCAGTTTCAAGAGAAGAGAGTGATTTTCCCATTCGGCTATTTGCATCACTATGAATTTCATTAATCATTTCTTATTCTCCGTTTTGACTGACAATCGTTCCAATTGACTGGCCATTTAAAATATTTGCTAAAGCATAATTATCATCAAACATACTAAAGACACAAATTCTTATGTTATTTTCTCGACATAATGCAAATGCAGCTGTATCCATCACCTTGATATTTTTTTCAATAGCCGAATCAAAACTAAGTGCATCAAATTTTATAGCACTTGGATCTTTCAATGGATCACTTGAATAAATACCGTCAACTTTGGTAGCTTTAAAGACAATATCAGCATCAATTTCAACTGCTCTTAATGCTGCAGCAGTATCAGTTGTAAAGCAAGGGCTACCAGTACCAGCAGAAAAAATAACTACCTTACCTTCAGATAGTGCATTTTTAGCTTTAGTATGGTTAAAAGAATCACAAACACCACCACCAATAGAAAAGCCAGACATAACAATAGATGGAATGTTATTTCTTTCAAAAGTATCTGATATGGCTAATGCATTCATTACAGTAGCAAGCATGCCAATATGGTCTCCAGTGATTTTATTCATACCATCACTTGCAAGAGCCGCACCCCGATAGATATTTCCACCGCCAACTACTATTGCGATTTCAACGCCAAGATCAAGAGCTGACTGAACAATAGTCACTACTTTTTTTAGCATTTCAGGATCAATATTATTAGTGTCACTTTTTAGCGCTTCACCACTAAGTTTTAGTAAGATTCGACGATAAGAAATCATGTGCTAAGAATTGAATACAAAATTAAGATTTTACACAACGCATGAGTATAATGAACCCTTTGTCCACCATAAAATACCTAACCAATGGATTCAATCAACATACGCGGCGCTAGAGTCCATAATTTAAAAAACATCGATGTAAGTATTCCAAGAAATAAGCTTGTAGTTATCACTGGGTTATCAGGTTCTGGTAAGTCATCATTAGCTTTTGATACCATTTATGCTGAAGGCCAAAGAAGATATGTTGAGTCATTATCAGCATATGCCCGACAGTTTTTATCATTAATGGAAAAGCCAGATGTTGATCATATTGAAGGGCTTTCTCCGGCAATATCAATTGAACAAAAAGCTACCTCTCATAATCCCCGCTCTACAGTAGGAACAATAACTGAGATTTATGATTATTTGAGACTACTTTTTGCTAGAGTTGGCTCACCAAGATGCCCTGAACATGGTGATGATTTACAGGCACAAACTATCTCGCAGATGGTAGATGCAATATTAGGTCTTCCAGAAGATGCAAAGATTATGATACTTGCACCAATTGTAAAGAATAGAAAGGGTAGCCATCTAAAGTTATTACAAGAACTCTCACATGAAGGATTCCTTCGGGCAAGAGTTGATGGTGAAGTAATGCTTCTTGAAGAAATTGATGAGCTTGATGGTAATAAAAATCATACAATTGAGATTGTAATTGACCGATTAAAGGTTAGACAGGATATCACCTCAAGATTGTCTGAGTCTCTTGAAACAGGCCTTAACATGAGCGCGGGTATCGCAATAGTTTGTCCTATGGAGGCCGAATCTAGTTTTGAGGAATTGACATTTTCAGCAAAATTTTCTTGTATTCATTGTGGCTACTCTTTGGAAGAGCTAGAGCCTAGACTATTTTCTTTTAATAATCCTATAGGGGCATGTGAAACATGTGATGGCCTAGGTATTAAAGATATATTTGACGAGGAAAGAGTTGTCGCTAATCCTGAGCTTAGCCTAGAAGATGGCGCAATTTATGGCTGGAGTAAAAGTAATGCCTATTTTTATCAAATGCTTTCTTTAGTTGGTAATTATTATAAATTTGATATTGCAACACCATTTAATGAGCTTTCAGAAGAGAATAAAAAAATTGTTCTTTATGGAAGTGGAAGTCAAATTATAGATTTTTCTAAAATTAAAGGAAGAAGGGGTTGGACAAGCAAGAAAAAACCTTTTGAAGGCGTAATTCCAAGAATGATGCGACGTTATGCAGATAGTGATATTCGCTCAATTAGAGAGGAATTATCTAGATATGTAATTAGCAAGCCTTGCTCGAGTTGTAATGGAGATAGACTTAACGCATCTGCAAGAAATGTCTTTATAGATAACAGAAATATTTCAGACTTAACAAAGCTGACGATAGATCAGGTCTTTGACTTTTTTGAGTCCCTTGAGCTAGAGGGCCAGAGAGGTGAAATTGCAAGTAAGATTCTTAGTGAAATTTCACAGCGTTTACATTTTTTAATCAATGTTGGGCTGGATTATCTCAATTTAGAGAGGAAGGCAAACTCTCTGTCTGGCGGTGAGGCTCAGCGAATAAGATTAGCATCTCAAATTGGTGCTGGTTTGATTGGAGTGCTTTATGTTTTAGATGAGCCATCAATTGGACTTCATCAGCGTGATAATCAAAAGTTACTTGATACATTGACCTATCTTCGAGATTTAGGCAATACAGTCATTGTTGTTGAGCACGATGAAGATGCAATTAGACAAGCAGATTATGTTGTTGATATTGGTCCCGGTGCAGGTATTCATGGTGGGGAAATCGTTGCAATAGGCTCTCCTGATGAAGTTATAGCTAATACAAAATCACTTACTGGGGATTATTTAAGTGGCCGGTTAGAAATAAGCATCCCTAAAACTAGAAAGAAATCAAATGGCTGGCTTAAAATTACTGGTGCAAGTGGAAACAATTTAAAGCATGTTGACTTAAAAATTCCTGTAGGTGTTTTAACTTGTATTACTGGAGTTTCTGGCTCTGGAAAGTCAACGCTAATTAATAATACACTTTATGAACTAGCTGCAAAAACTCTTAATGGAGCACAAACTGATGTTGCCCCCTTTAACCAAGTAAAGGGCATGGATCTATTTGATAAAGTAGTTAATATTAATCAAAGTCCAATTGGAAGAACTCCTCGATCTAATCCTGCCACTTACACCGGCGTCTTTACCTTAGTTCGTGATCTATTTGCATTAACGCTTGAATCTCGAACTCGAGGATATAAATCTGGGCGCTTTAGTTTTAATGTTAAAGGCGGTAGATGTGAGGCTTGTAAGGGCGATGGCCTAATTAAGGTGGAAATGCATTTCCTGCCTGATGTTTATGTCTCCTGTGATATCTGTCATGGCCATAGATATAACCGAGAAACTTTAGAGATTAAATATAAAGGAAAGTCAATTGCAGAGGTTTTAGAAATGACTGTTGAAGATGCACTTGAATTCTTTAAAGCGATTCCAAAGATTAATCAAAAAATGCAAACTTTGATGGATGTTGGGCTTTCGTATATTACACTTGGCCAAAATGCGACCACACTTTCTGGAGGTGAGGCTCAGCGTATTAAGCTTGCTAAAGAACTTTCCAAAACAGATACGGGGCAAACCTTATACATATTAGATGAGCCAACAAGTGGACTTCATTTCCATGATATTAAGCAATTGTTGTCAGTGATTTTCAGACTTAGAGATCGAAATAATACAATTGTTATAATCGAGCATAATTTAGATGTTATTAAGACTGCTGATTGGGTTGTTGATCTTGGACCAGAAGGAGGTAATAAGGGCGGCGAAATAATTGCATTTGGTACCCCAGAAGAAGTATCTAAAAATCCAAGATCATATACTGGGCAGTTCCTTAAAGAGCATCTTTAGACTTTTTTTATTCAAACTCGATAAGCGTCATTGTAAATGCAGTTTTTCCATTAATCTTGTGGATTCTAATTGGCTGAAAATTATCTTTAATAGATAAATTAAGAGTTAATTGAAGTTCATCACAGACTACTCTTATGGTTTCAATTTCGCTTTCATTAATTAAAAGTTTTTCAGAGCCATCTACCTTAAATTGAAGATATTTAACACCAATTTCATCAACTACTTGATAGGTAAATTCTGACTGACTTGGCTTATTAATTATGTCATTGGATAAAGCTAGATAAACGCTTAAAGTATCAACAAGTAAGCCAGGTTTGATTTCAAATTCACTGCCAGAACTTGATACGGCATAATTTTTATCAGTTTCGATGGTAATTTCATAATTCTTTCTAACTTCCTCTTTGATTTTTTCTACAACACTAAAGTATGTATTAATGATCTGTCCATCAATTTCATTTCCTATGCTTTTTTCAGATCTAGAATAATCATACAAAGCTTTCCATAGTGATGCAGTTCTAGCTTCTGTTGTGAATTCAAATTGATTACCGTTAATTTCTAGATTCAATGTAGCAGTGCCAATTTGTAAATTACCCATTACAGTTTCAGCATAAAGATCATAACTGCCTTTATAAGGAGTTAATGCAAAAGATTGGAATGAAAAAAGAAGACCTAAAAATAAAATAATTAGTTTATTCATAATATTTTTCCATCAAGTGTTGCGGTAATGTTGTTAATTAGTTTTAATCTCCTTTGAGTATACCAATGAATTACTTTAGGAAAGATGATGTGTTCCTTTTTTAAAACTTTATCAGAAAGTGTTTTTGCAGTATCTATAGCTTCAATAGTTACTGATTCTTGACAAATTATTGGACCATCATCTAATTTATCAGTAACAAAATGAACACTAGCACCATGTATTTTTTCAGAGGCATCAATAGCCTTTTGATGAGTGTTTAGTCCTGGAAATTTTGGCAGTAAAGAAGGGTGAATGTTTAGAATTTTCCCAAAATAATTTGAAATAAATACTGGAGTAAGGACTCTCATGTAGCCAGCTAAAACTATTAGCTCTGCTCCGTCCTGGTTAATTATTGAAATTAGCTCTCTATCGAAAGCCTCCTTAGAGTTAAATAATTCAGGCTCGATAATATATGTTTGAATCTTTGAAGATTCAGCCCGTTTTAAGCCAAAAGCATTTTTATTATTACTTATGACGCAGCTAATTTGCAAGTCAATCCTATCTGCATTATCAATTATTGATTGTAAGTTAGAGCCATTACCTGAAATTAAAATAACAGCTTTCATAGTGTTAAATTATTACTTGCTCACCATTAGAATCAACAACTTCTCCAATTAACCAGGCTTTTTCTCCACTGGAGTTTAAAAGTTTAATAGCTTCATTTGAAGATTCCTTAGGAACAATAACGATCATGCCAACGCCGCAATTAAGAACTCTATGCATTTCAGACGTAGCTATATTTCCTTCAGATTGTATCCACTGAAATATTTCTGGAATTTGCCAAGAGCTTGCATCCAATTTTGCAGCCAGATGCTCAGGCATTACTCTGGGAATATTTTCCAGAAGGCCACCACCAGTGATATGCGATATTGCATGTACAGGTAAATTTTGAATTAATGACAAAATTGACTTAACATAGATTTTAGTTGGTTCAATAAGCAACTTGAGCTGGCTTGAAGTTGGCTTTGTTTTTTCTAAAACTTTTCTAATGAGTGAGTATCCATTTGAGTGAGGCCCAGATGAGCCAAGGGCTATTATGTGATTACCTGACGAAAGTTTAGAGCCATCAATAATATTTTCTTTTTCAACGATGCCAACGCAAAACCCAGCAAGATCATACTCCTCACCATTATACATTCCAGGCATTTCAGCAGTTTCCCCTCCAATTAATGAGCATCCCGATTGACGGCAACCTTCACCAATTCCAGATATAACAGAAATCGCAACATCTGGATTAAGAGAGCCCGTTGCGTAATAATCTAAAAAAAACAAAGGCTCAGCGCCCTGGACTATAAGATCATTGACGCACATTGCAACTAAATCAATACCAATGGTATCATGCTTATTAAGCATCTTGGCAACCATTAGTTTTGTACCAACACCGTCAGTTCCTGAAATTAAAACTGGATTTTTATACTTATCTAAAGGAATTTCAAACATTGCACCAAAGCCACCTAATCCAGCAAGAACTCCGGGTCTTAAGGTTGATTTAGCGATTGGTTTGATTTTTTCAATAAGTTTATTACCTTTGGTAATATCAACTCCAGAATCCTTATAAGTCAATGATGACATCTTGTTTTCCGTATAATTAAGGTCTAAAAAACTGAATTAAATCAAGCAAAATAATGAACTACTCAATGGCACCTAATGTGCTTTCAATAATACGCATTATTTTAACAGTTCCAATAGTTATAGCGCTACTAAAAGAGCAGTATATTCTGACGTTACTATTATTTTTAGTGGCTGGAATTACTGATGCGCTAGATGGCTGGATAGCTAAACAGTTTTCATTTCAATCTCGACTAGGCTCAATACTTGATCCAATGGCAGATAAGATATTATTGACCTGCTCTTTTATTGCTCTATATTGGGTTGGGATTATGCCTTTATGGCTGCTCATGATAATTTTTGTGCGAGATACTATTATTGTTGCTGGGGCTTTAGGCTATTTTTTAGGTGAGATATCCAGGGACAGTGACCTGTTGGAGCCTTCCTTAATTAGTAAATTTAATACTGTATTACAAATTGCATTGGTTTTATTTTTGCTATTAATTCAAATATATACTGAATTAAATAGTCTCAAAGAGATGGTGTTTATAGTCGTTGCTACTTCAACTGGTTTAAGCGGCGCTGACTATATTTTACTGTGGATTAAAAAGTTTATCTTGCAGGAGACAAAGAAATGAATCAACTTGGCCTACCTATTTCACTTGACTCTAAAATGCTTTTAGATAACTTTATTGCCAATAGTGAGCTTGTAAATTTAATACACCAACTTTTTCAGGATAAAAAAGCTTCCGAGATTTATGTATATGGATTAACAGGTCAAGGCAAAACGCATGTCCTTCAAGGAGTGGTTTTAAAGGCTCTAGCAAAAGATAAAAATGCAATTTATATAGATTGTATTGATTCTTTTCCAGAGCATTTACTTGACTTTATAGATCAATTAAGTTTTATTAGTTTGGATAATGTTGATCTTATCAGTAAAGAAAACCAAGAGATATTTTTCGATTTATATAATCGCGCAAGACAGGCTGGAGTTGTTATTTTAGTTAGTGGCTCTAGTTTGCCAGCTGATTTAACCGTTATGAAGGATCTTAAGACGCGCCTAAGTTTAGCAGCTGTTTATAAATTAGAAGCGCTTAATGATGAGTTAACAATGGATGTGCTGAATAAACAAATGAACGATAAAAATTTGACTATTGACTCAAAAATTTATGAATATTTGTTTAAGAATTATTCTCGAGATTTAAATACTTTAGTATCTGCGATGAATCAACTAGATAAAGCATCACTCCAATCAAAAAAAATAATCTCAATTCCTTTTGTTAAAACAGTACTTCAACTTTAATAGCTACTAAATACCAATTTATTAAGAAATATAAAATATTTTTCTAAAATTTTGTTTTTTTAAGAAATATTTATATCTTTTAACTCAATAATAATAAAAATATAGAATGTTTTACTATACTTCATAAAATATTTAAAAAAGTGCTCTAATCTTAAAAGCTTAATATATTTTTATGGACCATCTGCCTATTTTTATTAATTTAAGACAAAAGCCAACTCTAGTTGTTGGTGGTGGTGATATTGCATTAAGAAAAATAAACTTGTTATTAAAAGCTCAATCTAAGGTTACATGCGTTTCTCCCCATTTTTGTGAAGGCTTAAAAACCTTATCTTTAGATAGCACTATAAGTTTAGTTAATAAGCGCTTTGAGGCATCTGATATTTCAAATTATTCAGTAATTATTTCTGCTACAGATGACTCAAAAGTAAATGAATCGGTCTCTAAGATAGCTCACGAAAGTCGTATACCGGTAAATGTGGTTGACTCACCCGAGCTATCAAGCTTCATCATGCCCTCAATAGTTGACAGGTCTCCGGTAGTAATTGCTGTCTCTTCATCCGGTAAGGCGCCTGTCCTAGCTCGATTAATTCGTGCAAAGCTTGAAACAGTTATTCCAAGCTCTTATGGCATACTTGCTGAAATTGCTGGTGAGTATAGGCAGAAAGTTAAAGACAGGTTTTCAAAAATTAAAGATAGAAGAGCATTTTGGGAGGCTGCTTTTTCTGGAGTTATAGCTGAAAAAGTTTTTTCAGGACGTATTCAAGAAGCAAAAGCTGATATTGAAAAGCAGCTTATTGATACAGTTGAGATGAACTTGGGAGAGGTTTATTTAGTTGGCGCTGGTCCTGGCGATCCTGATCTATTAACGTTTAAAGCCTTGAGGCTTATCCAGCAAGCTGATGTTGTGCTTTATGACAGGTTGGTATCTAAAGGCGTTATGGAGCTTGTTAGGAGAGACTCAGAGCTCATATATGTCGGAAAAAAAGGCGGCAGTGATAAATCTACTAGGCAAATAGATATTAATGCTCTTTTGGTTGATCTGGCAAAATCAGGCAAGAGAGTGTGCAGGTTAAAGGGCGGTGATCCTTTTATTTTTGGCCGAGGGGGTGAAGAAATCGAGTCTCTTTCTGAGCACGGCATCCCTTTTCAGGTTGTCCCTGGAATAACTGCTGCATCAGGGTGCTCTTCTTATGCAGGTATTCCATTAACCCATAGAGACTTCTCTCAATCCTGCCGTTTTGTAACCGCCCATTTAAAAGATGGAACGACTAACCTTCCATGGGAAGAGTTTATTGTTGAGCAACAGACGATTGTTTTTTATATGGCATTGAGTGGGGCAAGTTACATTTGTGAGCAGTTAATTGCTCACGGCATGAGAGAGGAGATGCCAATTGCGATTATTGAAAAAGGAACAATGCCTGAGCAAAAAGTTTATATTACCTCTCTCAAAGACTTGCCTGATTTGTTAAGTAAAGAGGATATAAACGCACCTACTTTGATGATTGTAGGAGAGGTTGTCAGCCTAAATGAGAAGTTAAGTTGGTACGGCAATTAAATAAGAAAATCTATTTCTTAAATAAGAAATGTTTGATTTAATTCGGTATAATTTCAAAATCTTCGCGGGGGTGGTGGAATTGGTAGACACGCTGGATTTAGGTTCCAGTGTCGCAAGACGTGAGAGTTCGAGTCTCTCTCTCCGCACCATACAACTTTATAAAGAGCTCTTAGGAGCTCTTTTTTATAATATCCCAGATTACATTAAGTTCGCTCTCACTTGGCTTCTTAAGATTTCTTAATTTCTAAGTTTTTCCCACCAAGGTTTTTTTGGCAAGTTATTTAAATCAAATACTTCACCAATCATTGGTGTTGCAATGTTGACGTTCTTTTTCGCAGCCTCCTTAGTAATTCTAATGATTGGCTCATCCCATGGATGGATCGATAAATCAAATTTAGACCAATGGATTGGAAAAAGGACTTCAGCTTTTAAGTCGATACTGGCTTGAACAGATTCATCAGGAAACATATGAATATTTGACCAGTCTATGTTGTAAGCACCATTTTCAATAAAGGCAATGTCAAAAGGACCATATTCATTACCTAATTTTTTAAATGTCTCTGAGTATCCGCCGTCTCCACTGAAATATGCACTTAATGATTTTGATTTAACAATCCAAGAGCCCCATAACGTCGAGTTGCCATTGGTTATGCCTCTTCCACTAAAGTGAAGAGCTGGCGCAAAGATAAACTCAACTTCTTTATAGATCTTGCTTTCATACCAGTCAAGCTCAGTAATTTTAATTTTATCTACTCCCCATCTCTCTAAATGTGCTCCGACCCCTAAAGGCACAATAAAATGATCTACTAGATTTGATAAGTCTTTAATTGCTTTAGAATCAAGGTGATCATAGTGATCATGAGAAATGATGACAATGTCGACCTTTGGAAGATCCTCTATCAATATTTGGTTTTCAAATACAAATGGTTTCCCATTAAAAAAACTACTTTTACTTTTTGAGCTGAACGACGGCAATGGTGATGCTCTATTAAAGACTGGATCAGTCATAACAACCAAACCTTCAGTTTTCATAAGAAGCGTAGAGTGACCAAACCAAACAAATTTACCCTCTGTTAGATCTTGACCTTGAAATTTAATTGTTGGAAGAGGGCTTAAAGGGTTTTTATCTTTTGGCGGAAAGAACCATTCCTTTAGGGTTGATTTTTTTTCTAAAGTTCGAAGGTTTGTGTATGTTGTTTTAATGTTGCGAAATTTACCCTCAAAAAAGTTTTCTGAATTAACAATTATTTCTTTGGTATTTTTGTCAGGGGAAGCTCCAAAGGCAGGTGAGACATTAAGAAAAATAAAAATAAGAAAAGCAATGATAAGTAGTGCATAGATTAAATATTTGATTACATTTAATATATTGAAAAGAATTTCCATAGTTAAGTTTCTATACTTTTTCTAAAAAAATAAATTATAAATTACTATATGAGTGAGTAGTCACTCATTATGTAATCTTAATTCATAATTACTTTAATTTAAGTGATGTCTATTAAGAATAAACATTAGAAATCCTGTAAAATATTAGCTCTTAAAAACATAATAAAAAAAACTTTATGTTGATTGAAATTGGACACTTTTCCCTCGTTCTTGCATTGATATTTTCTGTGCTATTGATGGTATTGCCATCAATAGGTCTTTATCAGAATAAATCTAGTCTTGCTCAACTTGCAAAGCCATTAGTTTGGGCGCAAGGTTTTTGGATCGCTATTGCTTTTATTGTTCTAATGAATGCATTTCTAACGAATGACTTTTCAGTAAAGTATGTAGCAGATAATTCAAATACCCAGCTTCCATTATTGTTTAAGGCATCTGCAGTCTGGGGGGCTCATGAAGGCTCATTGCTTTTATGGGTCTTTGTGCTTTCAATATGGACTATCTCGGTTAGTATTTTTTCTAAGCGGATTCCTTCAGACTTATTAAATCAAATCCTCATAATATTAGGTGCTGTAAGTTTTGGATTTTTACTTTTTCTACTTTTTACATCGAATCCATTTGAGCGCTTACTGATTCCTCCATTAGAAGGCCGAGAGTTAAATCCACTCCTCCAAGATTTTGGTTTGGCGGTTCATCCACCTATGCTTTATATGGGGTATGTTGGATTAGCGGTTCCATTTGCTTTTGTATTGGCCGCATTAATAAGAGGCCAGCTAGATAGCACCTGGCTAAGATGGACAAGGCCTTGGGCTTTAATTTCTTGGGCTTTTTTAACGGTTGGAATTACTCTTGGAAGTTGGTGGGCATATTATGAACTTGGCTGGGGAGGCTGGTGGTTTTGGGATCCTGTAGAGAATGCATCATTTATGCCATGGCTTGTTGCAACTGCGCTTGTGCACTCATTAAGCGTTAGTGAAAAGAGAGGCGCATTTAGGCAGTGGACAGTTCTTTTAGCTATCGGTGGTTTCTCATTAAGTTTGTTAGGAACCTTTTTAGTTCGCTCAGGAGTTTTAACTTCTGTTCATGCTTTTGCAACAGATCCAACAAGAGGGTTGTTTATTTTGCTATTTTTATTTATTGTTATTGGCGGCTCTTTAGTTCTATTTACATGGCGCTCTCACTTATTGCAAAAAAGTAATCAATTTGCTTTATTGTCAAGAGAAACTGGACTTTTAATTAATAATATATTGCTTATTACGGCAATGTTCACAGTTCTTTTGGGGACGCTTTATCCATTGATTCTTGACACATTAAATCTCGGAAAAATATCAGTAGGAGCGCCATATTTCAATGCAGTTTTTGTGCCAATTATGCTACCAGGAGTTTTAGCATTAGCTATCTTCCCTTTTGTCCGCTGGAAGAAAGATAGCGTATCTAGATTAACTTCCTTACTACGGTTTAATTGGATTGGTATTGCTTTACTAACAATACTTGCAAGGGTTGTAATTACAGACAATATTTATGTGTTAATTGCAATTGGCCTTTTTATTTGGGTGGCCTTTCATGTCATTATTTTATTAACGAAAAGAATAAGGACAAAATCAAAATTTTCATTTGCCTTTATAGGGATGATAATTGCCCATCTTGGAATTGCAGTATTTGTTCTTGGGGCTACAGTAACAACCCAACTTGGAATTGAAAAAGATATCAAAATGAACGTGGGAGAATCTCAAAATATTGCAGGTTATGATTTTATTTTTAATGGGGTAAGCCCTCATATGAAAGATAATTATTCAGGCTTTATTGGTGACATTAGTGTTTATAGTGAAGGAGAAAAAATTGCACAGCTTGCTCCTGAGAAAAGATATTACCAAAGTGGAATGCCGATGACTGAAGCATCAATTGATCCATCATTGGTTAGAGATCTTTATGTAGCTTTAGGTGAAGGCTTAGAAGGAGGCGCCTGGAGCGTAAGGATTTATTATAAGCCACTGGTGAGATGGATATGGTTAGGCGGACTGATGATTGCTCTCGGAGCTTTTTTTGCTGCGATAGATCGGCGTTATTTTGTGAGAGCTAAATCATGATCTTAAGCTGGCAATTTATTTTGATGATTGTTTTATCAAGCTTATTTTTAGCATGGTTTCTGTATAGACCAGTGAAGTCAAGCCTTAGTGATGATGATTCAAACATAGCAATTAACAAACAGAGGCAGGCTGAGCTTGAAATAGATTTTAACCAAGGACATATTGAGAGCGCTCAATATCAAGAGGCTGAGTCAGAAATTATTAGTACTTTAGCTTCAGAGTTAAAAAGTAGCCCAGGGAAAAATACAACTATTGAGCCATTCAAGTGGTTAATTCTGATAGGTTTATCTATTGGAATTTTATCTTTATTAGTTTATTCTCAGCTGGCTCCAAAAATAATTCCAAACACTGATGCTGCTTTAACTGAGCCTATGACTATGAATGAAAGCATTGAACAATTAAAGGATTACTTAATCGAAAATCCAAATGATTTTCAAGCATTGAAAATGTTAGGTCTTGCTCAAGTTGGCATTGGTAAGGTGGATGATTCAATTGTGTCTTTTGAGAGTGCGTTTGAGCTGAATCCGAATGATATTGACTTACTTCTTCAATATGCAAGTGCTATAGCTGCGAAACAAGATGGTATGTTTTATGGTAAGTCTAAAACTTTGATTGAAACAGCTCTAAGTCTTGATCCTCAATCAATTCAGGTACTATATTTTGCAGGTATTGTTTCAGCTCATCAATCTGATCTAGATGAGGCAATAGGTTACTGGCAAAAAGCTTTATATCTTATGCCAGAGAACCATCCTGATAGAAATATTATCGAAGAGGCTTTGAATACGGTATTAAATTTACAAGTAAAATAGCTATCATGAATAATAAAACATTAGAATTAGCAAAATCACTTATAAGTAGGCCATCAGTAACGCCTAATGATAAGGGCTGTCAAGCTATCATGATTGAGCGCCTTAAAAAAATTGGATTTAAGATTCACCCACTTAAGTTTGGAGATGTTGACAATTTTTGGGCTACTCACGGAGATACTGGCCCCATTTTTTCTTTTGCGGGGCATACTGATGTTGTTCCTGCTGGAGATGAAGAGGCTTGGAAAACACTGCCATTTGAGCCAACAGTTAAAGATGGGCTCTTATTTGGCAGGGGAGCTGCTGACATGAAAGGGGGCTTGGCTTCTATGATTGTGGCAACAGAAAACTTTATTGAGAAAAACCTTAATCATAAGGGGACTATTGCATTTTTAATTACCTCTGATGAGGAGGGAGTTGCTGTAAATGGAACGGTTAAAGTGATGGATTATCTTAAAAACAATAATCAGAAGATAGATTATTGTTTACTTGGTGAGCCATCATCTACTTCTGTGCTCGGAGACGTTATTAAAAATGGTAGAAGGGGCTCATTAAATGGCCTTTTAACTATTAAAGGAAAACAAGGGCATATTGCATATCCTCATCTAGCAGAAAATCCTAATCATCTTATGACTGCAGCGCTGAACGATTTATGTCAGCAGCAATGGGATAATGGCAATGAATACTTTCCAGCTACTTCATTTCAAGTTTCAAATATTCATTCTGGCTCCAGAGTAACAAATGTAATACCTGGTGAAATAGAAATAATGTTTAATTTTAGATATTCAACTAGGGCATTTGACTCATTGCTAGCAGTATTAGATTGAATTTTATCAATAGCTTCTGCCCTATCACTGCCTAAGAAGACCATAAGAGTTAAAAGCATCTCTGTCTCAAGCTCAACATCTTTTTCTCTTGGCTGCCACACTCTTGTTGCTCCACTTACAACTTCACCAATTGAAGAAAGAGTCAAGTAAACTTCAGATTTATTTTGACCTTCTATTGGCTCTA
>CAJQSO010000048.1 GCA_905614365.1 uncultured Candidatus Thioglobus sp.
ATTGATTTAAGTTTCAATAGTACTCATCATTTCATTGTGTATCATCAAGAAATTATTAAGTATCTGGCATTGGTATGACTAGCGTTAATCAAACCACAATTTGGATTAAAAACCCCTTAGCTATTTTTGCTGAAAATAGTGATGGTGGAGTTGTCATTAAAGGTCAAAAAATTATTGAATTAGTTCCTCTAGGGGGTTTTCCTTTATCGAATATAGATGGAACCTATGATGCAAGTGATAGTGTTATTCTCCCTGGACTGATTAATACGCATCACCACTTTTATCAAACCCTTACTCGCGCTTATCCTGAGGCTCTAAATAAAGAGCTTTTTCCATGGCTTAAGAGTCTCTATAAAGTTTGGGCAAATATTCAACCAGAGATGCTGGCTGTCTCTACAGAGCTTGCTCTGTCTGAACTGCTTCTTTCTGGCTGTACTACTGCGAGTGATCATCACTATTTATTCCCAAGCCAACTTGAAAATGCTATAGATATACAGGTTGAAGAGGCTCAAAAGCTCGGTATGCGTGTTGTTTTAACAAGAGGCTCTATGAGTCTTGGAGAAAAAGATGGCGGTCTTCCACCGCAATCTGTTGTTCAAACCAAAGAGCAGATACTAAGTGATAGTGAGCGACTCATTAAAACATACCACGATAGTCAAGAAGGCGCAATGACTCAGATTGCGTTAGCTCCTTGCTCTCCTTTTTCAGTGACTACTGACTTGATGATAGAAACTGCAGCGCTGGCTGAGCAGTATGACGTTCGTTTGCATACACACCTGGCAGAGACGATAGATGAGGAAAATTTTTGTTTAGAAAAGTTTGGCTTAAGAACTGTCGACTATCTTGAAAGTGTTGGCTGGCTCTCTAATCGAACTTGGCTTGCGCATGGAATACACTTCAATAAAGAAGAGATAAAGAAACTAGGCCGATCTGGAGTTGGTATTTGTCATTGTCCAAGCTCCAACATGATGCTAGCCTCTGGCATTTGTCACAGTCTTGAACTCGAAGAGGCTGGCTCTATTATTGGACTTGGCGTTGATGGCTCTGCGTCTAATGATGGATCCAATATGATTGCTGAACTCAGACAAGCAATGTACTTACAGCGTTTGCGTTATGGCGCCTCAAAGATTACTCATCAGAAAGCATATGATTGGGCAACCAAAGGCTCAGCAGCGCTTTTAGGCAGAAATGATATTGGTGAGATTTCGATTGGTAAGCAGGCAGACTTGGCATTATTTAAGCTCAATGAACTAAGATTCTCGGGCAGTCATGACGCTTTAGCGGCGCTACTTCTGTGCGGCGCGCAAAAAGCAGATAGAGTTATGATTGCGGGTCAGTGGAAGGTTGTAGATGGAAAGATTATCGGACAAGATGAGTCCGAATTAATCAGTCGCCATAGCGGCGCAGCAAAAAAATTACGTCAATTAGCTAACGCATAACTTTTTCTTAATACTGCCATTGACTTGCCATATTAGTTAATTTATAATTCCAACTTGAATATTGTTACATAAATCAAGTTAGTTATGAATACACCTAATCATGGAGGCGCCAGAAAGGGCGCTGGTCGTAAAAAAAACTCAGGCAGCTTTAAAGAGGAAACCAAGGTTATTAGAGTTCCTATCAGTCTTGTAGATTCGCTTATTCCTACGATTGAAGTTTATAAATCTCAAGTTAAATCTAAAGTCGAAGTCTTTTTAACTAAAGACAATCCAACAGAGCTTTCAATTCCAATTTTTACCTCTCGAGTGCAGGCAGGTTTTCCCTCTCCAGCAGACGATCATTTAGAGGATGCGCTTGATTTAAATACACACCTTATCCACCATAAAGAGGCTACTTTCTTTGTTAAAGCACAAGGAGATTCAATGCTAGGTGCTGGCATTCAGCAGGGCGATATACTAATTGTTGACAAGTCTTTAAGCGCTAAAAGTGGAAAGATAGTTATTGCAGTTGTTGATGGTGAATTCACTGTTAAGCGCCTGCATAAATACAAAGGAAATATAACACTTAAAGCTGAAAACCCTGATTTTGAAGACATCAAAATTGGAGGTACTGATGAGCTTATTATTTGGGGGGTTGTGACCTCAGTTATACATCAGTATGAATAACCGGCCTAAGTTTGCGCTGGTTGACTGTAATAACTTTTACGCTTCTTGTGAAAGAGTTTTTGAGCCAAAACTAGAAGGCAAGCCAATTGTTGTTCTTTCTAATAATGATGGGTGTATTATTGCGCGCTCCAATGAAGCCAAGGCATTAGGTATTAAAATGGGCGCTCCTTACTTTAAGGTAAGAGATTTAATTGCTAATAGCGGCGTTGTAGTAAAGTCCTCAAACTACCCTTTATATGGAGATATGTCCTCTAGAGTAATGAAGGTTATTAGTCAATTTTCCCCTATCCAAGAAGTCTATTCTATTGACGAGAGTTTTATAGATGTAGCGGGGCTTCCTCTTAATTTAATGGCTCATATGCACTCTCTAAGGGTTCAAGTTAAAAACTGGACGGGAGTCCCAGTGTGTATTGGTATGGGCAGTACTAAGCTTCTAGCAAAGCTTGCCAATCGCATTGCTAAAAAATATTCAAAATTTAATGGCGTCTTTGATATAGATGACCTCTCCCATGAAAGATACTGCAAATTACTGCAATCGGTCGAAGTAGGTGATTTATGGGGAATAGGCAGACAAAGCGCTAAAAAACTTAACCATATTGGAATTAATACAAGTTATGACTTTTATCAGGCAGATATTGGCGTTATCGAAACCCTTTTAGGCGTTAATGGGAAAAAGATTTATCAAGAGCTTCGTGGCAAATCGTGTATTCCTATCGAGTTGATTCCTCCAACAAGGCAGCAGATTGTCTCCTCTCGCTCTTTTGGCGTTGATTTAAGCGACTTTGATGAATTAAACCAAGCTTTAACTGCTCTTACTAGAAAGGCTGTCAATAAGCTTAATAATCATAAGCTTGCAATGACAACTATGACTGTCTTTATTTACACCAATCCCCATAAAAAAAATACACCCTGCGTGCATCTATCAAAAACTGTAGGAATGCCAATTGCTATTGAGGATGAATCGCAAATTATTCCATTGGCATCTCAAATATTGAGACTTATCTATAAGCCTGGTTATTCATTTAATAAAGGAGGCGTGGTATTAAGCAACTTGAGCAAAAACTATCGACAGCAAGATCTTTTTTCAATAAGTCAAAATAGTCAATCACAGGTATTATCTCGTAAAAAATCTAACGCCATAAAGGGCGTCAATAAAAGATTTAACGAATCAATTAAATACGCCAGCGAGGTTGGTAGCGATAGGTGGCTCCCAAGAGCTGACTTTAGGTCAAATAGATATACTACAAACTGGTCTGAACTGTTAATAATATAACTAGGCTTTTGCATTGGTATAATATTTCTACCTAATAAATTAATAACTAGACATGACACAAGTTTACAATTTTAGTGCTGGACCATCGATGCTCCCTAGCTTAGTTCTTAAGCAGATTCAAAATG
>CAJQSO010000049.1 GCA_905614365.1 uncultured Candidatus Thioglobus sp.
CTCAAGTTATCATGTACGGTGCTATGATTCCTGCCCTACAGGCAAGAAGAGTAGATATGGCTACTTCTGGTCTTTATATTAAGCCTGGTCGTTGTGAGTCTATTATTTATTCTGAGCCTGACCTATGTGGAGCGGAAGCTTTTGCAGTACCAGCTGGTAACCCAAATAATCTTCTAACTTATGAAGATATTGCTGCTAACCCAAGTTTAAAAATGACAACTTGTGCAGGTTGTGCTGAAGAAAAATATGCATTAGAGCGTGGTGTAAGTGCTGATCAGATTGTTTATTTTGATGCCCCTCCGAGTGGTATTAAAATGCTACAACAGGGTCGAGTTGATGTATTTGCTCTATCAGGTCTAGGTACAGCAGATTTATTGAACAAAACTAATGACCCTAGCCTTCAATTGGTAATGCCTGTTACAGGTGTCCCAATGGGTTGTGCTGGAGCAGCATTCAATATGGATGATAAAGAGTTTAGAGCTGAGTACAACATGGCTTTAGCTTCTATAAAAGCTAATGGTGAGTTTGCTGCTATTATTGAGCCTTATGGCTTCTCAGCGGCTGCGACTGCTACTAAGTCATATTTAGCGCAATGTCCTGCTGGTGAATAAATTTATTTTATAACCTACTCTGCTCTTTAAATATTAGGAGCAGAGTTTGTTTTAGAGTTTATTTTGTAACTTAATCTGCCCTGTAAAAACTTCAGGGCAGTTTTTTTTTAAGAGTTTATTAAGAGTTTATTAAGAGTTTTTTATGAATGAAGTCCTAGCTTTTTACCCAATGCTGATAGATGGAACTATTGTTACGATACAGTTAACAGTATTAGGAGCAATTGTTGCTCTTGTTATTTCATTTATTGTGGGACTTTCAAGAATATCACCATATAAATCAATCAGAGTAGCAGCAATAATTTATTTAGAATTTTTTCGAGGTAGCTCTGCTCTTGTACAAATGTTTTTTATTTATTTTGTTTTACCAATGTGGGGCATATATTTTGATGCCATAACTGCTGGTGTAATTGCTTGCGGTTGTAATGTTGGTGCCTATGGATCAGAAGCAGTGAGAGGCGCTGTACTTGCAGTTGATAAAGATCAGCATGAAGCCTCAAAGGCTTTAAATTACTCAAATTATGAGAAATATAGATACGTTATTATTCCTCAAGCAATTCCAATTATGATTCCAACATTTGGGAACTTACTTATTGAGCTGATGAAACTAACAGCAGTTTGCTCCCTTATTACTATTACAGACCTAACATTTGTAGCACAAATAATAAGAGTTCAAACCGCATTAACCCTAGAGCCATTTTTAGTAATACTAGTGGTTTATTTCATTATTGCTTCAGTCTTAGTGAAGATAGTTGATCTGATTGCTAAAAAGTTTTCTAAAGGTAGGAACGTCATGACTGCAGGAGATAAATAGCTATGAATTGGAGTTGGGATCATGCATATGCCGTTTTACCGCAGCTACTTAAAGGCTTAGTAATAACAATTGAAGCTACGATTGTTGCGTCCTTAATAGCTTATGTTTTAGGTTTAGCAATAGCTATTCTTAAGATGTCTAAAAGCAAGTCAATGCGTGTTTCCTTATACTGGATTACGGAGTTTATTCGAAGGACGCCAATTTTAGTTCAGTTATATGTTGTATTTTATGTCCTGCCTGACTTTGGAATTTTCCTAGAGGCTTTTACATGTGGCGTAATAGTTCTAGGTGTTCACTTTAGTACTTATACATCAGAAGTTTTTAGGGCAGGTATTGATAATGTTTCTAAAGGTCAGTGGGAAGCTGCTAAATCACTAAACTATAATCCATATCAAGCTTGGAAGTATGTTATTTTGCCTCAAGCCATCCCTCCAATGATTCCGCCACTTGCAAACTATTTAATCACAATGTTTAAGGAAACCCCGTTATTAGCATTTATTACGGTTGTTGAATTATTTAGAGCAGCTGATCAGTATAGTAATAGTTATTACACGTATCTTGAGCCTATGACTCTAGTCGGGGTATTCTTTTTACTTGTATCAATACCATCAGCAATGATAGCAATGAAATTAGAAAAGAAATTTAAGCCAATAAAGGTGGCTCGATGAATTTCGTGAGTTCGCACTGGGGAACTTATAAATTTTCAGTAGATAAGAATAAAAAAATCAAATTAGATAATTGGGAGTTGGATTCTTCTCCAACAGAATTTGGCTTAGGTTTGGCCGATGCTGCTACTGATAATTTAAGAATTACGCAGCCTCACGTAAGAAAAGGATGGCTGGATAATAAAGGTAAAAGTGATGGCAAAAGAGGCCAAGATGAGTTTATTCCTATCAGCTGGGATGAGGCATTTGAACTTGCATCTAAAGAGCTATTAAAAACTAGAAATGCTCATGGTAACTCAGCAATTTATGCTGGATCATATGGATGGGCAAGCGCTGGAAGATTTCACCATGCTAAAAGCCAAGTTAATCGCTTCTTTAATTTATTTGGAGGCTTTAGCTCATCATTTCAAAGTTACTCATATGCTGCAGCGCAAACTCTCCTTCCTCACATAATTGGTTTAGATTTATATTCAACATTAGAGGAGCATACGACTTGGGATGCTTTATCTGAAGAGTGTGAACTCATATTAATGTTTGGAGGTATGCCATTAAAAAACTCTAAAGTTTCAGCTGGAGGCGTAGGAAAGCACGTTACCAAGCTAGGTATGAAAAAGTGTTTTGATAAAGGGGTTGAGTTCGTTAATATTAGCCCTCTTATAGATGATGCCCCTAAATTTTTAAAAGCAAAGCAAGTTCCTATTAGGCCAAACACTGATACCGCTCTAATGTTAGCTCTAGCTCATACTCTGATTAAAAATCAATCTTATGATAAGGGTTTTATACTTAAATATACTGTGGGATTTGATAGTTTTGCTGACTACGTTCTAGGGAAAAAAAATAATCAAGAGTGCACCCCCGAATGGGCATCAAAAATTACAGATATCCCTGTTGAAATAATCTATGAATTAGCAGATAAAATAATAGCAAAAAAAACCATGATTTCTTTATCTTGGAGTCTACAAAGAGCATCTAGAGGTGAGCAGCCTTTGTGGATGGGGATTACTCTTGCTGCGATGTTAGGCCAAATAGGAACAGCCAGTGGAGGCTTTGGATTTGGATATTCTAGTGTGAATAGTACAGGCGATTCATTTGATAAAATACCTTGGCAAAGCTTACCTCAAGGTAAAAATAAAATTAAAGATTTTATCCCAGTTGCAAGAGTAACGGATATGCTGGAAAACCCAGGGGGAAAGTTCAATTATGATGGTAAGGAATTAACATACCCTGACATAAAATTAATTTATTGGGCAGGAGGAAACCCTTTCCATCATCACCAAGATTTAAATCGACTGGTTAAGGCTTGGCAAAAACCTAATACAATTATTGTTAATGAAATTTGGTGGAATTCTCAAGCTCGTCATGCTGACATTATTTTTCCAGCAAATACTGCTTTAGAGAGAAATGACTTAATGTTGAATCCAAGGGATCCAACAATTGTAGCAAATAAGCAAGCTATGAAGAGCTTTAAAAATTCAAAAACTGATTATGAAATATTTTCAGGGCTAGCAAAAAAACTGGGTTTTCAAGAATCGTTTACTGAAGATAAAAGTGAACTGGATTGGATAAAATTTATATGGAATAATAGTTCAAAAGCTCATCAAAAAAATATAAGTTTTCCAAGCTTTGAAGAATTTTGGGAAAAAGGATATTTTGAACTTCCATCTCCAAAAAATGAAAAAATTATGTTTAATGATTTTAGAAAAGATCCAGTTAATTTTCCATTAAATACCCCTTCAGGAAAAATAGAAATTTCCTCTGAAACTATTTCTAACTTTCAATTAAGTGATTGTTTCGAACACCCTTACTGGTTTGAGCCTTACGAGTGGTTAGGCAATGTAGATGAGTATCCGTTACATTTAATTTCAAATCAGCCAACCCACAGACTCCACAGTCAGCTTGATAATGCTGCCAATAGTCAGAACAGTAAAATAAATGGGAAGGAGCCTGTGATGATCAATTCTTCAGATGCCCTTAAAAGAGATATTAAAGGTGGCGATATTGTTATGCTATTTAATAAAAGAGGAAGAGTATTGGCAGGGGCAAATATTTCTAATAACGTGATGCCTGGAGTTGTTGTTCTATCAACTGGAGCATGGTTTGACCCAGATTATGCTTTAAATTTAGAGAGACATGGCAACCCTAACGTACTCACTAAAGATGTTGGAACTTCTTCGTTAAGTCAAGGGCCAACTTGCCATACAACTTTAGTAGAATTGAAAAAAGCAAATAATAAAGAGATTGTGGATGTTAATATTTTTAAAAATCCAGAAACTCTTAATTAATAAAAATATTTAAACTAAATTAAAATTTAACACTATGAATAATATTATACAGTTTGAAAATGTTTCAAAATCTTTCGGTGATTTAAAGGTTTTAAATAAATTGAATTTGGAAGTGAAAGATGGCGAAAAATTAGCTTTAATAGGGCCAAGTGGTTCTGGAAAGACAACAATTTTACGAATTTTGATGACATTAGAAACTATTGATGATGGCTTTGTTTCAGTGAATGGAGAATATTTGTGGCATGAAAAAAATAATGGAAAAATTATTCCAGCCTCTGAAAATCATCTACATAAAATGCGTAATCATATTGGAATGGTCTTTCAACAATTCAATTTATTTCCCCATTTAACTGCGATTGAAAATGTTGAGCAGCCTCAGATCTTAATTAAGAAAAGAACAAAACCTGAAGCTAAAGAAAAGGCAGAAGAACTTTTTAATTTAGTCGGACTAAATGATAAAAAAGATCATTACCCTCATGAATTATCAGGTGGCCAGCAGCAACGCGTTGCAATAGCTAGAGCACTAGCTATGGAGCCAAAAATAATGTTATTTGATGAAGTCACATCAGCTTTAGATCCAGAGCTTGTTGATGAGGTTTTAACTGTTCTTCGTAAATTAGCATCGGATACGGATACAACGATGTTAACCGTCACCCATGAAATGAATTTTGCGCGCGAATTTGCTGATAGAGTTTTATTTTTTGATGGAGGCCAAATAGTTGAGTCTGGAAAGCCTGAGAATATTTTTTCAAATCCAGCAGAGAAGCGAACTAAAGAATTTCTTAAAAAATTTATTAACAACGTTAATTAATACTTTACCTACAAATTTTTTTTATAATTATGATTAAACAATACAAACACTTAGTTCATTCAACTCGACACTTTGAGAATTTAAATATTCAAGCAGATTTAGAATATAAGCATCAACATATATTGAGTTTAGAGGCATTCGAGCGAGCAAAGAAAGAAATCACTACGTGGGATAATTATGAGCCAACACCGCTCCATATTTTTTCTGATATGGCTAAAGATGCGGGAGTTTCATCAATTGTCTACAAAGATGAAAACTTTCGTTTTTCTCTTAAAAGTTTTAAAGCCCTTGGTGGTGCATATGCAGTAGCCAATCTTTTAATACAAAAATTAAAGGATATTGGTATCAGTGCTAGCTCATCTGATCTAATTGCTGGAACTTATAAGCACGAAACTTCAAAAATTACTGTTTGCTGCGCAACTGATGGCAACCACGGCAGATCCGTTGCTTGGGGGGCCCTTCATTTTGGCTGCAATTGTGAAATTTATATTCATCGAAACGTTAGCGTTGGTAGGGAAGAGGCAATTGCTAAATATGGAGCACAAGTCAATCGAATTAAAGGGAACTATGATGATTCAGTTCGCTTAGCTGCTGAAGTAGCTGATAACAATGATTATACGGTTGTGTCTGATACCTCATATGAAGGCTATACAGATATTCCAAAAGATGTAATGCAGGGATACACTGTAATGGTGGATGAGGCTCTCAAACAGATGGATGAAATGCCAACACATGTTTTTTTACAAGGAGGCGTTGGAGGTTTTCCAGCTGCTGTAGTTTCCTTTATAGTTGAAAGTCTTGAAAGTCCTCCTATTTTCGTTTTGGTAGAGCCAACAAATGCTGATTGTTTATTTCAGAGTGCTGTTAATGGAAAGCCAACTGCTGTGCATGGTGAGCTTGATACCATAATGGCAGGACTTGCTTGTGGTGAAGTGTCTGTATTGGCATGGTCCATCCTTGAGAGTTATGTTCCTCACTTTATGTCAATAACTGATGAATCAATTCCTAAAGTGATGCAGCTTCTAGCTAATCGAGATACGCCTATTGTGGCTGGAGAGTCAGCTGTTACTGGACTTGCAGGGTTTCTAATAGCAAGTAATGACAGTGAGCTGAAAGAAAAACTATCAATTAATGAGAATTCAAATATTTTATTTTTTGGAACAGAGGGCGACACCGATGAAACGATGTATGAAGAATTAGTTGGAAGATCTTCATCTGAAGTTTTGGGAAGTCTTTAATTTGATAGGAGATAAAGAGATGATTATTCCAACTAGAGGTTTTGAGGTTTCTGAATATGAAAACCGGCTTAATAAAATTCAAAAACTTATGTCTGAATCTAAGATGGATGCTATTTTATTGACTACTCAGGTTGATATTGAGTATTACACAGGCTTTAAAACTCAGTTTTTTCAAAGTCCAACAAGGCCTTGGTATGTTCTAATTCCAATTAATAGTAAACCTCAAGCAATTATCCCTACGATAGGTGAGTCGGGAATGAGAGAAACATGGATTGATGATATTAAGACATGGACCTCTCCTAATCCAGAAGATGATGGAATTAGTATTCTCTTGTCTTCAATCAAATCTTTAATGAAGAATCATAAGTGTCTTGGCGTTCCTAAGACCCTCGAAAGCACACTAAGGATGCCATTGGGTGATTATGAATATCTAGTAAGGTCTCTAAGTGGGGTTGAGATTAAAGATGCTAATAAAATTCTCAGAAAGGTAAGATTTGTAAAATCGGCTGCTGAGATTGTAAAAATTAAACATATTTGCCAGTTAACTTCTCAAGGCTTTATAGACTTAGAAGATTTTCTTAAGGCTGGTGAAAGTGAGCGTGAAAATTGTCAGCGATTCAAGCAGCACCTTCTTTCTCTCGGCGCAGACGACACACCTTATATTGTTTCAGGCTCTGGGCAAGATGGCTATGGCTCAATTATTATGGGGCCAACAGAAAAAATTATTGAAGAGGGCGACCTTTTTATTATTGATACAGGATCAGTATTTGATAGTTATTTCTGTGACTTTGATAGAAACTATGCATTTGGACACATTTGTGATGAGGCTAAAAAAGCTTATAGAGTTGCCTTCAATGCCACTGAAGCAGGCTTTAATGCTGCTCAGGTTGGAAACACAACCTCAGATATATTTAATGCAATGAACGACATTCTTCAAAAAGGTGGGGCTTTAGGCAACACCGTCGGTAGGCTTGGTCATGGACTAGGTATGCAATTAACAGAGTGGCCATCGAACACTTCAAGTGACAATACTGTTCTTGAGCCAGGCGTTGTTTTAACTTTGGAGCCAGGAATGGCATTTCTTCCAGGTAAAGAAATGGTTCATGAAGAAAATATTGTCATTACTGAAAACGGACCTGAATGGCTAAGTATAAGAGCTGCAGATGAATTACCAATAATTCAGTAGATTTAAGTTTTTGCTTCATAAGCTTACATAAAGAGAATTACTCTTATATAATAATGATAATCATTATTATTTGTATTTAAAAAGTGCTCAGTGTAAGTAATTTATCAATCTCATTCGATGAGAATCACGTCCTAGATGACTTCAACTTAGATTTGCAAAGCGGCGATATATTCGCACTTCTGGGCGATAGTGGAAGTGGAAAAAGTTCGGCTCTCAAGTTTATAGCAGGACTTGAAAGCGCTAGTAATGGGAGAGTTTCTTTAGATGGTACTGATCTAAGTCTAGATGGAAGTCATTCGGTTAAGCCTGAGTTAAGAGAAATTGGAATGGTTTTTCAGGATTATGCCCTTTTTCCTCATATGACAGTATTTCAAAATATTAGTTTTGGAATTGACTATCTCTCTAAAAAAGAAAAAATTGAAAGAGTTCAATCTCTTTTAGAGTTAATTAGCCTTGAGGGAATCGAAAAAAAATACCCTCACCAGCTTTCAGGAGGTGAACAGCAAAGAGTCTCTCTGGCAAGATCTCTTGCAACATCTCCAAAACTATTACTACTTGATGAGCCTTTTTCTAGTTTAGATAAATCTCATCGTGATCAATTAGTTCAAGAAGTTAGAGTTATTTTAAAAAATTCTGGTGTCACATCAATCCTTGTGACGCATGATGAAAGTGAAGCCCAGGCCTTTGCAGATAAAGTTGGAACTATTCATAAAAAGAAGTTGCTTATTAAATGAAAATAGGTATCATATGCAAATGATATTGATTATCATTTGCAATAAGAAATACTTTACTTTAACTTTATTTAAGGAATAAGCAATGTTTAATAAGCGATTTACCGCCAAAGCGGTTCCATTAACTGTCGTTCTTACGTCAGCAATTTTGATTTCATCAGCGTCATTTGCTAGGTCAAATGTCTATGCTGACTTTCCAATTACACTTAAAGATTACTCTGGAAGTGCAACAACTTCTGTATCGTACAAAGGGCAAATGGCAAGACATGCTCTTGAAAGCTCACTAAAGAAATTAATTTCTAAAGGTGATGTTTCTGCAATGCAAAGTTATTATTCAGGTGGAAGTGCAGATAGAGCTATTATTGCTCCAGCAACTAAGGGTGATTTTGTTATTATGCAGTCTACTATTGGTGAACTCTCTAGTAAAAATCTTAGTGGTAAAACTTACAAAGGTTTAATTCCAGGCTGGCCTGGAAATATGACTGGTCCTGAAGTAGTTGCTTTTATGTTTGAAAAAGCTGCTGATGCTGAAGGTGGTTATGATGCTGCACATGCATATGATTACACTCAATTAGTATCTAAATTTTTAATGGGCGCTGTTATGTATAACCAAGCAGTTGATAACTATCTTGATGAAAAGCTAGAGGCAGATACTAAACCAAATAATAAGCCATACAAAGATGGTGCTGCATATACTGGTAAAGAGCATGTTTGGGATGAGGCTTTTGGTTATTTTGGTGCTCCATCGCACACACTAACTCTATCAGCTCAAGATGTTTATAACATTGCCAAGCAGAAAGATTTCAATGCTGCTGATTATAACTACGACGGTAAAGTCGACTTATATACAGAAATGGCTTTTGGTCACGCATACTATGCATCTTCGTTTGATAAAGGTGGAAAGACTTCTTACCTTCATGACATTGTTGGCGCATACATGGACGGAAGAGATATGCTAGTTGCAGCTAACGCAACTGCTCTTAGTGGTTCTCAACGTGATCAACTTAAAGCTTATGCTCAAGTGATTAAGACTAACTGGGAAAAGGTAATAGCTGAGGCAGTATTCAAGTACGCAGGCGAGACTTATGAAGACATGGTTAAAATTGAGGCAATCCTTGAATCTAATGGAGATGTTTCTAAAGCATGGCGCAACTATTCTAAGCATTGGGGCGAGCTAAAAGGTTTTGCTCTAGCTCTTCAAGTTGGTGGAAAAGACATGGGTGCTACATCTGTTAGGTTAAACCGCTTGATTGGTCATAGCCCACTTCTTCTAGGAAATACTCAAGTAACTGGAGTAGATTCAAATGGAGAGTACATCCAGAGTAATTCTGAGTCTTGGGGCGGTTACATGGCCCACATGTTAAAAGTTCAAAACCTAATGGTTGATGAGTTTGCAGTAGTTGCAAAATCTCATGATCAAACTGCAGGTTTAGCAGCATTAGTTGATTCTCTTGGAGCAAAATCTAGCGCGGAGAATGACTGATTTTTTTGCAAATTTTCTTAATCCGGAAAAGCGTTTATTTGTAGGTTACTTAATAAGCGCTGCTTTCATAGCAATTATATGGATTAGGATGGTTCAAAAAAAACCACTGACAAGCATTGTCAGTGGTTTTTTCAATTCCAATATTTGGTTTTCTAAGTCGGCTATTGCTGACTATAAATTAATGGTATTCAATCAATTTTTTATAAAACTTTTAGCGCCAATTTTAGTTGGTCAGCTTGCACTAACCTTATTTGTCTTTGAAAATATGCATCTGCTATTTTCAAGACCTTCAGCATCAATTCCAGTTTGGATGGTAATGCTTATATTTACTTCAGTTCTTTTTATTCTTGATGATTTTTCTCGATACTTATTGCATCGTCTTATGCACCGAATTCCTCTTTTATGGCGATTTCATAAGGCTCATCACTCTGCAACTAACTTAACACCATTAACTGTTCTTAGAACTCACCCCATTGAGGCAGTTCTTTTTAGTCTCAGAGCTGTAATTGTTCATTCATTATGTCTTGGTGTTTGTTTCTTCTTCTTCGCAGGAAGTGTGTCACTAATTGAAATTTTTGGCTCAAGCATGTTTGTTGTTATATTCCATTCATTGGGATCAAATTTGAGGCATTCTCATGTGAACCTTAGCTACTGGAATTGGCTAGAAAAGATTATAGTCTCACCTGCACAGCATCAGATTCATCACTCAATTAATCCAAAACATTATGACTCTAACTTTGGTGCAATCCTTGCAATATGGGATAATCTTGGAGATAGCTGTATAGTCTCTGAAAAAAATCAAGAAATTAAGTTTGGTCTTACGGGTCAATCTGAAAAAGCTCATAACCTTAAAAATTTAATTATTGGATCTTAATAATCTTTAATTATTAAAGTAATAACGTTTAACTTAATCTAATGGAGTACAAAGTGAACAAAAAAGTATCAATCCTGTCAATACTAGTAATAGTAATTTTATCTACATCTTTTTCTGCAGCAGTCTTAGCAGCAACCGATGACAGTCTTACGGTTTATAGCACAAGGAAAGAACATTTAATTAAGCCACTATTTGACGCTTTTACTAAGAAGTCCGGCATTGAAGTTAAATACCTAACGGGGAACGGCGGTGCTTTAATTGAACGAATTAAATTAGAGGGAAAGAGAACTAAAGCGGATATGTTTATGACAGTTGATGCTGGTAATCTTTGGTATGCCGCTTCACAAAATTTGTTCCAGCCAGTAGAGAGCGAAGTACTAATTAATAATATTCCTGTTCATCTTAGAGATCCTGAAGGATTATGGACAGGATTATCAGTCCGTGCAAGAACAATTATTTATAGTACAGATCGAGTTAATCCAGAAGAATTATCTACTTACCAAGATTTGGCTAGTAATAAATGGAAAGGTAGGCTTTGTTTAAGAACAAGTAAAAAAGTGTATACCAAATCACTCGTAGCATCTTTAATTCATCATGATGGACAGAAAGCTACTACAGACGTTGTAAAGGGCTGGGTCGATAATTTAGCTGCAACTCCAAATGCAGAGGATACCCATGTTATGAGTGCTATCCTTGCTGGTCAATGTGATGTTGGTATTGTGAATACTTATTACTTTGGACGTCTCCAAGCTGAAAAACCAAATGTTGCACTTAAATTATTTTGGGCCAATCAAGGCTCTACAGGAACTCATGTTAATATCTCAGGAGCTGGAGTTACAAAGTATTCTAGCAATAAAGAAGGATCAATTAAATTGTTAGAATTTTTATCTTCAATCGAAGCGCAAAAGATTTATGTAGAGTTAAATAAAGAGTACCCAGCAAGTCAAAAATTAAAAGCTGATAACTTAATTGCGCAATGGGGCGATTTTAATCAGGATAAAATGAATCTATCAGTTGCTGGAAAAAATCAAGCAGAAGCCGTCGCCTTAATGCAAAGGGAAGGCTATAGATAATTATGTAGGTATTTCAATTTAAATAGCCCAATGAGTATTAGACAAAATAATTCAAATATCTTAATGGGCTTTCTAGCATTTTTAGTTGCCTTCCCAATAATAGTTGTGTTTTCTGCCTGGCTATTACCTGGTACTGAGTTATGGGGCCATTTTTCAGAAAATCTTCTTCCTGAGCTAGTTAGCTCTACTTTGATATTGCTTTTAGGGGTTGGTATTGGAGTTAGTGTCCTTGGAACTGTTCTTGCCTACTTAGTTGTTATGGTTGAGTTCCCAGGAAGAAAGTGGCTTGAATGGGCTCTTTTTCTTCCTTTTGCAATACCCGCATATGTCTTAGCTTTTGTATATCTTGGGGTTTTTGACTATTCAGGTTATGCCCAAGTATGGCTTAGAGAGCTTACTGGAATTTCAGGATTTGATATTCGTTCTGGTCATTGGGCGATTATCTTAACATTTGTATTGGTTTTCTATCCGTATGTTTATATGATGGCAAGGGCTTCATTTAAGCGACAGAAGATTCAAATGATTGAGGCAGGTAAGATGCTAGGCGCTTCTCCTTTCAGCGTTTTTTGGAAGATTTCTGTTCCTCTGGCAAGGCCAGCAATAGCTGCTGGATTGCTTGTTACATTAATGGAGACTTTGGCAGATTTTGGAGTTGTTTCATTATTTAATTACCCAACTTTCACCACAGCAATTTATTCTGCGTGGGGTGATTTTAGGTCAATTGAAGTTGCTGCTCAACTTGCATCTTTACTAGTATTGGTTGCATTCCTTCTTATTTACTTTGAAAAGAAAGCGCGTGGCAAGGCTAAGTATTATTCTTCAGATGTTTCCAATATAAAACCTTATCATGCAAATGGCTTAATTGGATGGTTACTTTTTGTATTTGTGTTTGGCGTATTTATGCTTTCATTTGCAATGCCAATGCTGCAGATCATAATTTGGAGTTTTGAAAAATTTACTCAAGAGTGGAATCCAAGATATTTTGATTATTTATCATCTACAGCTATATTGACAATTAGCGCAACAGTTTTGACAGTTTTTGTTGCAACACTTCTGGCGCTCCCTAGCAGAAGAAAGTCTAATAGCAAAGTTCTCCAGATATTAATTAGATTCTCAACACTTGGTTATGCTTTGCCAGGATCAGTAATGGCAGTAGGGCTTCTTTATGGAGTCCAAAATATTTCATTAATCAGTATTTATTTTGGCGGCTCATCAATTAACCATATACTTTTTGGCTCTGTTGCGTTGTTGCTTTTTGCATACGTGTCAAGATTTATGGCGATTGCTTTTAACTCAACTATTGCCTCTAGTGAGCAAATCAAGCCAATGTTTGAGCAAAGTGCAAGATTACTTGGCGCTAGTCGTTTCCGTTTAGTTAAGGAGGTGTATTTACCAATGATGACTCCTGGAATATTGGCAGGAGCTTTATTAGTTTCAGTGGACGTAATGAAAGAGCTCCCTGCAACTTATTTGTTAAGACCATTTGGCTGGGATACATTAGCAATCCGGGTTTACGAGTTGAGCGCCGAAGGTTTGTATGAAAGGGCCGCAATACCAGCTCTGATTATGGTATTTCTTGGAGCAGTCATCATGCTTTTATTTAATAAGCTTGATAGAGATAACAACTAAAGCCTCACCCTATAAATTTTTAAAATTGATTAGCTGATATACGAATTGGGTAAAATACGAATTATTATTTTTTCCATAATTTTATTTGTATGACTGGTGATTTGCTCGAAGTAAGAGGTGTTAAGTTCGCTTCAATTTCAAGTGGCATAAAGCAAAATTATGCTTTAGACTTGTCACTTATCTCATTTATTGAAGGTACGCAAACTGCTGCAGTCTTTACTCAAAATATCTTTTGCGCTGCTCCAGTTATTGTTGCAAAAAATCATTTAAATTCAAATATAAAAGCGCTTCTTATCAATAGTGGAAATGCTAATGCAGGAACTGGGCAAAAAGGTTTAGAGGCTTGTTTGAAGTCATGTGAGATTTTGGCAGGAAAATTAGATATTGAGTCAGATCAAATTTTGCCATTTTCAACTGGAGTAATTGGGCAACCATTGCCGCTAGACCCTTTTGAAAAAAATACAAAAAAACTCGTTAATAATCTTTCATCAAGTAATATGAATGATGTATCTAAAGGCATATTAACTACTGATTTAGTTGAAAAATCTTGCTCAATCTCACTTGTTATAAATGGCAATAATGTCACTCTCTCAGGCATTGCTAAAGGTTCAGGAATGATTCGACCAGATATGGCAACTATGCTAAGTTTTATCGTTACTGATATTGGAGCATCAAAAGACGAGCTTCATGACTGTTTAGATATTGCTGTAAATCAGTCTTTCAATCGGATTACCGTTGATGGTGATACTTCAACAAATGATGCGTGTACTTTAAGCGCTACCAATCAATCTAGCGTTAAGCTCCATGAGTGTAAAGAAGAATTTCAAAATGCACTGAATGAAATAACAAAAATATTAGCCCAAAAGATTATCAAAGATGGAGAGGGCGCAACTAAATTTGTAGAAATAAAAGTTGGTGGTCTGTCTTCAGTTGATGATTGCTTGGAAGTTGCTTATACCGTTGCCCATTCTCCATTAGTTAAAACTGCATTGTTTGCAAGTGATGCAAATTGGGGTAGGATCTTGGCTGCGGTAGGAAGATCAAAAGTAGATAGAATCTCTATTGAAAATATTGATATTTTCTTAAATGATTTACAAATTATCTCTTCAGGTGAGATAAGCAAAGATTACACAGAGGCTAGTGGAAGCTCAGAAATGCAAAAGTCTGATATCACAATTAGGATTGATTTGGGTAATGCGCTTACTAGTGAAAGTGTATGGACAACAGATCTCTCGTATGACTATGTCAAGATTAATGCGGAATATCGTAGTTAAGGTTTATAGATATATTTCAGCCTTTGTATTCTCAATTACAAACTGTTTAAATCTCCTTGCAATTGGAGACAACTCTGCGTCTGCATGATGAACTATATGCCACTGCCTTACAATTGGAAAGGGATCAACATTTAGCTGTCTAATAATATTATTTTTTAGTTGAAGATTTACAGAGTGCATAGAAACAAAGCCAATTCCCAATCCTGCTTGAACAGCCTCAACAATGGCTTCATTAGAGTTAATTTGAATATCTGAATTAAAATTTAAACCTGTAAACTTTTCAATTGTTATGCGAGTGCCTGAGCCAACTTCTCTTGTAAGTAAAGTCTCCTTGGCTAAATCTTTAATTGTGACCCTTTTTTTATTTAATAGTTCATTATCAGGATGAGCGATTGCAATTAAAGGATTTTTCATAAATGCTTGAGAAACTAATGGAATATTTTTTGGAGGTTCTCCCATTATTACTAGATCAGCATTGGTATTTTTTAGGTTGTTAAGAAGCGATTGCCTATTTGTAACATCGATATAGAAAGTCATTTTAGGAAACTCTTTTTTAAATTTTGCAAGTAAGGCGCTAATAAAGGAATTTGCTGTAGTTGCAACTGCTATTTGAAGATGGCCAGAATCTGGACTGAGTATTTCATCCATTTCAAGTTTTGAATTTTCAAGTGTACTAATAGTTTTTACTGCAGTTTCATAAAGCTTTTTTCCAATAAATGTAGCGCTAATTTTTTTTCCATTAATATCAAATAATTTTGCTCCAATGCTTTCTTGAAGCTGTTGTATCTGCATATATACTGCAGGCTGAGTGATATAGAGTTCTTTACTTGCACTTGTAAACCCGCCTAATCTAATGACTGCTTCATAGCTATAGAGCTGTTTTAATGTATAATTAATCATAATATAAATTGATTATTATTTAAATAAATATTATTTTACATTATTTATTTCACCTACTATAATGATCTTATTATATTAATATTAAACGGAGTTTGATTATGGCTAAGAAAGGTTACGATGCAGGCGTAAAGGAATATCGCGACACATACTGGATGCCCGAGTATGAACCAAAAGATACTGATATTCTTGCATGCTTTAAAATTACCCCGCAACCAGGCGTTCCAAGAGAAGAGGTTGCAGCAGCGGTTGCAGCTGAATCTTCAACAGGAACTTGGACTACTGTTTGGACTGATCTTTTAACAGATCTTGATCACTATAAAGGACGCGCTTATCGCATTGAAGATGTGCCAGGATCGGATGATGCAATTTATGCTTTTATTGCATACCCAATTGATCTATTTGAAGAGGGCTCAATCGTTAATGTTCTTACCTCCCTTGTAGGAAATGTATTTGGCTTTAAAGCCTTAAGAGCGCTTAGATTAGAAGATATTCGTTTTCCAATTGCTTACGTTATGACGTGTGGTGGGCCTCCAAATGGTATCCAGGTTGAAAGAGATAAAATGAATAAGTATGGCCGCCCAATGTTGGGCTGTACTATTAAGCCTAAACTTGGCTTATCAGCTAAAAATTATGGCCGTGCTTGTTACGAAGGACTTCGTGGTGGATTAGACTTTACAAAAGACGATGAAAATGTGAATTCACAGCCTTTCATGCGCTGGAGAGACCGTTTTGGCTTTGTTCAGGACGCAATTGAAAGGGCTGAAAGAGAAACAGGTGAAAGGAAAGGTCACTACTTAAATGTGACAGCTCCTACGCCTGAAGAGATGTACAAAAGAGCAGAGTATGCCAAAGAGTTAGGAACTCCAATTATTATGCATGATTTCTTTACTGCGGGCTTTACAGCAAATACAGGTCTTGCAAATTGGTGCCGTGATAACGGCTTATTACTTCATATCCATAGAGCAATGCATGCTGTTGTAGATAGAAATCCAAATCATGGTATTCACTTTAGAGTGCTTGCTAAGTGTTTACGCCTTTCTGGAGGTGATCATATGCACTCTGGAACTGTAGTAGGAAAACTTGAGGGAGATCGTGAATCAACCTTAGGTTGGATTGATTGCATGCGTGATAGCTTTATTAAAGAAGATCGCTCAAGAGGTATTTTCTTTGATCAGGACTTTGGTTCAATGCCAGGAATGCTCCCTGTTGCTTCAGGTGGAATTCATGTGTGGCATATGCCAGCACTTGTAAATATATTTGGTGACGATTCAGTTCTTCAATTTGGTGGCGGAACATTAGGTCATCCATGGGGAAATGCAGCAGGCGCTGCTGCGAATCGAGTTGCTGTTGAGGCATGTGTTGAAGCAAGGAACGCTGGAAAAGACTTAGAAAAGGAGTCTAAAGAGATTCTTACTAGTGCAGCAAAGCACTCACCTGAGCTTAAGATTGCGATGGAGACATGGAAAGAGATTAAATTTGAGTTTGATACAGTTGATAAACTGGACATAGTGCACAAGTAATGTATCAATCAATTTTTATTACTATAAGAACCAATATAAGGAAAATATTATGAGCAAAGTACAAGATTATCCATCACGCCTTGGTGATAATTCAAGCAGAAAATTTGAAACATTTTCATATTTACCGGCAATGAGTGATAAGCAAATTCGTCAACAAGTACAGTATATTGTTGATCAGGGTTATAACCCTGGTGTAGAGCATACTGAAGTTGAAAATGCTATGGAAAATTACTGGTATATGTGGAAACTTCCTTTATTTGGTGAAACAGATGTTGATGCAATTCTTGCTGAATGTAAGGAGTGTCATGATGCTAACCCAGACAACCATGTTCGATTAATTGGTTATGATAATTATGCTCAATCACAGGGCGCCTCAATGGTCATTTACAGAGGCAAAGGATTTAAATAATCAAGTAAAATTAGGTAAGCTTGATTGGATAAACCCCTGTCTAAGTGCAGGGGTTTTTTTTGAATAGGATATAAAAATGAATGAATTAGATCAATACAAAATTGCAAAAGAACCTTTTTACCAGCCTCAAAATGATGAAATAGATATGTATACCGCTGCATATATGAATCGTATGCCGGTAATGTTGAAAGGCCCAACTGGGTGTGGCAAGTCTAGGTTTGTAGAATATATGGCGTATAAACTAGGTAAGCCTTTAATTACAGTTGCTTGCAACGAAGATATGTCAGCAAGTGATTTAGTAGGTAGATTTCTTCTTGATAAGGAAGGTACAATTTGGAAAGATGGCCCACTTGCAATGGCTGCTCGATATGGCGGCATTTGTTATCTAGATGAGGTTGTAGAGTCTAGGCAAGATACAACTGTTGTGATTCATCCTCTAACAGATTATCGCCGTACTTTACCGCTCGATAAGAAAGGTGAGTTGATTGAAGCGCATCCTGACTTTCAATTGGTTATATCTTATAACCCTGGCTATCAAAATTTAATGAAAGATCTAAAGCAGTCGACTAAGCAAAGATTTTGTGGTTTTAACTTTCAATATCCAGATGAAAAAACTGAGGCACATATTATTTCAAAAGAATCTGGCGTTGATCCAAAAATAGCATTGAAACTCGTGCAAATTGCTCAAAGAGCTAGAAACCTTGTTGGTCATGGGCTGGATGAGGGAATATCAACTAGATTATGTATCTATGCAGGACAATTAATTGCTAATAAGGTTAATGAAAAGTCTGCCTGTAAAATTGCAATGGTTAATCCTATTACCGATGACTTAGATATTGTCGATACTCTTAATGCTGCTATTGATACTTTTTTTGATTAAGGATTAGTAATGAGTGCGGTTCAACTTTCGGATTTTGAACAAAAGTTTCAAGATTCCTCTAACATTCTTCATGATGCTCTTGCAGGGAGCTTTGTTGAAGCTTCTAAGGTAATGTCCCCAAATGGACTTAAAATCTATCTAGATGGTGCTGGTGCGCTTCATGCAATGGGTAAAGGTGAAGATATGGTTATATCTTTCTTGGAAGAGACACCTATGGTCGTTAGGGAGGTTGGTGAGTCCATAATTGGAGAGATTGTATTTTCAATTATGAAAATGTCTTCACAAACGTCCTCTTCTATTTTGGTATTAATGATTGCAAGCCTTCCAAATGTTGCAAGGCGGATGAGTGACTTTGATTTGCTTAAAGGCTACCTTAGGTTAATGGAGCGAATGATAGCTCTAGCTCCTAGAGGCATGAGGCCAATGCTAAATAATATTGATCAGTTGACTAGTAAGCTTACTCTTGGAGGCCTAAGAAGATGGGTTCTTTATGGAGCTGAATCATTCAAACGAGATTTTAAAGCTCAAATCGCCTATTTTGAATTAAGTAGTGCAGAATCAATAAAAATACTTGAGCAAGAGAGGCGAGGAACATTATTTATTGATAATCAAAGAAAATTGCAGTTTTATCTTAGAGCATTTTATAATCGTGATTTTTTTCTACGACCTACTTCAGGTGACTATGAGACTAAGAAAGGTCTTAGGCCTTATATTGAGTATGGAGTTATGCATATTCCAGATGCTTATGATGACTATAAGCATGCTTCTGGAAGAATTGTTCCTGGTATTGATTGTTATAGGGCGGTATGTGCTCATGCTGCAGCTCATATTATGGAAACTAGGGTTGCTTTTAAAGGGGATGACTTAAATCCTTTGCAAGTTGCATGCATCTCTCTAATAGAAGACTTAAGAGTTGAGTTAAATACTTTAAAAAAATTTCCAGGTATGAAAAAAACTTGGATTGCACTTCATCCTGATGATGAGGACTTAAAAGATTTAAACCCTTTTATAGTTGATTTGGTTGACTTTTCAAGAGCTGCATTAGATCAAAAATATACAGCAAAGCAGTCATTCAATCGTGATTTTCTTAAGTTATTTATTAAAGAAATAACCAAAATGCCTGAATCATCAGAAATGAGTTATGACTTAGGTATGAAGTATTATGAGCTACTTAAAACTGAAACAGATGTAAAAATAAGCGCTTCCGCTCTAGTTTCAACTCCAATTATATATAGAGACGATAACAGATATATTTGGGAGTATGAAGAGCTTGATTGGTTGTCAGAGGGCAATGATTATGTCCCTGTTAGTCAAAGACAGGTCCGCAAAGATGTCAACATTATGGAAATGTATAATGAGCTTGATGTTGAGACTGCTGGTGATGATGCGCAGGAAATTTGGACTTTAGAGTCAGAATACTTTCCTGATGAGCTTGATGGCGTAAGTATTAATGAGGTTGAGGGTAAAGAACCAGTAAGTGAGCCTTTTCATTACAATGAATGGGATTATCAGCTTCAGCTCTATCGACCAAACTGGGCAACTCTGTATGAAAGACGTTTGAGAAAAGGAGATCCAGAGTTAATTAATAAAATTTTAAAAACTCACAAACCTATCGCCAATCAACTTAAAAATGCGATTGACCGAATGCAGCCTCAAGGTCTCGTAAAGCTAAAGAAACAGCAAGAGGGAAGTGAGCTTGATCTTGATGCGTGCGTAACAGCTTTAGCAGATATTAGATCTGGCATAACCCCATCTGACAGGATTTATGTAAAGAAAGTTCAGCATATAAGAGATGTCTCTGTTAACTTATTAATGGACTTGTCTGAATCTACCAATGATATGGTTATTGGAAGTGATAAAACAATTTTGGAGCTAATGAAAGAGTCAACTTCATTACTTTCATGGGCAATTGATAAGATTGGAGATAATTTAACTATTTCAGGATTTGCATCGGATTCAAGACACGATGTTCAGTACTATCGCTTTAAGCCATTTCATTATAGTTTTAATGATGAAGTAAAGGGCCGATTGGCAGGAATAAAAGGTGGCTTATCAACCAGAATGGGTACTGCAATAAGGCATGCTGGTGTAGATTTATTGACCCAATCTTCAGCTAAGAAAATTCTTTTGATCTTAACGGATGGAGAGCCTGCAGACATTGATGTTGATGACCCACAGCATCTTCGTATGGATGCAAAAAAAGCGGTTGAAGAATTGCGAAGTCATGGAATTATAACTTTTTGTATTAGTTTAGATCCTCACGCTGATGAATATGTTTCGAGAATTTTTGGTAAAAATCGTTTTATGGTAATTGATAATATTCAAAAATTACCTGAAAGACTTCCTCAATTGTTTATCTCACTAACTAAATGATGGTTGCTGAAAAAGACGATAATTTAATAGATTTTGATCCAAAATATCCTTACATTTTGCCAGATGACTGGAAAGCAAAGAATTCCCCGAGTGTTTACGAAATATTAGCTACAACAAATACACTTAAAAGAATGTATGTTGACAAAGTAAAAGAGATTGAAGAGGGCGTTACTAGTAATCAACTAGGAGAAGAAGCTTTAAGAAATATTGCTACAAATTATCAAACTATAAAGTCACTTCTTTTCCAATCACGTTAGGATAAAAAATTATGAATCTAAGTCATTTCAATGAAGAGATAACAAGTTTAGACAAAGATTTTTTGCAGGCGATACTAGATGGCTCTGCTCTGGTGATGGTTGAAGACCAGTCATTGGGTCTGGGAAGTTCAAATGGTGCATTTGTAATTTTTTGGATTGAAGATGAGTCATTTTCTTCAGTTGAAGATTTAAGAAGTTATTTGCTAGAAGAGGCTGAAGATCTTCACATGAATTATTATAAACATAGCCCTATTAGTAAGGAATATTTCGAAGCTAAGTTATCAAGCCTTATGGATGAGTATGGCCAGTCTGCATTTGTATCTCAGCAAGGGGGTATGCCAGAGAAAAGCCTTATTAGTTCAAATGGTAATTTATTGGTTTTAACTGAAGAAGACTATACTTTTAAATATGGCTTATATTTAAACCTTGAGGATAATTTAAGCCCTAAAATTTCAGCCTTAAAGGCAAAAACTTGGCTTCAATCAGGCGCAGCATACAATGACTATATCGCTGTTAATGTTTTTCGATTTAGTTCAATTGAATAGTTAATAAGCAGTTTTTTTTATTGTTTTAAACCAATTCCTTCTAAAGAGTCATAAAGAAAAGTAGTATAAAATTAAATTAAAATTATTTATTCAACATGACTCAGCATCAAAACTTTTTAAACTCTCTTATTCAACGCATCCGTATGGGGCGCTCAAATAAGAAAGTATCCAGTCCTGAAAGTTTAATCAAGCTCTGCAGTCAGCTAGTAAGTAAAAATGGTGAGGCAACTTTATTTTCTCTTGCAAAAATAATTTTAGAAGATTTTAGTAATCTTTCAGAAGAGCAAAAAAAGTCATTTTTCATTCAATTACTTAATCAGTTTAGTATTGATCGTTCTATTCTTAAAAAAGCTCTCATTGAGTTAAATATTGATGATGAAAGGCAACTTAGAAAGCTTCATCAATTAATTGAGCCAAAGAGTCACGAGCTTCTTAGAAGATTAAATGAAGTCCCAAATGGAACTTCAGTACTTTTAAAAATGAGGGAGTCATTGTTAGAATCCATTAAAGAATCTCCTGAGCTTAAATCACTTGATTCTGATTTTGTTCATTTATTTAAATCTTGGTTTAATAGAGGATTTTTAAGACTGGAGCGAATTGATTGGTCAACAAGTGCTAAAGTATTGGAAAAAATTATGCAATATGAGGCTGTTCATCATATTTCAGATTGGGAAGATTTACAAAATAGAGTAGCTGCAGATGATAGAAGGTTGTATGCATTTTTTCACCCTGCACTTCCAGATGAGCCCCTCATTTTTATTGAGGTTGCATTGATGGATGGTACTCCAAATTCAATTATGCCAATACTTGATCCAAGTGTTAAACCAATTGATCCTTTAAGCGCTTCAACAGCAGTCTTTTATTCAATATCTAATTGCCAGATGGGACTGAAGAGTGTTTCATTTGGGAGTTTTTTGATTAAACAAGTAGTCACTGAAATTGAGAAGGAATTTAAACAAATCAAGCATTTTGTCACGCTTTCACCTGTTCCTGGGCTAAAAAAATGGGCTAAAAAAATGAATTTATTAGAAGATAAAGATCTGCCTGAAAATATAATTAATGATATCAGCGAGTGCTGTAAAAATACCAAGCCAAATCCTTTAGTTTTGAATCGACTAACTTATTATTACTTAACTCAAATTAAACGTACAAATGGCCAAGCCATTAACCCTGTTGCTCACTTTCATCTTGGTAATGGGGCGTCTCTTTATAAAATTCATGCAGAAGCAAATGTTAATCAGCTTGCTCTAGATGATTCTTGGGGAGTGATGGTTAATTACTTATATGATTTGGAGTCAGTTGCTAAGAATCATGAAGACTATGCAAATCAAGAGCCAGTTGCAGTGTCACCAAAACTTACAAAATCTATTCAAAATAATAAGAAAAAACCTTAGCCTATTAATTTATTGATTCAATTTCTTTTTCAGGTTCAGTAGACATTCTTAACTTATTGGCTAAAAACCAAATTAATCCTACACCTAATGCCCACCAAATAATTTGCCATGCCCAAATTGATGGCATTCCAAGCATCCAAGAATCATAACCAGCATTAGGTTTTCCAAAAATGAAGTTTCCAAATATTGATCCTGGGCCAATAGCAAAAAACATCCATACCATTAATAAAAGTCCTCCAACTGGCTTAGACCATCGATCATTATTAGTTACCTCAGAATGTTTTTGGAAAAATGAGTGAAATGTTTCCCTATGTTTTTTGTCAGGATCTTGACTGGCCATTAAAGAGATAATTAAGCAGATTGAAATATTAAAAAACATACCCCATACGGCTGAATGAATTGTCCATGGCCATACTCCCCAAGGAAGTCGTCCACCAGTTATTTTCTGCCCTAATGTTTCAGTGAAGATGACTACAATAATCCCAATAATTACACCTGCTATTGATGCATTTTTTGTAATCCATGGAAACCATGTGACACCTAATAATGAAGGCCAAAGCTGGAATGAGCAAGCAATTGCAAGACTTCCAAGTATAACAGTGGCTTCCATCGAAAATGAAGCTAATAACATTCCACAAAAGAACACTAAAGCTGTAAAGAGTTTAGCTGCATTAATTTGAGTTTTATAATCTGCATCTTTATTAAAATAATGAACATAGATATCTCGAGATAAAATATTTCCAGTAGTTGACATAAATGCAGCTGCAGTAACTTGTAATGCCGCTATAGCGCAAATAGCAAGGAAGCCAACCATCCAGGGCGAAGTGCTTCCTACAAGCTTAATATAATGCATTACCAATTCAGTATATTGCGCCTTAGATAATTCTGGCAAGTGCTGTGCAATAGCAAATCCTGCTTCATTCACGGCACTATTTGCCCCTAATAGATTTGCACTTACTCCTTGTAGTGTAGAAAATAAAAACATAATAATACCCACACAAGCTGCAGCACCCCATATTTGGTGAATTGAAAAACCTTTAGTTGATCTGCTGGTAAACCCAAGCATTGTGAATGTTGGTGAGGATTGAATTCCCATAACTGACATCATAAATGTAAGAGTCATAATAGCAGTCCATGGGCCTCCCTTTGGAGTTTCAATTCCTATACCATCTGTAAATTGAATTACACCAGGAATTGCAAAGTATCCTGGGAAGTTACCTCCTCCCATGCCTTTAGTTTTTCCAAGATGACTAGTAATGTTTTTTGCAATGTTTGCTAAGCCTTGGTTTAATGAATCAAATCCCCCAGCCAGATCAAGAGCAAATAATCCTAATACAATCATTCCAAGAAAAAATAATATCGTTTGCAACACAGAAATTTTTGCTATTGCTTGCATTCCACCCATAATTGAATACAAAAGAACAAACCCAGACAAAGACCACATTGCTACATTACGTGAAAAAATACCATTAGTTAATTCACTTATTAGGAATCCTGAGGATCCAAAGAGTAATGCAGCAAAAGGAATACCAAATAAAATTGCAATACAAACTGAAATAATTCTTAGAGTGTCATCTTTAAAGTATGCAGAAAGCATTTCACCAGATGTAGTAAATTTAAAACGTCTTCCAAGCATCCATTGTCTTTTAAGTAGAACAACTCCTGAAATTGCAACAGCTATGGCAAAAAATGAAGTATTTGCAAATTGAAAGCCATCTCTAAAAATGAGTCCAGGGTGAGCAATAAAAGTCCATCCTGCAAAAGATATCCCTGTAGCTGCTATAGCAAATACCCATGGTGATAAGTTACGGCCAGAAAGGAAGTAGTCATCTGCAGAGGATATTTGCTTAGATGCTCGAACTCCCCAAAAAAAACAGTAAGACCAATATAGGACTAAAAATATAAATATCCATGTTATTGCACTTGTCATTTTATTTATTTCCTTGAATTATTTTTCTAGACATCATGATTAAATCGTATTTAAATTTGAGTTCTTATATGAGGTGATCTGGCATATAAAGCTACCATAGGAAGAATTAGTAGGCCGAAAACAAATTGTTGTCCTTCATAGCTTAATCCAATGCCTACTAAAAATGATGATAGAACTTGTAAAACAAGGACACCAATAACTGTAAATCCATAACCTCCTTTGCCTCCAAGAAGTGAAGTACCACCAACCACAACAGCGGCTATCGTTTGAAAAAGATAAGGTCCACCAACACCAACAAAACCACCACCACTCCATCCTAAAAGTAAAACACCAGTTAATGCAGAAACAAATCCTCCTATTGCAAATGCCCCTATCCAATAAGCTCTCTCTGATATAGATAGTCTTGCAGCAGCTGTTCGATTTCCACCTACTGCGTATAGGTTCCTACCCCAAGTCGTATTTGATAGTGCGATAATCATAAGGATCGATGATACAACCCAAATTACAACAACAGGCGGGATGCTAATGCCAATAAAAGTTCCATTTGTTGCGGCTATATTAGACAACCATTTTGGTACTACACCAAAAACGCTTCCTCCAAAATCTGAACCAATAGTTGTTAAGGCTTGAACAGCTCCAGTAACTACAAACCCAACACCTAGAGTTAAGATAAGGGCTTGACCTTGAATGCGAAAACTTAATAAGCCATTAACTATTCCAACACCTAATCCCATTAATAAAACAGCAACTATGCAGATCCATGGAGGTATTCCTAGTGTAATTAAATACATTAAACCAATATTTGCCGCTCCAATTACAAAGCTAACTGATAAATCTAATCCACCTAATAATACAACAAGTGTTTGTCCAATACATGCAAGGCCAAGAAATGATGCAAAAAGAAGCATTGATTTAAGGTTCAAAGTGGATATGAAGCCATCTACAATTAATGAGCCCATAATAAAAAGTCCAATTAATACTGCTAATCCCATGAGCGCGCTTTTATTATTTTTCGCAACTGAGTTGGTAATGATTAGTATTAAAAGAGTTAGAAAAAATACCACCAATGAAAGTATATTTTGCCATTGAAAAAAATTATCCATAGCAAAAGCAAGTGCAACAAATGCAACAATCATTGCTAATATGCCAACAATCGCACCCTTGTTACTTTTTATAAGGAAATTAAAGTAACTTTCAGTAATCTCTATATCTTGGATTTCTTGAATAGGCGCATTTTCTACTAATTGTGTCTCTTCCTCTTTAAGGCTGTCAATGTATGTCCATCTTACTGAAAGGTGATGCCATCCCCATAGGATTGAGCCAAAGATTGCAACTGTATAAAGCATAACAAGTTGTGAAGGGGTGTTATCAATAAAGCCTAAAACAGCGCTTATAACTGAAACTATTAAGGCAACAATAAAGCCCAGCCATTTATAAAATGAAAAGGCAGCTTTTCCCATTCTATTAACGCGCATTTTTAACCCAATTATTTTGAAATATTTTCATTAATTATCCTTCCCATTTACTTATTACATCATCTTTATGATCACCAATTATGTATGTGCTTATTATGTGCATTACATTTGGAGCAGAAATAATTGTAATTCCAATAATGACAATGAGTTTCCAAATTGGCACACCTATTGCATAAAATAAACCGCCCCAAGCTAGAATAGCAAAAGCAGCTATATACCAATATTTCCAAAAACTATTAAAACTAGTTTCTCCCATAGCAATGCGTAAAAATACTTGTAATAAAACAATAATGATAGCGATGTAGGCAATTTCAGTAATCAGTGCCATTCCACTGGCCTCAACATTCATCCTTAATGGTGCCATGTATTCGATAAATTTGACTGGTAAACTTTCTATTCCAGTAGGGATAATTGGAATTGAATAGTTCGTTAATGTACCCATATTAGGGGCAGTTGAACTCATACTATTACCTATAAAGAAATACATAACAATTAAGAAAGTAATAGAGATTGCTCCAATAAAAATATTATTGATATTTTTTGTTTTTGTTTGGACTAAAGGTATAGTAATTGTGAAAAGAAGTGCTGAGACCATTAGAATTGCAAAAACTTCGCCTGAGAAGCTACTTGTTAAATAACCTTTATCTGCATCTTGAAAAAATACAGCTCCAACTGCAATTAATGGCACTATTGAGATGCAAATTATCATTGCTAAGCGCTTGATACTATCTTTAACTCCTGGAAGCATTGTTAAGATTATTAATGATGAGAGAAGCACTACCCCAATAAGACCAATTAAAAGATATGTTGTCTTACTTAATGCATTTATAGAAAAAAATGATTGTGATGAGTTAGAGATTTCTTCCATACTAAATATACTCATTGAATAATCAATCATAGCTGGCGAGAAAACTACTTCTGAAGAAGAGTCAGGATTAAATATCAGACCGAAAGCGGCAATTATTACAACAATCATAAGTCCAATCATTGGGCCACTTATATGCTTAAAAGCAACTTTAATAATATAGGCTGTGAGCGCCACCCCAATTATTATAAGAAACATAATTGTTCCTGCTGACATAGTTTCCTGTTCAACAGCTGCTACAAATGCCTTATATCTTTTTACTCCAAAAGATTTATCCATAGATACACTTACCATTACCCCTAATGAGACTATCCCCATTACTAAAAACACTAAGGATGGTGAAAGGCCTCGAGCCCGTTTTTGAAGAAATGGAATTGCAATACTAATTAATAATGAAACTACCAGCATAAGTCCATATGAAAAATCGGTAACGAAGCTCTGCATTTTTCCAAAGTTGAAAGTTGAAAGAGCAAATGTAATTAAAAAGATATTTAGTGATCCAAGGAGGGCGCCAAATGCACTTCCTCGACCTCCTGCTAAATTTGCTCCACCTAGAACAAGTGCGGTAACAGCCATTAATGTGTAAGTTGTTCCTTGACTTGGATCGCCAGAGCTAATTAGAGATGTAAATGTAATTGCTGCAAGTCCTGCATAAATACCACCTATAACATGAGCACCGATGCGAACCATATTGATATTAACTCCACTTGTGTAGGTAGCACGCTCATCAGAGCCCATCATTTTTAAATTACCCCAAAAGGCTGTTTGAGCAAGTAAATACCAACCTGCTGTTGCAACTATTAATATTACTAAAACGGGAGAAAAAATGGTAGTGCCAGCTCCCCAGCTATACATCCAATCAGGTGCTAAGCCAGATGGTCGAGGCATAATTATAAGATTCAATCCAACAAGTGAAAGGTAGCCACTTAATGACACAATAATTGGTTGAACGCGAACAAATACAATTATTAAAGCCATTAGAACTTGGTAGGCAATACCAACTCCAATGGCATATAAAAAAATTGCAATTGGTGATTCAATTAAACCTAGCCCAATTAGTTGAATCATACCAACATTAATAAATCCAATTAATGGACCAATGGATAAGTCAACTCCCGCTCTTCCGGCCATCACAATTACTGTTAAAGCATAGGTTGCAAGTATTAGTGGAGCCACAACAATTATTAAACCACCAAATCCAGTGCTTGAAACCAAATAGGGGCCTCTAATAACTGCAAATATAAGTAATAGGAAAAATATTACTATAGGAACTATAAGATAAGTGCTAGCTCCAGAATTTGATTGTTGTTTTTTTATTAATTCCATTATCGTTAATAGTTTATTTGATGATATTCATTTATAACTGTCCTAATCTTTAGAGAATAATTTTTCAAATTTTTCTAAATCTTCTTTGCTATATTCTTGAGTATTTGAATTAATGCTCTTGTGATTTATATTATTAGAAGAGG
>CAJQSO010000050.1 GCA_905614365.1 uncultured Candidatus Thioglobus sp.
TTTAAACCTTCTGAGGTTAAATTATAAGTCCCATCCTTATAGAATTCTGAGCTTGCTGCATCGATACCAATAAATATATCTTTTCCAGGGGTATAACCTGCATTATTAATAGCTTCAATAATAACTTCTAATGCCTCTTCATTTGATTTTAGATCTGGAGCAAAGCCGCCTTCATCTCCAACTGCGGTATTTAATCCTTTTTGTTCAAGTACTGCTTTTAAATGGTGAAAAACTTCAGTACCATATCGCAATGCTTCTTTAAAACTAGGAGCCCCTGCAGGAATTATCATAAACTCTTGAATATCAACACTATTATTAGCGTGCTCACCACCATTAATAATATTCATCATCGGAACAGGCATTTGATAAGTCTCTGAAAAACTAAATGAACGAAATAGTGACTGGTTTTTATTTTGTGCATTTGCATGAGCACAGGCTAAAGAAACAGCTAATATTGAGTTTGCGCCTAATCTAGATTTTGTATCCGTACCATCCATATCAATCATTTTATGATCAATAGCTTTTTGATTTGATACGTCCATACCCGTAAGTGACTCACTAATCTCAGTATTAATAAAATTAACAGCTTTTAAGACGCCTTTTCCAAGGTAGCGACTTTTGTCACCATCCCTAAGCTCTAAAGCTTCTCTTTGGCCAGTAGAAGCCCCTGATGGAACTATAGCTCTTCCAAGAATGCCATTAGTTAGAATGACATCAGCTTCAACAGTAGGATTGCCTCTTGAGTCTAATACTTCACGTGCAATAATTTTTTTAATCATTATTTAAGGGTTATTGAATTAGAGAAAAAAAATTTTATACTAGAGCAATTAATATATTGTGACAAATTGTTTCAAGTTTACTCAAAGAATGACTTCATTTTACCAAAAAATGAATTTGACTCTGGGTGATGCTTTGCTTCGCATGAGTCTGAAAAATCTTTTAATAATTTTTTCTGTTTCGAGTTTAAGTTTACAGGCGTTTCGATTTTAACCTGGCATAGCAAATCACCAGATCCATTATGTCTCATAGCAGGCATGCCTTTGCCTCGAAGTCTAAATAATTTCGAAGATTGCGTTCCTGCAGGGACTTTAATTTTGAGTTTCCCTTGTAATGTTGGGACTTCTATTGAGCCACCAAGCGCAGATGTTGCAAAGTCAATAGGTACTTCACAATATAAATCATTACCATCACGCTCAAAAATTGAATGCTCTTTGATATGAATTTGAACATAAAGATCACCATGCAGCCCACCGCGCAATCCAGCTTCACCTTCACCGCTCAATCTAATTCTATTTCCAGTATCTACGCCAGCAGGAATTTTAACTGAAAGAGTTTTTTGACTTCTTACAACTCCTTGTCCACGACATGTACCACATGGAGATTCAATTTTTTCACCAGAACCATTACACTGGTTACAAGGTCTTTGGACAGCAAAAAAACCTTGCTGCATTGTTGTTTGTCCAGTACCACGACAATTTCCACAAGTTTTTACTGAAGTGCCAGGTTTGGCACCACTTCCAGAGCATGGCTCACAGGTATCATTTTTAGGTACTCGAATTTTTACTGTATCACTTTCTGCAGCTTGCTTTAAATCTATTTCTAGGTCATAACGAAGATCAGAGCCTCTATTATCTGGCTTTGAGTTGCCTCCTCCAAAAATATCACCGAAAATATCACCAAAACCACCACTAGATCCACCAAATGGATTTCCACCACCAAAACCGTTTCCGCCTTGCTCAACTCCTGCGTGACCAAATTGATCATAAGCTGATCTTTTTTGGGGATCAGAAATTACATCGTATGCTTTACGCACTTCTTTAAATTTTTTCTCAGAGTTTTCTTTATCATCAGCATTTCTATCTGGATGATATTTCATTGCAAGACGCTTGTAGGCTTTTTTAATTTTGGCTTCATCTGAGCCTTTATCAACGCCTAAAATTTCGTAATAATCTCTTTCTGCCATGTGTCCCTTATATTATTAAACCTCCCATGCACAAGACAAGGGAGGTTTTATTTTTATTTTCGCTTTCTATATTTCTTACTTTTCTTCATTAACCTCTTCAAAGTCAGCATCTACAACATCATCATTTCCTTCAGAGTTTTCAGCTTCACCACCTTCTGCGGTAGCTTTTTCTTGAGCTTTTTGAGCCAAAACTTGTGCTTTCTCACTTAGATTTTGAACTTTAGTATCGATTGCTTCCTTATCATCACCTTTGATGCTTTCTTCAAGTTCACTAAGTGCTGTTTCAATTGCACTTTTTTCATCCTCAGAAATTTCATCTTTTAGCTCTTCTAGAGATTGTTTTGTTGAATGTACAAGAGAGTCAGCCATATTCCTTGATGTTACGAGTTCATGGAATTTCTGATCTTCTTCAGCGTGCGCTTCAGCATCTTTAATCATTTTATCAACCTCTTCATCAGAAAGACCACTTGAAGATTTGATTGTTATAGATTGCTCTTTACCAGTATTTTTATCTTTGGCAGATACGTTTAAGATACCATCAGAGTCTAAATCAAGGGAAACTTCAATTTGAGGTTGGCCTTTAGGCGCATTTGGAATACCTTCAAGATTAAACTGACCAAGTGATTTATTTGCGCTCGCAACCTCTCTTTCGCCCTGGAGAACATGAACTGTTACAGCCGATTGATTATCTGCGGCAGTTGAAAAGACTTGAGATTGGTTAGTTGGAATTGTTGTATTCTTCTCAATCAATTTAGTCATTACACCGCCCATTGTTTCAATACCGAGTGACAGAGGCGTTACGTCAAGAAGTAGGACATCTTTAACATCTCCACCCAAAACACCAGCTTGAATGGCTGCTCCCATAGCAACAGCTTCATCAGGATTTAAATCTTTCTTAGGCTCTTTTCCAAAAAAATCTTTTACCATTGCTTGAACTTTAGGCATTCTAGTTTGCCCACCAACAAGGATAACTTCATCTACATCCCCACTTGATAGTCCAGCATCTTTAAGTGCTATTTTGCATGGATCAATTGATCGCTTTAATAAATCAGCAACTAGAGACTCTAGTTTTGATCTTGTCATTTTGATATTAAGGTGTTTTGGACCAGAGGCATCCGCAGTAATGTATGGCAAACTAACTTCAGTTTGTTCTGATGAAGAAAGCTCAATCTTTGCTTTTTCAGCAGCCTCTTTAAGCCTTTGAAGAGCCATCGCATCTTTAGAAAGGTCTAAACCTTGCTCTTTTTTAAATTCTTCTACTAAATAGCTGATTATTCTATGATCAAAATCCTCACCACCTAGAAATGTATCACCATTTGTTGAAAGGACTTCAAAGTGTTTTTCACCATCAATATCTTCCATCTCAATGATAGAAACATCAAATGTTCCACCACCTAAATCATAAACTGCAACTTTTTTATCACCAGTAGATTTATCAACGCCATATGCCAATGCCGCAGCTGTAGGCTCATTAATAATTCTTTTTACGGTTAATCCTGCAATTTTTCCAGCATCTTTTGTTGCTTGACGTTGAGAATCATTAAAATAGGCTGGGACAGTAATTACTGCTTCAGTAACTTCTGCTCCTAGATAATCTTCAGCAGTTTGTTTCATTTTCTGAATTACTCGAGCTGATATTTCAGGGGCCGCCATTTTCTTCCCCTTAACTTCAACCCAGGCGTCACCATTTTTTGCTTTTATGATTTTATAAGGAACAAGATCAATATCTTTTTGAACTGCCTCTTCATCAAAGCGACGCCCAATTAATCTTTTGATAGCGTAAAGCGTATTTTCAGGATTAGTGACAGCTTGTCTTTTAGCGGGCTGACCCACTAAGATTTCATCTGAGTCTTTAGGATAGGCAATAATAGAAGGTGTTGTGCGATTTCCTTCTGAGTTTTCAATTATCTTAGCAACACCACCATCCATCACCGAGACACATGAGTTAGTTGTTCCTAAATCAATTCCAATTATTTTAGACATTCCATATACTCCTTGTATTTTTATATAAACCCTATTTAGGGATTTAAAATATTATTTCAAGGTGTTAAGTAAATTATTTTTGAAGTGTATCTAGGAGTATTGTTTTGACTTGAGCTGGAACAAATGGACTAATATCACCGCCAAGAGATAAAATTTCACGAACCAAAGAGGATGAGATATTAGCAAACTCTTCAGAGGGAGTCATGAACAAAGTTTCAATTTCTGAATTAAGACGCTTATTCATTCCGCTAAGTTGAAACTCATATTCAAAATCTGATACAGCTCTAAGGCCCCTAATAATTATTTGAGCGTCGTGATCTCTTGCAAAGTCTACTAGAAGCGAATTAAAACTTAATACTCTGGTATTACTTATAGATTTTATTGAACTTTCAACTGCCGCAACTCTTTGCTCAATAGATAAAAAACTAGATTTATTAGCGTTTTGAGTGATCGCAATAATTACCTCATCAAAAATTTTGGATGCACGCTTAATCAGATCAACGTGGCCATTAGTTATTGGATCGAAAGAACCAGGATATATTGCAATTTTTTTCATGTTGTCTCCAAGCTTATCAGACAATAGTGAACATTGCCTGATTTTTTCTGTTTTTTGATTCTACAACTGTATTCAAGATGATTTTTTAAGATTATTGGCGTTATCTCGTACTCAGACTCAATATAAATTTGGCTTTCATTATGTAAGTAATTTTTTTTAGATAATAGCTCAAGTACTAATGGTATTAAATTTTGATTAAATGGAGGATCTAAAAAAACTAAATCGAAAGGATTATCATTTTTTTTATCAAGAAAGATAATTGAATCACTATTATTCAGTTGATATTGAAAGCTGTCAAAGAGCTTAAAACTAGATTCAAGGTTTTTAAAAACTTTTCTATTCTTTTCAATTAAGCAGACTTTTTTGGCGCCTCTAGATATTGCCTCAAGGCTAAGAGCACCACTTCCAGCAAAAGGATCAATAATTGTCTTATCAGCAATATCAAATTGCAGCCAATTAAAAAGGGTTTCCCTTGTTTTGCCAGGAGTAGGGCGAAGCCCTTCAGAATCAGGAAAGTTAAATTTCCTTCCTTTAAGGTTTCCTGCAATTATTTTAAAAGTATTATCTTTGATAAGGCTAAAGTAATTAAATGGTAAGTTAAGTTTCTAGATTTAATTTTAGTTTAAATATTTTTGATCTCCATCCACTATTAATAGAGACCTCTTTGTCACCTCTAATGAATTTAATAAGATTTTTTGAAGAGCAAATAAGTTCAGGAGCAATATCATATTCAATCGATAAATTTTTAATATACTCCTGTGCTTGATTTTTATTCAGTTTCTCATCAGCAGATAATGGTTTTTGAGTTGCAAGAGGGGCTTGAAGTTTTTTTTCAGTTTGGTTAGCATTGAGAAATGTCTCAAAAAGCTCTTGAGAGATTGAAGACAAATTATTTTTCCCTGTAGCAAATTCTATTAAGCGCTCATCAGACATTATCCATTTACGAGGTTTATTTTCTTTCCTTGCAGTATCTTCTCGCCATATTACTAAATTTATTGCCTGTTTTTGTGACTGGGAGTCTATTTTTGAAATCCCACTAGTTTTTTTAATAATTTGTTTAAAGTTAGGCTCATAAAGACTTTTCTCTAACAAGAAACTTACCTCTTCACTAAGCCACTGAAGTTTTTTACTTTTAATTAACTCGTCTTTAAGTATTTCGTAATGAGGAAGTAGGTATTTCACATCATCAAGTGCATACTGTAATACGTCCTCTGGAAGGGGTCTTGTTTTCCAGTCGAATCGTGTATGTTTTTTTTCTAAATAAACATTTTGTAATGTTTCTGTTAATGCTTGATATGAAACTTGAATAGGGTAATTTAATAGTGAGGCTGCAATTTGAGTATCAAAAATTGTATGAGGTATTCTCTGAGATAGGTAATAAAGAGCTTCAATATCTTGTCTAGCGGAATGAATAACCCAAATAGTTTCACTATTGTATAGTTTTTCAAAAAGAGGTTCTAAATTTTTTATTGCAAGAACATCTATGCATTCTAAATAATTACCAGCTGCAATCTGAATTAAGCAAAGTTCAGGAAAGTACGAATCAATTCTTCTAAACTCAGTATCAATTGCAAGAAGAGAGTCGTTTTGAATACTTTGTAGGTATTTATTAAGTTGTGACTCGCTTTCAATCAAAGTAATTGTCTCAAATGGATTGTTGTATTTTATCAACAACTCATGCTAGTAATAATTCATTTATGAGATAATCAAATCACTTTAATATTTTATCAACAAAATTTATGTTGTTAAATCAAGCTTTTTCTATAAAAGAAGCTCCTCGCGCCATGTTTTGGATAGGTATCTTTTTGATTTCATTTTTTGGAATGTTTTATCTTGGTCTTAATCCTGAGTTAATTGAAAAGTGGTATCTAGTTTTGGTTGGCTTTAATATTCTAATGAGCTTAATTGCAATTTATTTTATTGTGCTCTCTATGAGAAAGTTAAAACTAAATACTGAGCAAGGGGTTATTGGGTCAAGATTTACCTGGTCTTTCATAAAAATTGTTCCAGTTTTAGTCTTACTTCCAGTGCTATCATTTTATTTATTTTCTTTTGGATCAATTAGAGATAATCTTCAAATTGCTGAAAGTCAATTTGATGAATTTAACTTAAAAGTTGGTGGTGAGGTAGATGAACTCTATAGGAATACTAATAATGTTGCGATTAAGTATTATGAAGATAAAACACGCAATATAGGTAAGCTTGTCAATTATTTTGATGCACCTAGGAAACCTGCTGAACAAATGCAATCAGTACTGAATCTTTTAGTTACTGATTTTTGGGCTTGCGAGCTAAAACTATATGACTCTCAAATGAACCTTGCTGCAACGAGTAAAAGAGATGATTCAACTTGCTTATTGGACGGCTATACGGCGTCAACTGATGAGTTCACTTTAATTGCTCATTACTCTTCAGATATTAATATTGAAAGTCTCGTTACGAGGATGACTCGCTTTCGTGCCGCTGCAAAAGATGCAGAGTTGACACTTAACTCCTCTATTATTAAAACTCGTTTTTTGATTGATTTTACGTCAACAATTTTATTATCAGTCTTAAGCGCTTTGCTTATTGTTTTTCGAATGATTGATCAGTTAATGAGGCCAATGCATAACTTATCAGTTGCTACAAGAGAAATTTCTTCTGGAAACTATGACGTAGAAATTGAGCAGGATCCTAAAAATAAGGATATGCATGATTTAATAGGACATTTCAACGAAATGAGTAAGAGGATTAAGCAATCTAGAGAGGGACTTGATACGCACAATCTTTATTTAGAAACTATTCTAAAGTACTCTTTTGGCGTTATCGCTCTGAACCAAGAGAAAAAGATACAAATTATTAATCCTGTTATTGGCAAAATACTTCAAATTGAAGATGAGACGAAATTTATTGGGCAGTCGTATGATGCTGTTGTTGAAAGTTTTGAGAACCTTAGTCCGCTTTTTTCTTTTATTCAAGAAGAAATTGAGAAAGATTCATTGGAATGGAGCAAGGAAATTGAGTTAACACTTGACGATAGGAGTCGGCTTATTTATTGTGAGGGTGCAATTTTAGAAGTAGAAAATAAAACGCTTGGCTACGTAATTATAATCAATGATATTTCCAAGTTAAATAGAGCTCAAAAGAAAGCCGCATGGGGGGAGGTTGCCGTTCGTATGGCTCATGAAATTAAAAATCCTCTTACTCCTATATTATTGTCTGCACAAAGACTTAGAAATTTATTTTTAGAAAAGCTAGATAAGAAAGACTCTGCAATTATAAATAAAACAACTCAAACTATTATGGACCAAGTTGCATCTATGGACTCTATGGTTAGTGCTTTTGCAAATTATGCAAATACACCTGAAATTCACAAGACTTCATCGTCACTAAATTCTTTAATCAACAAATCAGCTGCCCTATATGATAACCATAATGACATTAGGGTTGATTTAGATTTAAGTGGAGATCTGCCTAAATTGCAACTTGATCAAGATGCTATCTCTAGAGTATTAATTAATTTAATTAAAAATGCAATTGAAGCTAAGAAAGAAAAAAATAAGCTTAATATTAAAATTAAATCAAGAATTAACAAAAAAGAAGGAATAGTTCGATTAACAATTATTGATGATGGTAGTGGGTTTCCTGAAGAAATCATTGATAAAGTTTTTGAGCCTTATATTACAACAAAGGAAAAAAGTGGAGGGCTTGGGCTTGCAATAGTACAAAATATTATTGAGCAGCATGATGGTCAGATATTTGCAAGCAATGTGAACCCTCATGGCGCTAGAATAACAATTGAATTCAGTATAATTGATGCTCTAAGGGAGATGAAATGAAACAAGACTCTACATTTGGCAAAGTATTAATCATCGATGATGAAAGAGACAATACTGAAATTATTAAAGATATTCTTGAAGATGTAAGTTATACAACTATGCTAGCCAGGAGCGCTATTGAAGCAAAAGCAATAGTTGCTGCCAATACTTTTGATTTAATACTAATGGATGTTTGGATGCCTGGCCAAGATGGTATATCGCTTTTATCAGAATGGCATTCTGAGGGCTTATTAACCCCTGTAGTAATGATGTCAGGTCATGCAGAGCCAAGTGATATAGTTAAAGCTATGAAGCTCGGTGCTGTAGATTTTTTAAAAAAGCCCCTTCATGATTTTTTACCAATATTGAGAAATATTATGACTCGTCAAGAGCCAGAAAAATCAACTCAACAAGTTAGTGGTATTGACTATTCCCTCAGGCTTAAAGAGGCCCGAAATATTTTTGAAAGTCAATACTTGCTGTATCACCTTGCAGATAATGATAATAATATTGCAGTTGTTGCAGAGATTGCTGGGCTAGAAAGAACAACCTTGTATAGAAAACTTAAAGATTTAGGGATTGATAAGAAATGAAAATATTAATTCTAGGCGCTGGTCAAGTTGGGTCAACTCTTGCAAAGTACCTTTGTTCAGATGATGATAACGATATTACGATTGTTGATCAAAAAGAAGAAATGCTGACCCCGTTACAGAGGCATTTAGATATAAAAACTGTTATTGGCTATGGAGCATACCCTAGCGTTTTAGAAAAAGCTGGTATTAAATCAATGGATGTGGTTATTGCAGTCATGCGCTCTGATGAGCGAAACATGGTTGCTTGCAGGATGGCACATACCTTATATAACGTAAAGAAAAAGATTGCTCGAATAAGGACCACTGAATACTTACTTAGACCTGAAATATTCTCTAATGAGGCTTTACCAATAGATTTTTTAATTACACCTGAGAATTTAATTACCGACTATATTCAGGGTATTGTTGAGCAGCCTGGTGCTTCTCAAGTGTTTGACTTTGAAAATGGATTGGTGCAACTTGTTGAAACGCGCGCTTTCATTGGCACGCCGATTGTTAATAGGCCTGTTAAAGAGCTTCATGAGCATATGCCTGATGTCAAAATACGAATAGTAAGCCTTTATCGAAATGAAAAAGCTATTCCTGCCAAAAGTGATACCATTATAAGAGAGGGAGACCAAGTCTACTTCCTAGCTAAAAAAGATCATATTTCTAGAGCTTTAAAAGAATTTAGACGTGCTGAAAATACTTATCAAAAAATCTTCATTGCTGGAGGAGGAAGTATTGGTATTAATGTTGCAAAGCTTCTTGAAGACACTCACAATATAAGGATTATTGAGCTAAGTGAAGATAGAGCTAAGTATTTAAGTGAGAAGCTTAATAATACTTTAGTGCTTCAAGGTAACGCTTCTGATGAAGACCTACTAAAGGAAGAAGGCATTGAAAATACAGATCTATTTTTAGCTTTAACGGACTCAGATGAAGTAAATGTTATTGTATCAATTTTAGCCAAACGTTTAGGCGCTCATAAAACTATTGCACTAGTCAAGCGTGATGTTTATGCTGCTCTCGCTGAGCAAAGTGGAGATGTAGATATTATTGTTTCTCCTGACCAAATCACGGTAAGTGGAATCTTATCTCATTTAAGAAAGGGTGACTGTATGAAGGTCCATTCCTTGCAGCATGGAAAAGCTGAGGCGATAGAGATAGTGGTTCATGGCAATGAAAAAACATCTGAGGTAGTTGGAGTTCAAATTAAAGATTTGCCTTTACCTGAAGATGTAGTCGTTGGAGCTATTGTAAGAAATGATGAATTATTAATGGGCTCAAAAAAACTAGTTATAGAAGAGGGAGACCACGTTTTAATGGTATTAATGGATGTTGGTAAAATTCATGAAGTTGAAGCTTTATTCCTTGAGAATGATGAGTAGTTACTTCCAATTAAATACTAAAAAGGTATGGGCTAAATGCAGTTAAGTATTGTTGCAAAAACTTTAGGCCTTCTTTTAATGGTTTTCAGTTTTGCTCAGGTACCTCCAATATTAGTAGACTTGATATACTCAGAAGGTGAGTATCTAACTTTTGTATTTTCATTTATCCTGACAGTGTTGGGAGGCCTTATATTATGGTGGCCATTTAGAGCAATAAAGAAAAGCTTTCGCCTTAGAGAAGGCGTTTTAATAGTAGTTAGTTTTTGGATTGTTTTATCTCTTTTTGGAACACTGCCTTTTCTAATTACTAAATCGATTAGTAATCTATCATTTTCTAATGCATTTTTTGAGTCAATG